>CACZML010000058.1 GCA_902782235.1 Oscillospiraceae bacterium
CAGCCTCTATAGGTTATTTAATTACAACTCTTAAACGGTTATCAGCCGAAGAGTGTGAGCAGGATGCCTGCAGCAACTGCAGAACCGATAACGCCTGCTACGTTAGGACCCATGGCGTGCATGAGCAGGAAGTTGGAAGGGTTCTCCTTCTGGCCGACCTTGGAAGCAACACGTGCTGCCATAGGAACGGCGGAAACGCCTGCTGCGCCGATGAGCGGGTTGATCTTCTTGCCGGACAGGAAGTACATAACGATACCGATGAGGAGTCCGCCGACTGTAGCGAAGGCGAAAGCGCAAAGGCCGATGATGATGATCTTAACTGTCTCGAGCTTGAGGAAGTTAGCACCAACTGCTGTAGCACCAACGGATGTACCGAGGAAGATCGTTACGATGTTGCACATTGCGTTCTGTGCTGTGTCGGAAAGACGCTCTGTAACACCGGATTCTCTGAAGAGGTTACCAAGCATGAGGCAGCCGAGGAGAGGTGCAACGGAAGGAAGGATGAGAACGCAAACAACAGTTACGATGATAGGGAAGCAGATCTTTTCTGCCTTGGAGACAGGTCTTGTCTGCTCCATCTTTACCTGGCGCATCTTCTTTGTTGTAAGCAGCTTCATGATAGGCGGCTGGATCATAGGGATCAGGGCCATGTATGAGTATGCTGCGATAGCGATAGCGCCGAGGAGCTCAGGTGCGAGCTTGGATGTGAGATAGATAGCTGTCGGGCCGTCAGCACCGCCGATGATACCGATAGAAGCAGCGCCCTGAGGATCGAAGCCTAAGAGGCAAGCTACTACGAATGCGAAGGAGATACCGAACTGAGCGCCAGCACCCATGAAGAAGGATGAAGGTCTGGAGATCAGGGGTCCGAAGTCTGTCATAGCGCCGACTGCCATGAAGATGAGGCAGGGGAAGATATCCATCTTAACGCCGATGTATAAGAAGTCGAAAAGACCCGGATCGATATGATTGCCTGCAGCATCGTGATACTGTCCGCCCAATGCTGCCCAGTTGATCTCACCCTGGAACCACTCGGGGTGGAAGATTCCGCCGCCGGGCCAAGGGAGGTTGGTGAGGAGCATACCGAATGCGATAGGGAGTAAGAGCAAAGGCTCATACTGCTTCTTGATTGCGAGATAGAACAGGATGAACGAGATGAGGATCATCACGCCCTGCTGCCACGTCATCGTGGCAATACCTGAGGTCTCCCACAGATTTTTTAATACTTCTAACATTACCTGCTACCCCCTGATCAAGAAATCGTTACCAAAGGTGCGCCTGTGTCTACTGACTGGCCCTTTGTTACGAGAACCTGAGCAACTGAACCGGAGCAAGGTGCATAGATCTCGTTCTCCATCTTCATAGCCTCGAGGATGCAAACGAGATCGCCTTCCTTAACTGCCTGACCGACAGCGACCTTAACGTCAAGGATCGTACCGGGCATAGGTGAGTTAACAGGTGTTGTGCCTGCAGCAGCAGCGGCAGCAGGTGCAGCGGCAGGTGCCGGAGCAGCAGCGGGTGCGGCAGCAGGAGCGGGAGCAGCTGCAGGTGCAGCAGCTACAACAGCAGTTGTCTTGATGAGATTGGCCTTGCCTTTCTCGACTTCTACCTCATAAACTTTATCGTTGATAGTTACGTTATAAATCATGGATGTTCTCCTTTAATCTTTTTCGACCAACTTGATTGACTTGAATACGAGCTCTTCGAGCGGGATTCCGGAGTCATCAGCGACGATTGCCATGATCATGGCAGCGGTCTTCTCATCACAGTTCTTAAGCTTCAATGATCCGGAAGAGAATTCCTCTTCGGGAGCAGCAGGTGCAGCGGGTGCTGCAGCGGCAGGAGCTGCCTTAGCGGGTTCTTCCTTAGCGCCGAGCTTTGTGATGCCCTGGATGATCTTTCCTGAAAGAGAGATCAGGATGTACATCAGGAAGAGCACACCGAATACCACGAGGATAACGATGCCGGCGTTCATCATCATCTCACCGATGGTGAGGTGTGAACCGCGCTCTACAGCCAACTGAATAACAGGATTCATAATTAATCCTCCTTCTTCTCGATGGTGTAGTTAACTGTGTTGGATTCTTTCTCTTCACGTGCTGCGAAGAACTTCTCAGCAACCTGAGGGAAAGCGATGTAGGAGAGGACATCCTCGTCGGATCTTGCCTTATCGCCAAGTTCCTTCTTTGTCTTCTCGAAAACGGGCTCTAATGAATCAGCATATCTGCCCTGAACGAGTTCTTCAGGCTTCCAGCATCTGTCGATGAGTTCCTGGTTAACTTCGCCCGGTGCTCTGCCGTATTCGCCGCGGAGGTAAGCTTTGATCTCCTTGGAGATGTTCTTATATCTCTCGCCTAAGAGAACATTCTGAACTGCCTGGTTACCAACCATCTGTGAAAGAGGTGTAACGAGCGGGGGATAACCCATGTCCTTACGGACTGCAGGGATCTCAGCGAGAGCCTCGTCGAACTTATCAAGAGCGTGCATATCCTTGAGGTTAGCGATCATGTTGGAGAGCATTCCGCCCGGAACCTGATACTTAAGGATGTCAGCCTTGATGCCCATAACTGTAGGATTGAGTGTACCGTTGTCTAAGAACTTCTTTCTTACGGGTACGAAGTAATCAGCGATCTCCTTGAGCTTGTCCATATCAAGACCTGAGTCATAGCCGAACTGCTTAAGTGTGTAAGCCATTGTCTCAGTAGCGGGCTGTGATGTGCCGCCTGCCATTGTGGAGATAGCGCAGTCGATTCCGTCAACACCTGCTTCAACAGCCTTAAGGAGAGTCATAGGACCCATGCCTGTTGTGTGGTGTGTGTGGAAGAAGAGAGGTACCTTGATATTTGCACCCTTGATAGCCTTGATGAGATCATAAGCTTCCTTAGGTGAGCAGATGCCTGCCATGTCCTTGATTGCGATGGAGTCAACGCCCATGTTCTCAAGTTCCTTGCACATTTCAACGTACTTCTCGATTGTATGTACAGGTGAAGTTGTGTAGCAGATGCAGCCCTGTGCATGCTTGCCGCACTTCTTTACCTCGTCAATGCAGACTTCAATGTTTCTGAAATCATTGAGTGCGTCGAAGATACGGAAGATATCCATACCGTTCTCTGCAGCCTTGCGGCAGAAGAGTCTAACGACGTCGTCGGGATAATGCTTGTAGCCTAAAATGTTCTGACCGCGGATGAGCATCTGAAGGGGAGTCTTCTTGCAGACAGCCTTGATCTTTCTAAGTCTCTCCCACGGATCCTCGTCCAGATATCTGAGGCATGAGTCGAATGTTGCGCCGCCCCAGCACTCGAGTGAGTAGTAGCCGGCGTTGTCCAAAGTCTCAAGGATGCCCTCGAAATCGGAGAACGGCATACGTGTTGCGATGAGCGACTGCTGTGAGTCACGCAGCACGGTTTCTGTGATTTTTACTTTCATTGAAGTCACACTCCTTGTAATTAAAAAATAACCTTAGTAAGTATATAGGGTTTGTCCCGATAAGTGAATAAGAAATTTTGGGTTTGACAGTCAATTTTTTATGCTTTTTTGGTATTATTATCGAACCCCTCGAAAAGGGGGCGGCAAAGAAAGCTTCAGAACCCTTAAAAATTGGCAGTTTACATTCAAAATATGCGGGTGTATACTTAATTGCTCGCAAAGGGGACTTTGTGCTCATATTTGCGCGTAAAAATAAAGAAAGGAGATGTATTGATGCCAACGTTCAATCAATTGGTTAAGTCCGGCAGACAGTCCAAGACATTCAAGTCTGCTTCCCCGGCGCTTCAGTTCTCGATGAATACCATCAGAAACAAGCAGACAAATCTTGATTCGCCTCAAAAGCGCGGCGTTTGCACAGTTGTTAAGACAACTACACCTAAGAAGCCTAATTCAGCTCTTCGTAAGGTAGCAAGAGTCCGTCTTACAAATGGCTACGAGGTTACTGCTTATATTCCGGGAATCGGACACAACCTTCAGGAGCACTCTGTTGTACTTATCAGAGGCGGACGTGTTAAGGACCTCCCTGGTGTACGTTATCACATCGTAAGAGGCACACTTGATACAGCCGGCGTTGCTGATCGTCAGCAGGGCAGATCTAAGTACGGCGCTAAGAAGCCGAAGGCTGCTAAGGTTAAGAAGTAATCCCGCGGAAAGATTTTTCGCAGGGGTTGGACATAAGTGATCAGTACATTGTTCATATATGGACATTGCCTGACTGAAACACTTAACACGGTCCACAAGAACAACTGAAACGTGAGTACCTATGGTTTCAAGTTTTAGACAGTAAAACTTTAATAATCATGTTAGGAGGGAAGCAAAGTGCCAAGAAAAGGCAATACCCCAAAGAGAACTGTTCTTCCTGATCCTGTCTACAATGACGTTGTAGTAAGTAAGCTTATCAACAACATCATGTTGGACGGCAAGAAGGGCGTAGCTCAAAAAATTACATACGGCGCCTTCGATATCATCAAAGAGCGCACAAATGAAGAGCCCCTCGAAGTATTCAGAAAGGCTCTTGCTAACGTAATGCCCACCCTCGAGTGCAAAGCACGCCGTGTTGGTGGTGCAAACTATCAGATCCCTATGGATGTTAAGCCCGAGAGAAGACAGACACTCGGCCTCCGTTGGATCGTTCAGTACTCGAGAAACAGATCTGAGCGCACAATGAAGGAGCGCCTTGCTGCTGAGCTTATGGATGCAGCAAACGAGACAGGCGGAGCATTCAAGAGAAAAGAAGAGATGCACAGAATGGCTGAGGCTAACAAGGCTTTCGCGCATTTCAATCGTTAATCACCGGTTAAGAAAGGACATTAATACTAATGGCTACAACAAGAGCATACCCGCTTGAGAAGACCAGAAACATCGGTATTATGGCTCACATCGACGCCGGTAAGACAACAACAACCGAGAGAATTCTTTATTACTCCGGCGTTAACCGTAAGATGGGTGAGGTTCACGAAGGTGCTGCTACCATGGACTGGATGGTTCAGGAGCAGGAGAGAGGTATCACAATTACCTCCGCAGCTACAACAGCTCCCTGGAAGGGCCACAGAATCAACATCATCGACACTCCCGGCCACGTTGACTTCACAGTAGAAGTTGAGCGTTCACTCCGTGTACTCGATGGTGCGGTTACGGTTATGTCTGCTAGAGGCGGCGTTGAGCCGCAGACGGAAACAGTCTGGAGACAGGCTGAGCACTACGGTGTTCCGAGAATGGTTTTCGTCAACAAGATGGACATCATCGGTGCAAACTTTGAACATGTTTGCGAGATGATCCGTGACAGACTTAAGAATGTCCCTGTTGCTATTCAGTACCCTATCGGTAAGGAAGACAGCTTCCAGGGCATTATCGACCTTATTACACTCCGTGCTGAGGTTTACACTTCAGAGGACGGTATGCAGTATGAGGACCGTGAGGTTCCTGCTGATATGGTTGATTTCATTAAGGCTAAGAGAGAAGAGATGGTCGAGCTTATCTGCGAGACCGATGACGAGCTCACAGAGAAGTACCTCGAAGGCGAGGAGATCTCCAATGAAGAGCTCAAGGCTGCTCTCCGTAAGGCTTGCTGCTCATGCAAGCTCATCCCGGTTTGCTGCGGTACTTCTTTGAGAAACAAGGGCGTACAGATGCTGCTCGACGCTATCGTTGACTACATGCCCTCACCTCTCGACGTTCCCGCTATCAAGGGTGTAAACCCTGAGACCGAGGAAGAAGAGGAGAGACCTTCATCTGATGAAGCGCCTTTCTCTGCTCTCGCATTCAAGATCGCTACTGACCCGTTCGTCGGTAAGCTCTGCTTCTTCAGAGTTTATTCCGGTGTTATGGAAGCAGGATCTTACGTTCTTAACTCTTCAAAGGGTAAGAAAGAGCGTATCGGACGTATCGTTCAGATGCACGCTAACGAGCGTAAGGAGATCACAGAAGTATTCTCCGGCGACATCGCAGCTGCTATCGGTCTGAAGGATACAACAACAGGTAACACACTCTGCGACGAGGATCATCCTATCATCCTCGAGTCCATGGAGTTCCCTGAACCGGTTATCGAGGTTGCTATCGAACCTAAGAGCCGTGCTTCACAGGAAAAGATGCTCATCGCTCTCCAGAAGCTCGCAGAAGAAGACCCGACGTTCCGTACATACACCAACCAGGAAACAGGACAGACAATCATCGCTGGTATGGGTGAGCTTCACCTCGACATCATCGTTGACCGTCTTTTCCGTGAGTTCAAGGTTGAGGCTAACGTAGGCGCACCTCAGGTATCCTACAAAGAGACGATCAGAAGAACTGTTGAAGCTCAGGGTAAGTTCGTACGTCAGTCCGGTGGTCACGGTCAGTACGGTGACTGCTGGCTCAGACTCGAACCTCAGGAGCCCGGTAAGGGTTATGAGTTCGTCGATGAGACAGTCGGCGGAAGCATCCCGAAGCAGTTCATTGCTCCTATCGATGCAGGTGTTCAGGAAGCTATGCAGGCCGGTATCCTTGGCGGCTATCCTGTAGTTGACGTTAAGGTTACTGTTTTCGACGGTTCCTACCACGATGTCGACTCTTCAGAAATGGCCTTCAAGATCGCAGGATCCATGGGATTCAAGGCAGGCATGCAGAAGGGCGATCCTTGCCTCCTCGAGCCTATCATGAAGGTAGACGTCGAGGTTCCTGATGAGTACTTGGGCGACGTTATCGGCGGACTTAATGCACGCCGTGGCGCAATCAAGGAGATCGAGCCTATGAACGGTTCACAGCAGGTACATGCTGAGGTTCCGCTCGCAAACATGTTCGGTTACGCAACAGACCTCCGTTCCTCCACACAGGGACGTGGTACGTTCGTAATGCAGATAAGCCACTTCGCGGAGACGCCGAAGAGCATCATGGAGTCCATCTTAAAGAAGTAAGGCTCCGAACCGCCTGATTTCAAGGGTGTAAACATCAATAAATAATGCTTTTTTACTTGAAATAAAGAGCGAAAGTTTATAAAATGATGTTTGACGCTCCCGTTGAATCAAGGCGAGTAATAATAAAGTTTAATAATAATTTCTTAGGAGGAAATTACAAATGGCAAGAGAAAAGTTCGTACGTAGCAAGCCGCACGTAAACATCGGTACCATTGGTCACGTTGACCACGGTAAGACAACTCTTACAGCTGCTATCACAAAGGTACTCGCTATGAAGGGTGGAGCTGAGTTCAAGGATTACAGCAACATCGACTCCGCACCCGAGGAAAGAGCTCGTGGTATCACGATCAACACAGCTCACGTTGAGTATGAGACAGAGACACGTCACTATGCTCACGTTGACTGCCCTGGCCACGCTGACTACATCAAGAACATGATCACTGGTGCAGCTCAGATGGACGGCGCTATCCTCGTAGTTTCCGCTGCAGACGGCCCGATGCCCCAGACACGTGAGCACATCCTGCTCGCTCGTCAGGTAGGCGTTCCTTACATCGTTGTATACATGAACAAGTGCGATCAGGTTGACGACGAAGAGCTTCTTGAGCTCGTAGACATGGACATCCGTGATCTCCTTAACCAGTATGACTTCCCTGGTGATGATACACCTATCATCCGTGGTTCTGCTCTCCAGGCTCTCGAGTCTACATCTACAGATCCTAACGCTCCTGAGTATGCTTCCATCATTGAGCTTATGAAGGCTGTTGACGAGTACATCGCAACACCTGAGCGTCCTGTTGACAAGCCGTTCCTTATGCCTGTTGAGGACGTATTCACAATCTCCGGCCGTGGTACAGTTGCTACAGGCCGTCTTGAGAGAGGTACAGTTAAGGTTGGTGATCCTGCAGAGATCGTTGGTCTCCAGGACGAGCCTAAGTCTACAACAATCACTGGTGTAGAAATGTTCCGTAAGTCAATGGATCAGGCTGAGGCTGGTGACAACATCGGCTGCCTCCTCCGTGGTATCGACCGTAAGGAAGTTGAGAGAGGTCAGGTTATCGCTAAGCCCGGCACAACAACTCCTCACACAAAGTTCACAGGCCAAGTTTACGTTCTTACAAAGGAAGAGGGTGGACGTCATAAGGCTTTCTTCACAGGCTACCGTCCTCAGTTCTACTTCAGAACAACAGACGTTACAGGCGTTATCAAGCTTCCTGAGGGAACAGACATGTGCATGCCTGGTGACCACGTAACAATCGAAGCAGACCTCATCACTCCTATCGCTATGGAGCAGGGTCTTAAGTTCGCTATCCGTGAGGGTGGTCACACAGTAGGCGCTGGTACAGTTTCTACAATCATCGAGTAATTCGGTTAAGAACTGACTAAACGTTCATTCAAGAGTCCGCACTTTAGAGTACGGACTCTTTTCTTTTGCCCTGAAATATTAAGATTGCGGCCTTTTCGCCACCGCAGAAATTAATGAAACCTTAAGAAGTTTGAATATAACAACTTAATCGGGTTATCAGTAACATTTAGATGCTATTAATTATCGTGGGGGTAACGAATGAGACGTTCAGTAGTTTTTACGACAACAGTGGTGCTCGTATGCGCCATGGCTGCATCTATTATTTCCTGCAGCAGGAATGCCAGTTCCAAAAAAGGAAAGAAGATAACAGAGGATTCCACCTGGTACGACACTGACATTTACAAGATCAATCTCGGTCTGGATACGAGCAAGCCTATTGAGCAGAGCAACTCGTGGATCGCAGATTCCGATGACGACAGGATGGTGGTCATCACCAAAGGCAGATATCAGATGCCCAATAATGTCAGAACTGAAGAGGAAGCCAATCCTTATGTCATTGCGACAGTATCCGTGATCGACAAGAAGAATAATGCGACCATCAAGACGATCAACTTGAACGGCGAGATCACCTCGGTCGACGATATTTCGGGTGCTGATCTTGAGGATGGAAAGCTTACGATCAAGTACTCTTCTTACGACATGAAGACTTATCAGCCCAAGACCGTCGAAAAGGATCTTGATCTTAAAAGCGGCAAAGTAACAGATACACGTGACCTCTCAGGGGCTGACCAGGAACATTACGAGAAGACTTTTAAAGTCGGCGGTTACACCGTAAATACTGCGGTAGTCTGGGGTGATAACGGTGGGTACTATGTGTTAAACGTTAAATCTCCTGACGGCAGTACGAAGGATGTCGAGCTCAAAGAACAAGGAGTGGATTTTTACGGGATCAATCTGATCCTTCCCGTCAACGAATCAACGGCCCTGATCACGGCATTTACAAACACCGGGAATAAGTTCTATGAGCTTGACCTGAAAAATTACACTACAAAGGCTCTTGATGCAAAAGATTATGAATGGTTGGACGCAGATGAGATAAGGAATGCGAAAACCATTAACGGAAACATTTATTATAAGACACCCATCGGCATCTTTAAGATCGATACGGAGAATAAGACCACTGAACAGGTCCTTGATTACAGCGAATGCAATGTAAACAGAACGCTTCTGGATTCGCTCGAGACAACTGACTGCGATGGCGATACCTTTACTCTTTGCGGAAAGAAGTTTGAAGGCTACGGCTATAATGAGAACCAGGCTGCTTCGGAGTTTTATATCGTTAAGTTTTCGAAGGCAGCGAAAAACCCTAACGCCGGCAAGACGGTATTAGATCTTTTTGTTCCGCACGGACAGGTCGACGACGTCACAGCTGACGCGATAATCAGGTTCAACGAGAAGAGCACCGGATACTTTATCGAAGTCTCTGACAGATATCTGGACAGCAAGTCATCTGATTATTCAGATGCCGCAAGCGATGATGAATATGAGAGCATCGTAATGGATAAGAGCACGAAGATGTGCAATTCACTTGCGATGGACATCATGAACGGCGAAGGCCCGGACATTCTTCTGAACTCCAGTCCGTTCGGACAGCTTAACAGTGACAGTTATCTTGTTGATCTCGCGCCTTATTTCAAGGATCTCAGTTCAGATAAGTATTTTACGAATATCATTGACGCGGCGAAAGTAAATAACAAGCTCTACCATATGCCTGTCTGCATCAGCCTTGAGGGTATCCATACAGACAAGAAGAACGCAGGTGCTTCGGGCGTTGGATTTACCACGGAAGAATATGAGAAATTCTTAAAAGAAACACTTAACGGCAAAGACATTATCACATCAGGACAGGCGCACTATTTTGCAAAGCTTTTCGTTGCCATGAACGACAAGTTCATCAAGGACGGCAAAGCTGATTTCACAGGACCTGAATTCAAGGAGCTTGCGGATTTTGTTAAGAACAATGTCCAGGAGAAGGCAAGGTCATGGGACGACAGCGAATATGGAATGCCCAATAACAATTCGGTCTACACCAACTGCTACGGAACGTCAGGATATTTCTATGAACTTGCCGATCTTAAGGGTGATCTCACTATATTGGGAATTCCTTCTTCAGACGGAAGAGGACCCATGTTCGAGGCTTATTATTCTGTTGCAGTATCAGCCCAGGCATCAAATACAGAAGCATGCATTGAATTTGTTAAGCTCCTCCTGTCTGATGATATCCAGGAGAGTATGGCCCTTAATGAGAACGTCGTTCTTAACCGCGATGCTTTCCGCAAAGGCGGAGAGGCTGCAGTAGAGTATTTCAACGGCCCTGCGGGAGACCGCATATTCGGATATGACCATATGACGGGTCAGCCCATTGAGAACAGGATAAAGTTCTCTGAGAAGGATATCAGTGATCTTGAGTCGATCATACTGAGTTGCTCAAGGATGCATTCGGAGGACCAGGCCATAAGCATTATCCTGATAGAAGAGATGCCGGCATATTTCCTCGGCCAGAAAGACTTAAATGACGTCATAACCATACTCCAGGACAGGGTTCAGAAGGTATTGAATGAACGCAAATAAGAGTTAACGTTTCTTCTCCAAAACGGAGTTGTAATGCTTTTGATATCCGCTTTCCTCAAATATGTCTTATAATTGGTAAAGGTTGTATTTTA
>CACZML010000059.1 GCA_902782235.1 Oscillospiraceae bacterium
ACTGATCTTACAAAAGCATTATCCGAGTGCTATGAAGCGGCGAAGAGCGGCTATGAGCTCGCGTCGGATGAGAAGTCTGCGCTCGATAATATTCTGAGATCGGCTGAGGATACGATCCGTGAGACTGCAATTGAATATAAGGCTTCACCATGCGAGGTGATCGGCCTGGGCGAGACGCTCGAGGGGCAGCTTTCTGATATACAGCAATCCGTAGATAATTTGAGACTTTCCTTTACTGAGGATCTGGAGGCGCTGAAGGGCGATCTGGAGAAGTTCTCAGTGACGCTTTTCGGAAGGACCATGGCAGGCAAATCCACGCTGATGGAAGTGCTTACCGAAGGCGACGGATCAGCGATCGGAATGGGCGCGCAGCGAACCACGAGAGATATCAGAAGATACGAGTGGAACGGTCTTGCGGTAACGGACGTGCCCGGAATCGGTGCTTTCGAGGGCGAGGAAGATACGAGGCTTGCTTTTGATGCGGCAAAGACCGCTGACCTCATTGTGTTCCTTTTGACAGACGATGCGCCGCAGGCGGTTGAGGCGGACTGCTTCAGGCAGGTCAAGGACCTTGGCAAACCCGTGATAATCATCATGAACGTTAAGGTGTCTGTAGATTCCGGTAAGAGCATGAAGCTCATTGAGCGCGACATGAACCGCGCGTTTGACGATGAGCGCATTGAGGAGATCCGCAAACAGTTCTGCAAGTTCGCCGAGCCCTTCGGTCAGGACTGGTCGAATGTGCCTTTCGTTGCAACACATCTCAAGGCTGCTTATGAGGCTGTAAGATGTGACAAATCTGCCGATGCGGAAGTGCGCGAAAATGCTGACTTCTGGCGCAGGATAAGCCGCATAGATGACCTTAAATCCTTAATCTGCGAAGAGGTCCAGGTGAGAGGCAAATACATTAGAGTTAAGACCTTTGCCGACATCATCGCAAATCCCATGATCGAGGCCCTTTCAGAGCTCGATCTTCAGAGCCGCATTAACGAGTCTCAGGGCAAGATCGTATCGGACAAGAAGCGTGCATTGGAAAAGCGCAAAGACGTCTTCGTCAAAGACGGCAAGAAGCGCATAGAATCCTTCATGATGCGCCTCAAATCAGAACTGAGATCCGACATCGCAGTTTTCGCAGAAGACCACTATAACGACAAGCTTGCGGACATCGCGTGGGGCGAGATCATCGAGAAGAAAAATATCGAAGGCAGATGCAAAGAGCTTTTGGATGACATGGAATCTGAAGTTGACGGCATCATCGAAGAGACCATCCGTGAGATGGAAAGCGAACTCAAATATGTTTCTGTCGATGCGGTCGAGAGAACGTTCCTCACCCCTGCCCTGATCGACGCGAAGAGGATCGTCGGCTGGACGAGCCTTCTTCTCGGCGGAGGCGGTACCGTTGCTGCAGCAATCCTTACACTGTCAGGCGTTGAACTTGCAGCAGGTCCTGTCGGCTGGGTAGCAGCGGGAATCGGCCTTGCAGGCGGAATCGGTCTTCTCTTCCTTGAGTCAAGAGGCGACAAACTTGCAAAGGCAAGAGCAAAGCTTGAGAAGGAACTCACCGAATCAGTCAACGCCACATGTGACAGCATCTGGACGCAGCTTGAAAAGAATCTTAACAGACTCATTAAGGGCAAGATCGATCTGGTCTTAGGTGAGCTTACTAAGATCGAGAATGTTATCGGATCACTTGCCGCAACGCAGAATGGTCTTGCTGATTCATTAAGAGAAGAACTCCGTTCGCTTAACATGACATTCACTTCCAAGATCGCATCGGCGGTATTCGGCGATGAACAGGCGGACACTTATATCAGCAATATCGACACTGCCGCAAGGATCCCCGGCGTGTGCATCCTCCTCTCAGAGAAGGCAGAAAATGCAACACCGGAAGATTTCAGAAAAAATCTCTCAGATCTCATCGCCGAGGACGTCGCCATCGTCACTACTACCGAAGACAGATCAAGATATGTATCAGACATCTTAGGCGGCATCGTGGCGCAGGAGGACATTGAATGCGACAATGAATCCGGTACGGTCCTTATTAAAACAGATAAAGAAGATATCAAGTTACTTAACAGGCTGAGGCTCTTAGAGCAGTTCATGCCTTACAAAATAGGAGGATAATTATGTTCCAGATAGCTGAGTTGTCCCGCTCCAAGGAAGCTTTGAAAGAGAAGGCTCTCCGCGCACTTTCAGACGCAGGAATCGACCAGAAGGAAGCCGGTGAGAAATCAGATAAGGTTAAGATCGTTTTCGCCGGTCAGTATTCAGCAGGAAAGTCCTCGATAATCAAAATGCTTACGGGCGATGACACTATCGCGACAGGCGCAAAGATAACGACCCAGGAGACCCACACTTACGAGTGGAACGGTCTTGAGATCGTTGACACTCCAGGCGTTCACACATCCCTCCGCCCTGACCACGACGAGATATCCTATAAGGCTATCGCGGCTGCCGACATCTTAGTTTTCGTAATCACGAATGAATTGTTCGATTCATATATGGCTGATCATTTCAGACGCCTTGCGATCGACAAGGACAAGGCCGGTGAGATGATCCTCGTCGTAAACAAGATGGACCGTGCGGCAAAGGGCAATACAGAAGAGCAGCAGAACATAATCAGAGAAGATCTGCGCACCGTATTGGCCCCCTACAGCCCTGAGCAGCTCCATTTATCGTTCCTTGATGCCCAGTCCTATCTGGATAGTCTGGAAGAGCGCGAGAGCGATCCTGAGCTCGCTGACGAGCTTCTGGAGCGTTCCGGTTACACACAGTTCATCGACACACTGAATTCTTATGTTGCTGAGAAGACACTTACTTCAAAGCTCACGACAGATCTTTATGTCCTTGATAACGAACTTGATAAGGCGATCTCCGACCTCACACCGGGTTCTGAGGACGCTGATATCGATGCATTGGAAGAGAACCTTAAGCAGCAGCGTCACATGCTCATTGATACAAGAACGCGCATGCAAAGAGAGGTCCAGGATATTTTCGCTGATTCCGCCGCAAAGATAAGAGAATATGGTCTCGACGCAGCAGCGCTCGTTGATTCAGGCCTTCCCATCGAAGAACTTGAAGAGAAGATCGCACAGTACGGAAAGAACGCTGAAGAGCTCATCGAGAAGACCAGAACAGACGCTGACGATCACGTTCATTCATGCTTCCTTGAACTTGGCCAGAGCTTCACGGACATGGAATCCACAGAGTTCTCACAGAACCTGAAGATCAGGCTCGTCGACAAATACGACAACCTCCCTGATGCGGTTAAGAAAGTATTCGTCACGGCAACTGACCTTGAGAAGAAGGGCGACATCTTAGTTGGAACACTCGTTAAGTCCGGCATCCCTGAGATGCTCTCACTTGCTGATTCATCCTACAAGGCGATCAGGCTCACCGACAACACGCAGAATTTCCTGCGCACATCGCTCCATTCCATGAACACAGGCACGAAGCTGATCGGCAAAGCCGGAAAAGCAGGACAGGTCGCATCTAAAGTTGCGAACAAATCCTCTTCTATCTTCGGAGTTGTAGGTGTCGGTCTTGAATTAGTCCTCCAGTTCAAGGAAGACTACGACGAACAGTTAAAACTTGAAGCGATGAAGAACAACCGACAGAATATCAGATCCGAATTCAACACAGCTGCAGCTTCGCTCGAAGATTACGCCGCAGAATACGTTAAGCAGAGTGTCGTCTCCCCCATGGAGCAGTCCGTAAAGTCCGTTGAAGACAACATCTCCGAGCTCCGCACCACACGTGCCAACAGATCCGAGATGTGCCAGAAACTCGAGAAGATCCAGAAGGAAGTCCAGACACTCATCTCCAGGATCCACGACATAGCATAATTACTTTGAAGAGCCTAAAAGGAGTACCAGATGGCAGACACAAAACTTATCCTCGTATGCAAAGATAAACCGACATTAGATGACGTAGTTAAGATCCTGACAGCTTCCGGCAAGATCGCTGAGAATGAGATCGAAGCATGGGAAGAAAAGACCTGGGACGTTAAGCGCAAGACAGGTCCCATCCACTCGAAAATGCTCTTTATCGGTGACATCAAAGACACTACTTCTTTGGGCTGCTTCATTCACGACAGACACCATGTACATCAAGGATAACGCGCGCTACAAAGCGTTCCTGGACAGCTACGAAGATGCATTAGGTCTCATCCTTGATTCCGCACCTGCAGCCGAAGATCCCAACAAGGTCGCAAAGACACTTGGCGCAGTCGGATTGGCAGTCGCCACAGGCGGCGCAAGCCTTGCTGCACAGAAGCTCTACGATGACAACAAAACACAACTCGAGAAGACAAATAAGCTGTGTCTCTTTGGCGCGTGGCACTTTGCTGAGAATGCGTTAGAGGAATTCTTAGAAGAATAGATAGAATCCTTTATGCGTTCTTGCCTCTGAAGAGCGTATAAGCACGGAATACATCGTTGTATTTCTTTTGTGAGATCGGGATCTCGTCGCCGTTGTCGAGTATTACCTTGTATCTTGATACAGCTTCTATGTGCCTGAGATTAACGGTCTCTTTGGAACTTATAGAAATGAAATCAAAGGTCTTCATGGCATTTGTCAGATTCTTGAGCGAACTCCTAATGAGGTAAGCGTCAGACTTTTCCTGCACAAACTCGAAAACCGTATAGTTGGCCTTCGCCTTGAGGCAGACGATCTCACTGATCTTAAGTGTCCTTTTTCCTATCGTAAAATTCAGGGTAATTTCCTTGTCGATCAGATCCATATCCGCGATCACACAGTCAAGACATTCGGAAAGATAAGCCTTGAGATCGTCCATGTTCTTTAAGATGAATCTGACCGCTCTTACACGGTATCCGTCCGTGGAATAATTCATGTGTGCAGAGAGGAAAGCTATGTTTACTTTGTCGTAGCGCTCGCGGATGGTTTTCGCGACTGAGATGCCGTCTTTGCCCTTCATCTCAACATCCAATATGATCAGATCCAGGGCACCAAGCTGAACCACATTCTTAAGAAGTTCTTCTCCGGAAAAATAGCAATCGATACTGTAAGGCAGCATCTTCTGAGCGAAATAATCCTCGATTATCTCCCTCTCCGTCTTAATGAATTTGGCATCATCATCACAAATTGCAATCCTGATCATTGAGCGCCAATATACAGTTGCAAATTAAGCATGTAATTTGTTTTCTTCATACTGTTTACCTTGTTGGGAATATACAGATAGGAGGGTGATTAAAGCAATAGAAAACGCAAAACTCAGGGATAAAGTAAAAAAATTGGTGTTAAAGTAAAATTTCCGGGGGGGTGTGAGGCAAAAAAATACAGCCCGACATTCATCGGACTGTATTCAAAAAACTGAAATTTTACAGATTATTCCTTATCGTCCTCATCGTCACCCGGGTCTTCGAAATAAGGAAATTCATCACCGGCATCATTTGAACCGATAACAACTCCGAACTGGCATTCAATGTAATCTGCAAGAGTCTTAATGACTTCCTTCTTGTCAGTCAGTTCACCGAGCTGCATATCAAGCTTCTGGATCTCAGGCTTTGTCGTTATCTCTTCGATAACATACTCACCGTCTTCGTCACCGAATTTCTCCATGATCGCATTCTCGTAATTCAGAGCATTAAGCATCTCATTAAGATAACGCTCGGTCAGTTCAAGGAAAGCGCTGTAGTAATCTTCCTTAGACCATGAATCAGGATCATTGATCAGGCTGTCCAGATTCTCGCGAAAATTACCTTCGTTTATCATACCTGTACCTCCATCATCTTAAGAGTGCGGACTGATATTCCTATTGTAGAGGGCGGGCTCGGAAGAATCAATCAAAGACGGAATTTGAGGACATAAATCTGATAAAAATACCTTATTTTACTGTCTTTTCGAACCGTTCAACAACAGCCTTAATATCATCCGGCAAGTATTCCTTTGCCTTACGGATCAGATCTTCAGGAATGCCCCAGTAAGCTTCGGCAATTGCTCCTGCAATGGCGCCCAAAGTATCCGTGTCGCCGCCTATATACATGACATTGCGTATGCATTCTTCGTAAGATCCTGCCTCCAGGAAACATGTGAATGCTTCAGGCATTGTCTTCATGCAGTCTTCCACGTGGCAGTAATCCGGACGGATCTCATCTAAAGTTCTCGAGAGGTCGTAGCCGAACTCATCTTCTATGTAGTTTGATATCTCTTCAAATGCAGCATGATGTCTAGCCATGAATATCGCAGCTGCCGTAGACTCAGCACCCTTAATTCCTTCAGGATGGTTATGCGTGATCTCTGCTGTCCATCTGGCTACTTCCCTGGTACGCTCCATGGAATCGTAAAGCCAGCCCACGGGTGACACTCTCATTCCTGAGCCGTTGCCATAGCTTCCGTAGGGTTCTGACTTATCGCTCAATACCCATAATTTGAATCTGTTGCCATATCCTGCATAAGGATATTTCTTGCCCCATTTCTTCAGAGAAGCGACCAGCTTTTCCTTCACTGTTTTCTCATCTGCATCCTTGCCTGCATCAAGAAGAGCTTCTGCAACAGCTACGGTCATTACCGTATCGTCAGTGTACTCACACTTCTTGCCAAAAAGCTCAAACTCCCTGCTCTTATTGCCTCTGTCAAACTCGAACTGGCTGCCTATAATGTCACCTGTAATTGCACCGTACATACATATCCTCCTTATTCACTTAGAAAGTTTTTGTTGTACCCGGATTGTAGCAGGTCTGATGAGGCCACAGGTCGAATGGGGAGCGACATTTATTTTTCCACCTTTTCGAGCGGGATCATTATATCTTTGTTTGGAAAGGCAAAGATATAAATATCTCCGGGCTTTGCATGAAGATTCGCATCGAATACACCAAATGTCGCAAACCTGTATATGTACTCGTAACTTTCTCCTTCCGGAGCTGATTCCGGATCTTTAAGGTAAATACAGCATTCTATTTCATCATCATCAAAGGCTGTAACTTCCAAAGTTTTTATTGTCATTAAGTCTTTGCAGTTGCCGATCTTGTCAAGCTCAACATAACTTCCATATACATCTTTTTCCCAAGGCCCTTTGATTTGCTTAAGGCCTTCATACCTGGCTTTGAGTTCTTCTTTTAAAACGAAAATATCACCTGTTGAGTATTTGTCCGGATCATGTATCCACCAGACATATTCCGGCCATTTCCCTGTAATATGCATAAGACGGATCCTGTCTTCAAAATGCCCGACAGCTACGAAATAATCCTTCTCATCGATACTTTTGTATTCGATGGTATTCACGGTTTCTTTAATAGTTTCACTGGAAGATGAAATATCTGCAGGTTCGTCCGGAACACCGCAGGAAGCAGTCAAAAAAGCAAATACTATCAGTAATACCAGTGCGGCCTGTACCTTAATATGTCTCATCCGGCTTCCCCTCACATCAGCCTCTTATACACATCCAGAAGGCTCTCCATCTGATACTTGAGGAGCCATGCTGCATTGCTGTATTCCACCTCTTCTTTGAGGACTTCAATCAGTCTGGGATAGTATTCTTCGGTCTCTTTGATCATGCGGTAGATCCTCTCGCGTGACAGGCCCCCGGACATGGTAGTGATATTGTTTGTGCGGTCTATGCACTTTATAAGGGCCGCTTTGGGGTTCGTGGCAATCTGTGAGTAATATTCCTTCAGGACTTCACTTCTGTTCTCAGGAGTGGTCTTAGAACACGTCAGAAGACGCACCAGTTCCTTTGTCTCATCGTTTACGGGTAAATCCTCATAAGTAACGCCGCAGTCCTCTACAACGTCATGTAGAAGGCATGCGGCGATAATTGCATCATCTTTAATGTTCATGGACAAAGCGTGACAAGCCAGGTTCAAAGGGTGATAGATATAAGGGATCGCTGAACGCTTGCGCATCTGGCCTTTGTGAGCCTCTGTGGCAAAAGTAACAGCTTTAAGAGTATTTGTAAGACCCAGGTTCTTTGCCGTGGTCTTCACATAAGTCTTCATGTGTTCCCAGTTGTAGATGGCATCCTTAGTCTTAAATACACCTTGCCGCTCTTCGACCAGCGCTGATATTGATACGTCGAAAAGTTCTGCCAGCTTCATGAGCTTATCGATGTCAGGCTTGTACTCATCTCTTTCCCAGGAAGAAACAGCCTGGAAAGTAATGCCGATCTTGTCGGCCACCTGCTCTTGGGTAAAACCCCGTTCCTCTCTTAACGATCTGATATTGCTTCCGATACTCATAAGCCACCCTCCTGCTGCTTAACCAAGTCCGTCAATAATCTATTGGTTCATAAACCTTTGTGCTTCTTCAGCCGTGATCTCTTCCATCTCATCCATTATGTTGGCATTTCCGAAGCCGTAGAATGTATCATCGTTAGGGTCAAATCCCATGAGGTGATCTCTTATGACGTTCCTCTCGTCTTCTTTCCATTCTCCGTTATCGAAAAGGAAATACCTGCCACCTTGGGCCTTGCCCAGCCTTCTTTCACGTATCAGGTAGTATGTGATGTCTGCCATGTGAAGCACCTCCCTTCAGCCATAGAATAGAGGAATTCACACCAACATTTTAGCGAGCGGGAATTGAAGATTCAATGATAAATTCAAGTTTGACTTGAGTCGGTAAAGCTCCAAATAAACGGATAGGGCCGCCCTATTTCTAAGGCGGCCCCTGTGGCTAGTATTCAGATGTCTGTGCTTGTTTTAGTTATTTGCCTCACGCAGTTGTCTTAGTGATGGAGCCTGTGGCGGAGTATGTGGATGCGAACTCGGCCTCTGTCCATGTGGCAAAGTATTCCATTGTGTTGGCATCAGTCTCACTGGTCTTGAATGTATACTTGATGCCGCTCTTGGACTCTGCCTGTACTAAGAACTTGCCCTCGATAGTCTTTTCGAGATGTGAGATCTTGTCAGAATACTCCTCGACAAAAGCGCCGTCCTTCATATGACCGTACTTGATCTCAGTGGCAGTAAACTGAATGTGGTATGTGGGGCCCATGGATCCGTCTTCTGCGTTTACCATGGAATTGGTCTGCCATGTGCCTGGTACTGCATTGGTCTGCTCAGGTTCCTGGCTGTCAGAAGGCTTATCTGAAGGGACATCAGAAGGATTCTCGGAAGGGTTCTCAGATGCAATGAGATCCGTTGAACCGGAGTCGCCTCCGACATCATTCTGGCCGCCCGTTAACGGCTTGTCGACGTTATCGTCAGTAAGGACGATAGATGTATCCGGAGTATTGGATGCAGCATTTCCTTCCTGGGATGCAGAACATCCGGCCAAACCGAATAACATTGCAGTGGACAATGTAGCTACTAATACTCTTTTCATATTTAAATTCTCCTTTTTTTGAATAGGAGATAGTACGACGGAAAAAGTAGCCAATAAGGAATACACCGTTCTGAAAGGTTGAAAGAACGTCAAGACCAAGATTATTCCGTTGTATTATCCCCCAGTGTCCGCGTTCCGGAGATTACATTGGGCAAAACCGGGACGCTTTCACTGGGTAAGATAATACCCCCTGCCGGCATCAATTTTGCGTCAAAGCGGGGGTAAAACTGTAAGACTTATTTTGCAATTCTGTGGCGTTATCTGCCCTCTTCATCCCATTTTTTAAGGACTTCCGAGGATATATCGACGACCTGGTCGCCATATACGCCGTTGAAGGAATGTGTGGCTCCTTCGATGACATAGTACTCGGAATACGGGAGCGAGTTTCTGGCCTGATCGGCCGTTTTCCTTGGCTCACATGCAAAGGCCTTTGTACCTGATATGATCACTACCGGAATAAAGCATCTGGAGATAAGAGCGTAGATATCAGTCCTTATTGTTTTCTCGTTCTCAAACTTCATTATCTTGCAGGCATAAAAGCTCGGATCAAGTAAGATCAGGCCCTTGAGCTCAGTCTGGCGCATCGTGCCGACATAAGCCGTTACGAGGCCTCCCATGCTGTGCCCGAAAAGATAGATATTATCGTTATCGACATCCGGAAGTTCTTTCGCGCCGTCCAAAACAGCATAGAGGTCAAGAACCTGCTCGTAAATAAAGTCGCCCAGCCACTTCGGATCCTTGTAAGGCGAAGGTGCAGTACCGTTCTGGAACTGGAACTCTATAACCGCATAACCGTAGGTGGTATATCTCTGCGCCAGCGCGGCGTACCTGCCGAAA
Source organism: Oscillospiraceae bacterium (assembly GCA_902782235.1). Classification (GTDB taxonomy): domain Bacteria; phylum Bacillota; class Clostridia; order Saccharofermentanales; family Saccharofermentanaceae; genus Saccharofermentans. The sequence continues at coordinate 10,117 of CACZML010000059.1, forward strand.
TAAGCATAAAGTCCGTTCGACATGATTATCGTCTTATAAGGACCGCTTCCCTCAGGATAAGTGATCCTTGCCTTGATCGGGTTTCCGTCCCTGTAGAAAGTAAGGTCCCTTATCTTGTAGCCGATAGAAGGATCAGACGTCTCGTAGTCGGCATTAAACTCAGGAAACTGCGGTATGCCTTTGGTTTTCTGTGTCGTCTCGCTTGTAGCTTCCGTCTCAGTAGTTGGTGAGGTCGTGACTTCCGTAGTCGTTGTAAGTTCAGTCGACTCAGTCACACCCGGCTGGATAGCACAGGATGCGAGAAGAGTTGCTGAAAGTATTGCTGTAATTACATTCCTGATTTTTGCATTCATGAGGTAATTATAGCACGCAAGGTAAAATCCTTTTGATACATTCTGATTACCATATTACTTTGGGGGTGTTGGCTATGGTTATACCAGTTTCAGATCGTCGTTTTACCTTCTTTCATCCAACACCTTCTGCACCCTGTCCTGGGCGATTTTCGCGGTCTCTTCAAGACTCTTCTGGCCGGAGAAGTAGGCGGGCATCTCTTCCACAAGGATCTTTTCAATGTCGGGATCGGTGTATTTCATTGTGGTGCAGTTGAGAAGTGTCTGTTCGAGTTGGTCGATGTGCTTTTTGGTGAATGTGACCCTGTTTTTGGAGGGATGCCCGCCTTCTTCAAAATGAGCACTCACGCTGATTGAATTTAAGTAATCTACTGCCTGATATCCGGTCTCGCGGAATATTTCACGGTTAATGGACAGATAGCCATTCTTTGCAAGACCGGCCTGCGATTCATCTGTAAGAAGCATCTTTAAGAACTCGCCGCATGCATCGGGATCTGCTGAGTTTGCGGATATGGCAAAATTCAAGATCCTTCCTGCTGCAGGACCATTGCCGTCCGATGTGGGAAGACCCAGCAGGACAGCATTTTCGCTTATTCTTTCCATAGATGCGAAATAAGTATAGTAACCTGCTGCAGTTGAATGAGATGCCGGATGTTTGAGATAACCGTCGTCGTAGTAAGGATTGTTCATCTGCTCGTCTTCATCCATGACGATCTCCATGTTGGGAGCTTTCTCAGGCACGTTTTCCTTGACGAATTCAGCTATAGCCTTGAAGTCCTCACTTGTGAAATCGGCCTTGCCGTCCTTAATAAACCTGTTTCTCATGTTGTTGAAGAGTGTTACGAAATAGTAAGGCTGCGATACACCTTCCACAACATCTACGCCGTTAAGCGTCTCTTTTAAGAATTTCGCATATTCTTCAGTCGTAAAGCCCTCGCCCGATTTTCCGGCGTTTTTGGCATCAGTAAAGATGCCTTCAGCGCACACTGCAAGCGGCATCAGATAGAGCTTTCCGTCCTCCTTAGAGAGGTCTACCATGTTCGTGAAATACTTATCTTTCGACAGGTCGCCGACATAAGGAGTCAGATCGACCAGATGATCCTTGAAATTAAAAGGCATCGTAAAAGCGTCGAAATAAATATCCGGACCCTTGCCGTTGATGATGTCCATCGTGAGCTTGTTGCCGATCATGGACTCGCCGTTCAATACATTGTAGCTCGACTCTTCCGGATCCTCGGAATAAGGCACATTGTATTCGTTTGTATACCTGTCAGTGACGACGATATAGTACTTGCCATTCGTGCTGTTAAACTCAGAGATCTTATTGAAAATAACATCGTCGATCCATCCGTACGGAGCATAGAGTTCTAATACTTTCTTTCCCGTATGGGGATTAGCAGTCTTCTTTAAACTCACGAGCTCCATCTCATACGGTTCTTTGTCTGAAAAAGAACCATATTCTCCATTCGGAATAGCAGAATTCCACAAGAGGATCGAATCACCTGATACATCTCCGACTTCAAAATGTGCAAGTGATTTCTTTGAATTGCACCAGCTGTAGTTTATTGCTTCATCGATCTGCTTCCTATCCAGATTAAATCTCGCGATACCAGTGCCCTGTGAATAGTAAACATTTCCGTCAGAACCATTAATTGGAAATGACGCTGCTGAGAGATTGATCCATGAATATTCTTTGGGATCAGCCTTGGAGAGCTTGCCCGATTCAAGATCCACTTTGTAGAACACAGCCTCTTTGTCCGCATTAGCAGGAAACAAAACCGTCTTTTTGTCCAAAGGCAGCATAAGCGAGATATCATATACGGATCTGCCTTCTTCTTTTATCTCGACTCTCTTAACTTTTCTGCTGTCTCCGCTGCCTGTTGTTATATCGAGAGCGTAGTAGCTCACCCCGTCCATAGTTGAGTTAAAACACAGATCAATCCTGTATTTGCCAAGATCCAAAATGCGTCTTTGTGTATACCCTTCATCGATATCACGCTCACCTAAGACCTTCTCATTTACGGGATCGTACTCGACAAGTTTATAGAACTGTTTCTCCAGATCCTTATCCCAATATCCAAGCTCAACCTCCAGAATGCCATTCCTGTAATACGAGTCATGGATCCAATATTCCTCGTAATCGAAAAGCTTCGTCAAATCCAATATTTTCAACATCTCTCCGGTCGTCCTGTCCGCCATCGAGACGTTATTGATCAGATCACCATCGCTTATATAAATACTGTTGGGATGCGCATACTCGCCAAATGTCTTCACAAAAATATATTTATCGTCAGCACCCGCAAATAACGATGAATGGTAACTGACAGCCCTCGTCCTGTCTATGCCCGAATCAACCGTAATATGCTTTGCCTCATACCACGGCGTACCGGCCGTTATCTCCATACCGCTCTTGATCTCCGGGACCTCTTCTTCCTTCTTATTGCAAGCTGCGATCGGTAGAATCATGGTTGCTGCAAGTGCTGATACCGCGAGCTTTTTATAGTAACTCTTCATCGTGTGCTCCCTTCCTATTGTCCCCATTGATGTGTGAATGATTGAGGGCCTCTTCACCCACATTTGTATGAAAGCTTAAAGGCCTTTTATCCCCATTTGCGTTTGCCTTTGGGCTGCCATTTTGACAGTCCACACTTGTGTTTACTTTGGGGACCGCCCTGCATGGCAGTCCCCCGCTTTTCCAATGTTTGCTTGACTTTGTGTTTTCCCCAATGACAATGTCCCCATAAACATTGTCCCTATTGCCCTGATTATATTGGCGCGATGTGTAATCTCTATGTACGTTTTGAAGAATTGCGAAAAGTTTTTTGTCTGCCCGCGATTTTTTCGGAATGTCATACGAAAATGGCATTATTCGCGAAATTGTCGGTAGGTGTGATTTTTAAGAAGACGCACTGACAACTCTTACGTACCAAAAAACGATTTTTCAGTTTTAGTACGTAATTTTTTTGGGAAAATCTGAAAAACAGGAGCTGCTTTACGTACTAAAAATGTATTTTCGAAGATTGGCACGTAAAACCAGCCTTCAAAGACGCCTTTTTCTGGAAAAATTACGTACTAAAAATGCATTTTCGAAAATTGACACGTAAAATCAACCTTCAAAGACGCCTTTTTCTGAAAAAATTACGGTCTAAAAAACCGTTTTCGAAAATTAGTACGTAGAGCGGTCAAAACAACACTGCCAGATTAATTACTTGCCTTCTTCGTCCCATTTCTTCATTACTTCGACGGAGCGGTCGACGACCTGGATGCCGGCTTCGCCGTCCATGTGGTGGTCGGCGCCCTCGATGACGATGTAATCGCAGTAAGGTAGCGAGGCGATCGCCTGGTCGAAGTCCTTGTTCGGATCGGCCGCGAAGGCTTTGGTACCGGAGATAATGACGACCGGAACATAGCAACGGGAGATCAAGGGATAGATGTCAGTCCTGATCGTTTTCTCGTGCTCGAATTTCATGATCTTGCATGCGTAATAACTCGGGTCATTGAGGATCAGGCCCTTGATCTCGGTCTGGCGCATGGTGCCGGCGTAGGAACAGACGAGGCCGCCCATGCTGTGACCGTAAAGATAAATGTTGTTAACGTCGACTTCGGGGAAGAGCTTGACCTCGTCCATTACGGCGTAGAGGTCGAGCACCTGCTCATAGATGAAGTCACCAAGATATTTGGGGTCCTTGTAGGGCTTCGGCGCAGTGCCGTTCTGGAATTTGAACTCGACAACGGCATAGCCGTAATCGCAGTATCTCTGGGCCTTTGTGGAATATCTGCCGAGATTGGTGTAAAGGCCGCCGGAGATGATTATCGTCTTAAAAGGTCCGTCGCCTTCAGGCACCGTGAACTTGCCGGAAATCGGGTTGCCGTCTCTGTAGAAAGTGACGGTCCTGACTCTGTGCTGCCTTTGGGCTTCAGATATCTCGTATTCGTATTTGAATTCAGGGAAAAGCGGAGCTTTCTTAGTCTCGCCCTCCTCAGGCTCTTCTTGTGCTATATCGGCAATCTCTTCGATCAGTTCGGTCTCTGTTAATTCCGTCGTTTCAGTGTCGTTTCAGTAACATCCGGCTGATTTGCACAGGATGCGAGGAGAGTTGCTGTAAGTATAAATGCAAGTACACTTTTGAATCTGTTTCTCATAGTGTGATTATAACATCTATGTCAAATTCTTTTTAGATATGACTCGAAAAAGCCGCCAAAATTTTACTTTATCCCTGATTTTTTTACTTTATCCCTGAGATTGGCCTTTTTTGATGTTTTTTGTTGACATCTATGGTAATAAAAAAACATCTTTTATCAGCACCGGGAAATATTGGGTGTCTGGTTGGGGAATAAAACAAAAAAGGAAACGAAAAATGAGAAAACTTATTTGTGTCGTTGCTACTGTCGGTGTTCTTATGTCACTGACTGCGATTCCTGTTTCAGCAGGTATCGGCTTTAAAAAGTGGCCTAAAGTAGAAACTAAATACCAAGGTTCGAAACTCTGTAATCAGGCTATCGCCGAGGATTGTGTTACAGATCAGAAATCACAGAATATATCTGTAGGTCTAAGAAAAGGTTCAAGTGTTAAAGCTTCAACTAACAAGACATTACATAATTATGATAAACCTATGGAAATAAAATCTGGCTTTTTGGAAACAGACCTCGGATATAAAGACTGGAATATTTCTACTTATTGGAGATAATTAAGTGGCACACGTAAATTATAAGGGCCTGCTTAGGCAAGCCCTTATTTTCATTTTATATTTTTCTATAATTCTTATCTCTTTTTTCTTTTGGGGATCTGACAAGGAATACAATCTTAATCAGACGATAGCAAGAGGTTTTATCTCAAATGATGCCATTTTTTTTGAGATTCACGATCCTTCAAAAGGAACCGCCCGTTTTGGAGAATTATTTGGCAACAATGATTCTCCTGAGCTTCAGAAGACAGGAAATGCTGATTTTATTTTCAGCGAAACAGGTGGTATTTCAATGGATACATCCCCAATTGAAGGAGAAGATCCTGATTATGTCATGACAAATAATGTCATGGCGACTGGCATGACGCAAATTGAATCCGTACTTGCTTCAGGAAGTGGAGATTACATTGCGGGTATACATACAGGACTTGGAAGATTTATCACTTATAAGGGTTCCCCGGAACTTCCTCCAATGATAGAAGGAAGATTCTTTACAGAGGAAGAGTGCTTGAAACAGAAGCCGCTTGCTGTAATCGGAAAAGACTATATTCCTCAGACCTATTTAGAATCAGCCAAGAGATATCTGGACTATTATGGGAATAAATACGAAGTAATTGGTATCACAGGTGTTACCGGACCCAGTACGCTCGACAGTCTTATTTTCGTGAACATGGGAAGTGTGGCGCCCGAAAAGCAGCTTACGGGAAGGCTCTACATTGATTCCAACAACAATACGGAAAATCTATACGAAGATCTAAACCGAGCTTCGCTTACCATATATGGTCAGGAATTAGACCGTCTTGCTACTCCCAAGACCCTTATCGATGTCGTATCCGGTGGCATGTATCTTAAGTCTTACCTTAAGGCCCTGCTGCTGTGCATGGGCATTTTCCTTTACTTAAGCATTCTGATCCAAACGGTAAATGCCAACAGGAGAAGCCTGTCTGTAATGAAGATGCTCGGTGTGTCTTTTGGCAGAAGCTATCGAAAACTCAATAAATCCAATCTGTTGACCGCTCTCGCCGGTCTTATCGGTGGACTTATAGCCGATCTGGTATTTCTTTTCAGCGGCTACTTTGCACTGCCGTTCAAGGAATCCGGTTTTGCACTTGCAGTGTGCTTTCTTACTGCATTAGGCCTTTTGGTAATCTGGAACATCATTCTTATGATCACAAGTTGGAGACTTAATCCCGGAGAGAGTATCAGAACAATATGAAATTCATTTTTAAAAGCATTCAAAGATCTTTCACAAGTCAGATCCACTATAATATGGTAATAATCCTGAACCTGGTGTTCTCGATCGCTGTAGTCTTCATTCTCCTGCAGAACTACTATTTCCTTAAAGAAAAACACGATGAATTTTTCTCATGGGATCATCCTGCAACTACTTATCAGCTGAGCCTTGACACCGACTACATGATTCAATACTTAAGTGACGGACTGAATCACACGCCCATGTTCTATTCGGGAAAAGAGATGATAAAAGAACTGAACAGCGGCAATATGAAGACTTATAACTTCGCCTATACTTCCTTCGCTTACGGAGATCTGAAAGGTTCTTCAGGCTATGATTTTAGCGGCAAGCTTGATGAAGAAGGAAATATCACAGGGGTGTATCTATCGCCAAACGCGTTTGAAGCTTTGGGGCTTAAACTGGCTGAAGGAAGAGCTTTTACACAGGATGATTTTGAGAACTTCGACCACGGAAAAGCTGAGAGCGTCATACTCGGAAGCAATTATTCAGGCATCTTTAAAACAGGTGATGAAATAGTCTTCAAGCATGAAGACGTGACTGACAAGGCAGTGATTATCGGCTTTCTTGAACCGAATACTGTTTTCGGATTTTTCGGGTCGTCTTCAGCAGATGATATTCTTATCTTTCCCGGTATCTATACGAGTTTCCCCAGAGAAGAACAGGTCGATCATGAAACTGTCGAACGAATGGTATATACCGATTTTGCAGATTCTTCGCTGTATTGTGATGACCCGTCCGTCGATGTGCAAAAGGAAATCAACAGGCTGACTGCCAAATACGGCTTCTATATGCTGAATGCAGAACCGATTGATGGTACCGCATATTCAGAGACAAAAACCGTATCAGAAAGAAATATGTTCATAATGTTGGTTTTAGCAATCATAACAACAATTATTGCAACGGTATCCGTTGGAGGCATTTTATATGTAAAAGCAATCAAAGACCGTCCTGCCAACTGCATCTATTTAAGTATTGGTATTCCTTTGTGGAAAATTAATCTCGCTGCGGCCATCGAAATGTTTATCTATGCGGGAGTCGCCGTCTGCCCGAGCATCGGATTGTCTATTAGAGAATACGGCAGGCTCCTTATCCCGGCATGGCAGATTGCAATTAGTGCGCTGTTTATTCCTGCTATCGGATTGCTTCCACTTATCTTTGCAAACCGGAAATGTAATCTCGATCTGATGATAAAAGAACAAACATAAGGAGAACCGGACAATGTCCATGATAGAACTAAAAAAAATCAACAAGATTTATAAGACGGGTGATTCTGAGACTACTGTATTTCGTGACTTTGATCTGAATATAGAAGAAGGTTCTATGACCGCGATCATGGGAAAAAGCGGTTCAGGTAAGACAACACTTCTTAATATTCTGGCTGGCATCGATTATCCCGACAGCGGCGAATACCTCTTCGATGGAAATCCGGTCGTCCTGAACAAGACCTCCGACGGCGTTAAGTTCCGCCGCAATAAAATCGGCATGATCGTGCAGCATTTCGCTCTGATCAACGAATACAGTGCGTTCGAAAACGTCGAAATGGGCTTGTGGGAGAGCGGCTTGTCTTCAAGCGAGCAAAAAAAGAAAGCCCTTGAGGTCATGGAACGTCTGGGAATAGCCGGCCTGAAAACGAAATCTCCTCTCGTCCTGTCTGGTGGCGAGAAACAACGCGTCGCCATAGCCAGAGCCATAGTCTGCAGTCCCCGCATCATCCTCGCAGACGAGCCGACCGGCGCTCTCGATTCCGACACCGAGAACGAGATTCTTCAGATCCTGAAAGACCTGAATCAGAATGGTTCCACAATCGTCGTCGTAACCCACGATCAGGAAGTTGCATCTATCTGCTCCAGAACGATCATACTTGAGAAACACTAACATTACTTTAAGCATTGGTTTTTCTTGTACTGCAGCTCGGAGATGCGCTCACGAAGTCTGGCGTCTTCAATGTTGCTGGCAACTTCGTCCTCGTTGGCCTTACGGTTTTGTTCGTCTCTCTTTTTTCTGGCATAGATGCCGCCGAAAATATGAATCAATGCAAACGCCATGCCGGGAATCAGATAGTACATGTAATATGAATTCAAAAACTGTCCCCAGGGCAAAGCGGGACCGAATACCATTATCGCTTGCTGTGCCGCTTGATATGCCGCAAAAGAGAGGACCAGGAACGGCCAGAAATACGAGAAAGCATTGCGCCTGACGATCGGCTTTGCATAAATGATGGCATTTCTTCTGGCTATGAGGTTCTTGAGTTCTTCGTCGATCTCAGAAGCACTGTTGTACTGTGGCACAAACGGATTGACCGCAGGTGCGGCGGCCTCTTCGGCTGCTGTCTCAGCGGGCGTAACGGAAACGGCTTCTGCAATTGGCGTAGCGACAATGGCTTCTTCAGCAACAGCCTCTGCCATTTCTCCCCCTTCACTCTCCTTCGTCATAAACTCCATTTTTCTGTACTGAAGATCGGCAAGCTGTGTGTCGAGCTTTTTTATAAATAACAGCTGGTCGTCTTCTGCCTGCTGCAGTTCCCGGTTTTTCTTTTCGGCCATATGCATGGAAAAGACGATACCAATCACGACAATGATCAGGGAAACAGCTAATATCGCGCCATTAACGGTAAGCTGTGAGACAACTCTTTCGTCCGGTGGTGTTGAGAAAAAGTATACGAACGAATAAATATAGGCAAATAAACCTCCGACGATCGAGAGCACCAGGAACGGCCAGAAATATCTGAACATGGAGACACGTGCAGTTTTGATCTCTGACCTGCCTTTGTTGATCTTGTACTCTAAGTCATTGATCTGTTCGTTGATCTTATTAATGTCGGATGTCATATGTCCTTACCTCTCCAAAACATATTCTCCGGATGAGCTCATATTAACATCCCCGAAAATGAATTTCAATAGTTTTTTATCGTTTTTCAATATATCTTTTCGGTTTAATGATAAAAGACAAGACCTCGGGGATCAACTCCCGGGGCCTTGGGAACGCACATATAAAAGCACTTTAAAACGCGCTCTTTCTTCCATAAATGATTCGGCCCGGCATGTCAGTAGCCGGGCCAATCTGGGAAATCAAAAGTCGTCGGAGTAAAAGTCTTCGTAATCAACATCCTGATCACGGGCAGGGCCTTCGGCCGGGCCGTTAAACGGATTGTAATCTATATCACCATAGTTTTCGAAATCGACATCTCCGCCGTACTCGCCGGGCTGGTAAACCACGTCATCAGGGTAAGAGCTGCTGTTCGAGGCGCGCTCCGGATAAAGAGACTTGTCGAACTGGTGGTACTTGTCACCGATCTCATCGTCCGTGCACATGAAGTACATCTCAGGGTGATCCTTATATACGGTGGCGTCGCAGTGATACCACTTGCCGTCAAGCTGAACGAGATTCCAGAAGTGTGCACTCTTTTTGACAGGGTATCTCTTGACCATCAGGTTGGGGATC
>CACZML010000060.1 GCA_902782235.1 Oscillospiraceae bacterium
AGCAACTTCATGTCGAATGCGATCAAATACTGCGATCACATCATCATGATCCAGCTTAACAGGAACGGCCGTAAAATAGATTTCAGCATCACTAATGATGGTGCTAAGATAGAGAAAAAGGATCTGGACAAGATCTGGGATATCTTCTATACGACAGACAAGGCCAGAACTGACAGAATGAGCAGCAGCGGTGTCGGTCTCTCGGTCGTAAAGAGTATCTTAGATGTCCACAAGGCTGAATACAGCTGCGTAAGCGGCGATAAGGGAACTGAGTTTAAGTTCTCGATGCCTGCTTATGAGAAGGCCTGAAAACGGATAAGGATGTAATGAATGTATCGGATTTTGCTTGCAGAAGATGAAGTGATATTAAGAGAAGTCGTTGAAGTCTTCTTCCAAAAAAACGGATTTGAGATCGATGCGGTAGATAACGGAACTGACGCCTGTTCCTTAGCGGACAGGCAGAAGTATGACTTGGTAATCCTTGATATCATGATGCCGGGCAAGGACGGAAAGGAAGTCTGCCGTTACATCAGATCCAGGTATGACGTGCCGATCATCTTCCTGACTGCGCTGGGTGAGGAGTGCGATATCATCTCAGGCTATGAGATCGGGGCAGACGAATATGTCATAAAGCCTTTCTCTACAAAAGTCCTGCTTATGAAGGCAAATGCCCTGATCAGCAGATACCACGGGCTTCTGGCAAAGAACGGCTGTCTTGTAATTGATGAGATCACGATAGACCCTGCAAGGCATATCGTAAGATTGATCACAAAGACCTGGTCCTTACACGCGACCAGATCCTTGATAATGCGTGGAACTCTGATTTTGAAGGCTATGACAGGACTGTGGATTCACACATAAAGAAGCTCCGAAAAGCCCTCGGGAAAGCCGGCTATCACATCGAGACAGTGATCAAGACCGGATATGTCTGGAAGAGCGGAAAGAAGTAGATTGCCCGCCTGATACTCCATGGATCAGAGGGTTTTAACGAACCTCATGAAGTCTTCGTCATTCTTGTAGACGCCGGCGCAGCCCAGGATCTTTGCAAAGGTCTTTCCAATCTCGTCCTGAAGCGCATTTCTTACAGCTTCCGGGGAAGACAGATCGTAACCGGATTTCCATTCATCGACCCAGTCTGCGTGCTTGGCAATCTCATCGATCGTCCTTATATCTTTGCCGTTCAGGATCGCATCTTCCATGAGGACCATTTCATTCTTGAGCCTTGCAGGGAGGACCGCAAGCCCCATTACTTCGATGAGACCGATATTCTCCTTCTTGATGTGATGGTATTCTGCGTGCGGGTGATAAACGCCCATGGGGTGTTCTTCCGTCGTGATGTTGTTGCGCAGGACAAGATCCAGCTCGAACTTGCCGTCGTTATTCTTGCGCGCGATAGGTGTGATTGCATTATGAGGAACACCTTCTGTCTCAGCGAAGATAAAGGCGTCCTCATCAGTGTAATTCTTCCACTTGTTTAAGATCATATCAGCGCAGTCAGTGATGCGCTCGATATCGTCACCCTGAAGCCTTATTACCGACATCGGCCAATTGACGATGCCGGCAGTAAGATCTTCATATTCCGGGAGGATAAATGTGCTTCTGTAACCGGCTCTTGCCATCGGGAAGGTGTAGCTGCCTCCCTGGAAATGATCGTGGCTTAAGATCGAACCGCCAACGATCGGGATGTCGGCATTAGAGCCTGCAGTGTAGTGAGGGAACTGTTCAACAAAGCAAAGGAGCTTTTTAAATGTCGAACGGTTTATCACCATCGGTATGTGCTTCCTGTTAAGGATTATGCAGTGCTCGTTGTAGTAGACATAAGGGGAGTACTGCAGATAGTATTCTTCGCCGTCAAGCGTTATGGGGATTATCCTGTGATTCTGTCTTGCAGGATGAGTAAGAGTTCCTGCATAGCCTTCGTTCTCAGGGCAGAGGAGGCACTTCGGGTAGGACGTGCTCTTGGCTTTTCCTGCTGCGGCAATGTCTCTGGGATCCTTTTCAGGCTTGCTTAAGTTTATCGTTATATCGATGTCGCCGAACTCTGTAGGTGTGACCCACTTCACATCCTTGGCGATGCGGTCGGTCCTTATGTAATTTGTTGCTTTCGAAAAAGCGTAATACCAGTCTGTAGCATCCTTTGAAGACTTATTGCAGAGCTCAGTAAATCTCCTGATAACGGCAGAAGGGGGAGGAGTTATCACGCCCATTACCGCGGTGTCGAAAAGGTCCTTTCCCGCAGTCGTATCACTCTTCATCACGCCGTTTGAATAAGCCCATGACATCATGTCTTCAAGAATGAGATGAAGATCTCTTGGAGCATGTACTTCTTCCGGAGCCGTATATTCATCGAGCCCGAAGAATCCGATAAGCCTGTTCGTCACATAAACGCGGTCAAGGTCATCTATAAGACCTTTGCTGATACCGTAATTAACAAGTTCGGTGATATAAGTGTTGATCATAATGAGCCTCCGTCAGATCACTCTGATGCCGCCGTATTTACGGACAGCCAGTATCTCGCATGAGCCGTCGCCGAAAACCTTATCCATGTATTTCTTATAGCGCTTGGCATTGCCTTTCTTTACAAAGGCCTGGATAGTGCCTGCAAAGCCGCCGCCGTGGACTCTGGATACTTCTTCGGAAGTTAATACAGTATCGCTTATGGCGAGAGCCAGAGACACATTCTGGACCGTTACATCGTTGTTTGTATAAACGTTCTGAAGATACTTAAAAGACGAATCGCCTGATTGCTTTACCAGGCTTAAGAATTCTTTTAAGTCGCCTGACTTCAGAGCCTCTGCTTCATCCTGTGCCCTTAAAGTCTCATTTACGAAATGAATAGCTCTCAAGACAGCACGGTCGCCGGCTTTTTCGCGGAGCATACCGATGTTTTCGATTATATCTTCGAAAGATACAGGGCGGAGGACGTCATATCCTAATAACGAAGCAATCTTCTTCATCTCAAGTGGAACTGCTGCGTATTCATTTGTTAAGTCGGCATGTGAACCCTTTGTATCAGTTATGCAGAGAACGTAATCTGTTTTGGAAAAGTCGAAATCAACTTTATCGACTGCCGGGTTACCGGTATCTTCAAAATCGATGTGTACCAGGTTGCCGACAGAACAGGCCATCTGGTCCATGAGGCCGCAGGGCTTGCCGAAGTATTTGTTCTCGGCAAACTGGCCAACCTTTGCGATCGTGACAGGATCGGTCTTCATGTCATTAAAAAGCCCTGAAACTACGGTTCCGATGAGTGTCTCAAAGGCAGCAGAAGAGGAGAGGCCTGCACCGATAAGAACATCGCTTGTAATGTAAGCGTCAAAGCCGCCGAGGAGACAGCCTTCAGTCTTAAGACCTGCGAGGACGCCTCTGATGAGTGCGGCCGTGGTGCCTTTCTCAGTTTCCCTTATATTAAGATCGTTGATATCTATGTTTATAAGGCCGAAGCCGTCGGCAAGTATAATGACTGAATCGCTTCCGTTAACCGATACGACTGCGATCGCATCCTTGTTGATAGATGCCGCGAGGACCTCGCCGTGCTGATGGTCGGTGTGATTGCCGCCGATCTCTGTCCTGCCCGGAGCAGAGAAGATTGCCTGAGGCTCTTTTCCATCGAAGGCTTTCTTAAACTCCTCTACCGCATTGGCATACCGTACCTCCTGAAGTGCAGCAGCATCGTCAGTACAGTAGATATCTTTAAAGTTAATAGAAGACAGATTGAGCATAATAAGCCTCCTTTGGGACCTTATAACCTGATTATAGATTGTCAGACCGAAAAGGTCATATGCGCATTTTACACAAGACTTGGAAACTAAATTTGTAAAATCAGTTTCCTAACTCGGAGACCCATTTTTAACGGCAACTTGCTATTATTTAGGTGGAAACTGCAAAAGCATATCTGGTTTCCAAAGGAGAATTCTAGACGATGATTACAGAGATTCAGGAAAAGATCCTTAAAGGAACTATACAGGTTTTTAATAAGAAGGGCTTAAAGCTTACGATGGATGATGTCGCTGATGAGCTCAAGATCTCCAAGAAGACCATCTATAAGGAATTCTCATCCAAGGATGAGATCTTTGAGACGATGGTCGATTATGTTTTCGACAATATAAAGATCAGAGAAAAAGAGATTCTCAATTCGAATGAATATACAACTATCGAAAAGATAAGAGTGTTCCTGTCCGCTATGCCTGAAAGCTACAGAAACATCAATTTCCAGGAACTCTATTCACTTAAGGACAAATACCCGAAGGTTTATAAGAAACTGCAGAAGCGCCTTGAGACCGGATGGGCTCCTGCATTCAAGCTTTTGGAACAGGGCAAGGAAGAAGGGCTCATCAGGAAGGATGCTGACCTTAAGATATTCAAGATCATGATGGAAGCATCGCTCGAGAGATTTTTCGAGAAGAACGTAATGAAGGGCAGCGGCAGGAAATATAACGATTACTTAAACGAAGTAGTAGACATTCTCTTAAACGGTATCTCCGTATAAAGGAGGCGCAAGATGGAAAAGTCAAAAGTAATATTCGGAAACAGCCAGCCCGGCTCTGTCTACCGGAAGGCAGTAAATTCAAAGAAGAAATATGCAAAGAAATTCGGCGACGATTCTGACAGGAATTATTCTGCAAGAGTTGTCGAAAACCAGTACATCGGCGACCTGCTTGGTGTAAAGAACATCTCTGTAGGTGATGCCTCTGACGGCACATCCGAAGGCTTTGACAGCGAGAAGGGCATTATCGTAGGCAATATCAGGATGGGATTCGGTCATTACAGGATCTCAATGGCGATCGCGTCTGCGGCTAATGCTTTGGGATATGTTCCTTACTGGATGGATCTTAACTCATATAAGGATACGACATGCACGAAAGTCATCAGCGCGCAGAACGATCTTTATTCCATGGGTTCGAGAATATCCCAGAAGTCTAAGCTGTTTAATAAGATCGTCTGGGAACCCTTAAACTACGAGGGCTTCAGGAAGCTTTCCTATAACGCGGCAGACCAGAAGAATGCAGAGCTCATGGCTCCCGTCTATAAGAATGTGCCCAAGGACATTCCGGTTGTTGCGACTCATGTATGGCCTGCGCAGGCCGCTATCCATGCAGGAATGGAGAATGTCGTAAATGCAATTCCTGACAACTGGCCGATGGCGCTGCACTTTGCTGAAGGAAGCATTCATACTGTCCAGACACATTACGCTTATCAGGGCTACAGGATCTTAAACGGAATGGACGGCGATAAGGTCTTAAATCCGATGCCGGCGGGCAGCCTTAAGTATGTCGGTCATTATATCGACCATGAACTCGTTTCAAATATCGAAAAGGACTGCGCACAGCGCATAGCAAGAAAGACATCCGGCAAGCCCATGAGATTCCTTCTTACCATAGGAGGTGCGGGCGCACAGAAAGAGATCTTTGCAGCGATAATTAATGATCTCATGCCGGATATAAAGAATGGAAAAGCTGCGCTTTATGTTAATATCGGTGACTATAAAAATGTCTGGGATGATCTTAAGAAGATGGTTCCCGGCATCGAAGGCATAACTAAGACTCACTTCAACGACTGGAACGGTACGAGAAAGTTCTGCGAAGAAGCAATAGAAGGCGACGTCAGCGGAATCCATCTTTTCTGCCACGAGAATATCTTCGAAGCGGTATATGCGACAAACCTTCTGATGAGATCCTGCGATGTGCTCGTCACAAAGCCTTCGGAACTTGCTTTCTATCCCGTTCCGAAGCTGTTCATAAGAAGGATCGGCGGCCACGAGCAGTGGGGTGCGATCCACTCGGCAGAGATCGGCGACGGGACACTGGAGTGCAGGGATATCCCTCACACGCTGCAGATGTTAAGGCTCTTTATAGATGACGATACATATTTATCCGACATGTGCGGAAACATAATCAGGAACAAGTCCTTAGGGATCTACGACGGAGCATACACCGTCGTTAAGATCGCGATGGGAATGAAGAAATAAGAAAGGAGATATGAAGCATATGGAGACTAAGAAAGGTTTAACCGGAAAAGAAAAATTCGCGTACGGCATAGGCGCCGTAGGTAAAGACATGGTCTACATGCTCTCGGCTTCTTATGTCCTTTACTATTTCCAGGACATTTTGAAAACGAGTGCGATCGCAATGGGAATCATTCTCCTTGTAGCGAGAGTTTTCGACGCATTTAACGATCCGATCATGGGTGTCGTGGTCGCGAAAACGAAGACCCGCTGGGGCAAGTTCCGTCCCTGGCTCCTGATCGGTACGATCACTAATGCCGTCGTTCTCTTCTTGATGTTCGCTGCACCGCCGGCTTTAGACGGAAAGGGACTCGTTGCTTATGCTGCCGTAACATACATTCTCTGGGGCGTTACATATACCATGATGGATATTCCTTACTGGTCAATGATCCCTGCATTTACAGAAGGCGGCAAGGAGAGAGAAGGCCTTTCTGCTCTCGGACGTTCTTGTGCAGGCGTAGGTTCCGCACTCGTTACGGTCCTTACGGTCATGGCAGTTACTGCTATCGGAACTTCACTTACAGCAAAGAGCACTACCAATATCACAAAGCAGTTCTCGTCAGCTGATACTAAGATCGATACTTATGTGATCGAACTCGACAGCGACGGCAATCCGACATCGAACGTCATTGAATATGCAGCTGATAAGCAGGACGTATCCGTAACAATAATCGGCTCTGAGAAGGCATTTGAAGATGTTTACTCATTCAGCGATTCCAATACTAAATATGAGTTTACTGTAAACGGCATTACTGCTGATACTTCAAAGGTTGAGTTCGTTAAGGATTCTGAGACTTCAGGTGAAGCAGGACTCGTATTCTATGTTGATCACGAAGCTTATCAGAAGATCAGTGCGAGCGATTCCATTAAGGCGGACCTTACAATGAATTCCACTCTGGAAGTCGAGAGAGTAGGCTTCAAGTATTTCTCCCTTATCATTGGAATTCTCTTCATCGTCTTCATCGAAATCACATGCATCTGCATCAAGGAGAAGTCTTCCGTTGATATGGAGACACCTTCCGTAAAGCAGATGTTCAAAGCGCTTCTCGGCAACGATCAGGCTATGACGATCGTTATCACTATCGTGCTTTTCAACACTGCGACATATATCACATCGAACCTTCTGATCTACTTCTTTAAGTACGATCTCGCAGGTTCAAACTGGCAGGGCAATTACACTCTGTTCAATACTTTCGCAGGTGCTATGCAGATACTTGCGATGATGATCCTTTTCCCGCTCTTGCGAAAAGCCTTCGACACGATGAAGATCTTCTACATCGGTGTGCTTTCCGCAGTATTGGGATACATCGTTCTTCTTGTTCTCTCGATCGCAGGCGCCAAGAGCGTTTACCTGTTCTTCATACCGGGATTCTTCATCATGGGCGCAGTCGGAATCCTGAACGTTATCTGCACGATCTTCCTCGCTAATACATGTGATTATGGTGAGCTTAAGAACGGCAGAAGAGATGAGTCAGTTATCTTCTCTATGCAGACATTCGTTGTAAAGCTCGCTTCCGGTATTGCAGCTCTGGTCGCAGCGATCTGCCTTGCAGTATTTAAGATCCAGGAACAGAGCAATGCTGATATGAATCTGAACGTACTTCTTCAGAAAGTATCGAACCTTAAGAACAATGTCGTTGAGACTATCGATACCAGTGCGGTATTCGGTCTTAGAATGGTAATGACACTTACACCTATAGTTATTCTTGTAATCGCCTTGATGATCTTCAGGAAAAAATATATCCTGACAGATAAGAAGATCGAAGAAATATCCGCTGAGCTTAAAGCAAGGAGCTAAAGGCCATGATCACAGTTAAAGGTGATAAGAACCCTCTGTTTATCCTTAATACCGCTCATACGACTTATGCTATGAAGGTGTTGGATACAGGTCATATCGAGCATCTGTATTACGGACGCAAGATCCATATGGATGACGCTGACGGTCTTACGGAGCAGCACGAGTTTGCTCCAGGCACGACATCTGTCTATTCTCCTGAGAACGGGAACTTCTCGCTTGAGGACATGCGCCTTGAGATGAGTTCGTACGGCAAGGGTGACGTAAGGGAAGCGTTCCTTGAGATCGTCAATTCCGACGGCAGCACGACTTCTGATTTCCTTTTCGAGAGCTTTGAAGAGAGCCGCGGCAGGGATGGAGGCACAGAAGGCCTTCCTTCATCCTATGGTGAAGATGCGGAAGTGCTTACACTCACTCTGAAAGATAAAGAGAATTCATTAAAGCTTGAGCTTATCTACTGCGTTTATCCTGATACAGATGTCATCACGAGGACCGCTAATCTTATCAACGAAGGCGAAGGTGACATAAGGATTAGAAAACTCATGAGCTGCCAGATCGATTTTGATCCGGGCAATTACGTATTCAGCACATTCACGGGCGCATGGGCAAGGGAGATGAAGCGTACGGATATGTCCGTATCTTCGGCACGCCTTGTAAATTCATCCTTTACCGGCAATTCTTCCAACAGTGCCAATCCCTTTGTCATGCTCTCAAAGCGCGGTGCAACAGAGGATTACGGCGACGTTTACGGTTTTAATCTCGTATACAGCGGCAATCACTATGAGTCTGTTGAGAAGAGCCCGTTTGGTAAAGTAAGATTCCTTTCAGGTATCAATCCTACAGGCTTTGAATGGAAACTATCGAAAGGAGAGTCCTTCCTGACCCCGGAAGCGGTCATGACATATTCCTCTGAGGGATATAACGGAATGAGCGGACAGATGCACGACTTCGTGTCGAAGCACATCCTGCGCGGTCCGTGGAAGGACAGACTTCGGCCGGTTCTTCTGAATTCATGGGAAGCGTCCTACTTTAAGATAAGCGAGTCTAAGCTTCTCCGTCTTGCTCGAAAAGCAAAGTCCGTCGGCATCGAACTCTTTGTTATGGATGACGGCTGGTTCGGTGAGCGCAATGACGACACGTCATCATTAGGCGACTGGTATCCGAATAAGAAGAAACTCCCGCATGGCGTAAAAGGCATATGCGACAAGGTAAGAAAGCTCGGTCTTGAGTTCGGTATCTGGGTAGAGCCAGAGATGGTCAACCGCAACAGCGATCTTTACAGGTCCCATCCTGAATGGGCGATGGAGATCCCCGGAAAGAAGCATTCCGAAGGCAGGAACCAGATGGTGCTGGATCTTGCAAATCCCGAAGTCCAGGATTACCTGATCAAGGCTATGAGCGATGTTTTCTCATCAGCTGATATCTCCTATGTTAAGTGGGACATGAACCGCAACTTCACGGATATTTTCTCGAAGTCTCTGCCGTCTGACAGACAGGGCGAAGTATCTCACAGATATATGCTCGGTCTTTACCGCGTTATGCGCGAATTAACGGGGAAGTTTCCAAATATTCTTTTCGAAGGCTGTGCATCAGGAGGCAACAGATTCGATCTCGGAATCTTAAGTTTCTTCCCGCAGATCTGGGCGAGCGATGACACGGATGCACTTTGCAGGGCTGAGATCCAGACGGACTACAGCTACGGTTATCCGATGTCCGCTGTGACGGCGCACGTATCCGATTGCCCGAACCATCAGACACTCAGAAGAACGCCAATTGAGACACGATTTAATGTGGCATCTTTCGGCGTGCTCGGTTACGAGTGCAATCTCTGCGACATGAGCAAAGACGATATCGAAGCAGTAACGGCGCAGATCGCAATGTATAAGCAGTGGAGAGAAGTAATGCAGTTCGGAAGGTTCTACAGGGGGACTTCCATGAACGATTCAAGATCCTGTGACGGAGATGAGCTTGGTGCTCCGGGCATAAGCGCATTAGAGCCTCTTCCCGGCAATGAGATCTCCTGGACAGTAGTATCGCAGGATAAGACCAAGGCGGTGTCCATGACGATGCAGATCTTAACTCATGCAAACGCCCAGTGGTGCGTGTTAAAGCCTGCAGGACTTGATCCTGATGTTAAGTACCATCTTGAAGGACGCGGGATGAAGTTCGATCTTCGAGATTTCGGAGGGCTCGTAAACTACGTTGCTCCAATACACGTTAAGCAGGACGGATTCCTTCATAAGCTGATCGCGAAGTTCTATAAGATGAATGCGGAGTCAGAGAAGCACGATATGTACGGCGATGCCATGATGTATGCCGGCGTGCATTTAAGAAGCGCATTCGCATCCTGCGGATTCAATGAGAACATGAGATATTATCCCGACTTCGGATCGAGAATATATACTATTGAGAAGACCGGCTGATCAGGAGAGTAATCACTATGAGGATCGACATTAATAACAACTGGCTGTGGGCACCTGTCTTTGAAGAAGACATGATAAAACCTGTATTTGACGGCGAAGATAAGATGGAATCTGTGAGGATCCCTCATACCGTTAAGGTTACACCTCTTAATTATTTCGATGCTCATGAGTATCAGATGGTCTCATGCTACAGAAAGACTTTTGACGTTCCCGCTGAATGGAAAGACAAGAAAGTATTTGTTACTTTCGATGCCGTTGCGCATGAAGCGGAAGTCTATATCAACGGCGTATCTGTTGTTAAGCATTCATGCGGTTATACGGCTTTTACGGCGGATCTTACGGAGCACCTTAAGTTTGGTGAGAAGAATGTGATCGCCGTTAAGTGCGATAGCCGCGAATCGCTAAATGTTCCGCCATTCGGATTTGTTATCGATTACATGACTTACGGCGGTATCTACCGTGAGGTTTATCTTAATGTGAAAGAGAAGGATCACATCAAAGATGTTTTCGTAAGCGCCGGCGCAGATAAGAAAGTCACCATAAAGACTGAGACCGAAGGCGTGGGCGAACTCGTCTGCATGATCACCGAGATATCTTCAGGCAAAGTTCTTTTCGCTGAACCATGCGAAAAGGATGCTCAGATTACTGTTAATGAAGCCAAGCTCTGGTCGCTCGACGCTCCTAATCTCTACGAGCTCACCATGACACTTCGTAATGGTGATAAGGAAGATACATTCACGACGAAGTTCGGTTTCCGCGATGCGGTCTTTAAGACTGACGGATTCTACTTAAACGGCGAAAAGATAAAGCTCAGGGGATTAAACCGCCATCAGTGCTGGCCTTATGTCGGATATGCTA
>CACZML010000061.1 GCA_902782235.1 Oscillospiraceae bacterium
AGAGAGCAGGGAACAGTATATCAGGGAATCGGCTGACCAGCCGTTCTGGGCAGCATTCGATAATGATGTTCCGGCAGGTTTTCTCTGCCTTAAGCAGACAGGCGATGCGACAGTGGAACTTGCCGTAATGGGCGTTAAGAAAGAATTCCACAGAAACGGATACGGCAGAAGGCTTTTTGCTGCGGCAAAGGATTATGCAGTTCAGAAGGGTTATTCATTCATGCAGGTAAAGACTGTCAGGTCCGGTATGTACGAGGATTACGACATCACGAATGAGTTCTACCGAAGCGTAGGCTTTAGAGAACTCGAAGTCCTTGCTGATTACTGGGATGAGGCAAACCCTTGCCAGATCTACGTCATGAACCTCAAGAGCGCCATAGGCACCATAGAGACCAGACACAGCTACAGGGGGAAGTTCTCTGATGAGCCCGTTCCGAGAAAAGACCTTGAGCTTATCGCACGCTGCGGAATTGATGCTCCTTCAGGATGCAACAAGCAGACGACGGATCTTATCGTCGTAGATGACAAAGAGACTTTAGACAAGATCAAGGGATCAATGCATACCGCGACAAGTGTTTTGCAACACAGGATTATTCCGCGGCAATAGAGAACATGCTTCTTGCTATCGTGGAGCTCGGCTACCAGAGCTGCTGGTATGAAGGCCACATCACCGATGACGACAGGATCTGCGATAAGATCGCAGCTGTCCTTGGCGTGCCCGATGATTACGATGTGGTATGTATCCTGCCGGTTGGTAAGGCAACAGACGATTTCCACGCGCCTTCGAAAAAGCCGTTTGCCGAGCGCGTGAGATTCAATCATTTCGAGGGCTGATGAACATGGAAGTCCTGAGAGCTGAAGCAGAATGGCAGAGAGCCGGAGCATACTCAGTACGCATTGAGGGCATGAACCGCCAGCATCATATATCGCTCAGAGATGAATTCGATGAGCACGACTGCGACGGCACGAAATACATCGTCCTGTTAGATGACGGGTATCCGGTCGCGACCTGCCGTTTCTATGACTGCGGTGAAGGTGCCGTTACACTTGGCCGCGTAGTGGTGCTCCCACAATACAGAGGGCGGAAACTGGGCTCGCTGGTTGTGACTGAAGCCGAGAAATGGGCACAGGAACTGGGCTATAAAGAGATAAAGATCGACAGCAGACTTGAAGCGATAGATTTTTATGCAAAGCTCGGGTATAAACATGTTGATGACAGCGTGATCAGGAGCGGAACCTTCGATTGCGTGAAGATGAATAAGAACATATAACGGGGATTGCATGTATAAGATTTTTATTGTTGAGGACGATAAAGGAATCGCGGACGGCATAGTAAACTGCCTCGGCAACTGGGGCATGGAAGGCCGTGCCGTATCTGATTTCATGAAAGTTATAGAAGAGGTTAATGAATACGAGCCGCATCTGATAATCATGGACATCACCCTGCCTTACATGGGCGGATACCACTGGTGCCAGGAGATAAGAAAGACGAGCTCTGTTCCGATAATCTTTATCTCATCTGCCACAGACAACATGAACATCATCATGGCGATCAACATGGGTGCAGATGATTTTATCGCAAAACCTTTTGACCAGAGCGTTCTGATCGCGAAGGTCACGGCACTCCTTAGAAGGACTTACGATTTCAGTCAGGCTTCAGCCACTCTTGAAGTTGCAGGAGCAGTTCTTAATACTAACAACAATACCCTGACATATAACGGAACGGAGATCGATCTTGCAAGGAATGAATACAGGATCCTTTTAACTCTCGTTCAGAATAAGAATAAAGTCGTCAGCCGCGAGAAGCTCATGGAAGCTCTGTGGGAGACCGACTGCTATGTCGATGAGAACACTCTGACAGTCAATGTCGGACGTCTTAGAAAAACGCTTGAAGGAATCGGTCTTAAAGATCTTATCAAGACCAAGTTCGGTGTGGGATATATTCTGGAGGACTAATGTTCTGGGACTATCTTAAGTCTAGGCTCAAAGTGCTGGTTCTGCTCGTTGTGGTGGAAGGTATTTTCGTGTCTTCTTATTTCCTTTTTGACCTTCCCGCAGTAACAGTGCTTTATCCACTGGTGCTGAGCTCCGTGGCCATTCTTATAGCAGGTGTCGTTGATTTCCTGATTGTATATAACAAGCATTCAAGACTTAAAAGAAATGATCTTCCGCAAGCCTCCGGCCCGCTCGAAAAGGATTACCGGGAGATCATAAACAAGCTTAAGGAAGAGCAGGAATATTCCAGACAGAAAACGACTTCCGACTTTAACAACATGGTCGAGTACTACACCGTGTGGGCTCATCAGATAAAGACTCCCATTGCTTCGATGCGCCTGCAGATCCAGTCTGTGGATTCAGACCTGGCAAGGCGCCTTGACGGCGATCTCAACAGGATCGAAGCATATGTTGAGATGGTCCTTACCTTCTTAAGGCTTGATTCGGACAGCACTGACTATGTGATCAGGAAAATTGACCTTGATGCAGTAATAAAGCCGGCGATAAGGAAATTTGCCAGAGACTTCATCTCAAAGAAGCTCACGATGGATTTCAAGCCTACTGAATACAAGGTCCTTTCAGATGATAAGTGGCTCTCGTTCGTAATAGAGCAGGTCCTTTCCAATGCCGTAAAGTATACGAAAAAAGGCGGGATCAAGGTCTATATGGATGAACCCGGCATACTATGCATTGAGGATACTGGCATAGGCATAAGCGCTGAGGATCTGCCGAGAGTTTTCGAGAACGGATATACAGGCTTCAACGGACGTGAAGACAAGCGCGCCAGCGGCATCGGTCTTTATCTCTGCAAGCGCATCTGCGACAATCTGGGGCATAAGATCTATGCGGAGTCAGAGCCGGGCGTTGGCACAAAGATAAGGATCGATATGAACATAAAAGAGATCGGGATTGAGTAAAAAGCTTTTCCGGATAAAAAACGGCCTCTGCACATTAAATTCATAAATGTATTCTATAATCTCAATATGAAAAGGATTTTGATCGTTGAGGATGAACCGGAGATAAGGCAGCTTCTTGCAAGCTACCTTGTTAACGAAGGCTATTTTGTCTCGGAAGCAGAAGACGGGGTTACGGCAATAGAGCTTTTCAGCAAAGAGAAGTTTGATCTTCTGATCCTGGATATAATGATCCCGAAGATAGACGGTTACGGTGTCTGTGAATTCGTAAAAAAGCATTCCAATGTGCCGGTCATATTCCTCTCTGCACTGGATGACGAGAGGTCCATGGTCAAAGGTTATGATTCTCTTGCGGACGATTATGTAACGAAGCCTTTCTCCATGCCCGTGTTCTTACGGAAGGTAAAGGCGGTTTTGAGACGTGAGCGGCCGTCTTCAGGAGAAGAACATCAGAAGTTCGTCTATAAGGATATCGCTATGGTCCCTGACATGATGATGGTCACGGTCAGCGGAAGGGAAGTTGAGCTTACTTCCAAAGAGTTCGATATCCTTCTTACGCTTATCAAAAATCCGGGCCGTGTATTTACCAGAGAGCTCCTCCTGGAAATGCTCTGGGATTATGATTCGCTTGTTGATGAACGTATTGTAGACAGCCACATCAAGAACCTGCGCCACAAGATCGGTGAGGGCGTGATCGAGACAATAAGAGGCCGTGGATACCGTGTCGCACAAGAGGATAACTGACAGATTATCATTCAAGGTCTTCGTGATCACTTTCACCGTACAGGTCCTGTTCGGTATCCTGATCTATGCCGTGCTCTATAATGCCACTCCGCTTAGCTGGAACATGGTCCAGAGGACCGAGATGGAAAAGAAGTTTGCAGGGCTTGCCGAAGAACTCAATAAGGTCGAATTCAAAGAGTGCGGACCTCTGGTCGATGATTTTATACTTTCCAACGACTGCCATATTGTCTTTTATAAAGGATTAAAGGCTAACTGGAATGCGCTGCCTGCAGTCCTTCCGACTTCGGATTATGCGGTCATGACAAGAGCTGATGTAAAAAAACTCATCAATGACGAAGACGAAGATGAGATGAATCTGTATACTTCGAGAAATGTTGTTTTCAAGACAGGTAAAGTCCGTGAATATACCGTTGTCTGCATATGGTCACAAAAAGGCGAGAATGTTCTTTGGGAAGCCTTGAAGAAGACTTTGCCGGTGATCGTTGCCGCAATTGTCTTTGTATCTCTTATCTGTTCTGTTATTTATACTCTGCTGTTCGCAAGACCGGTCCAGAAACTCTCTGCGATATCGAGCAGGATCGCGAATATGGATTTTGCCGTGAAGAGCAGATCCAAAAGACATGATGAGATAGGCGATCTCGGGCGCGATCTTGATGATCTCTCGGCAAGTCTGGATGAGACCATAACAAGCCTGAATAAAAGAACTCAGGAACTGGAGCGGGAGATCGAACATGTTAATGAATTAGAGAGGCAGAAGGATGTCTTTTTCGCTGCAGCATCGCATGAACTTAAAACACCAATAACAATAGCGCAGGGTCAGGTGCGCGGCATGATCGACGGCATTGAGCCTTATAACGATCTTGATACGTATCTTCCGAAAACCCTCTCATCTCTCAAGCGCATGGAATCCCTTATCAATGAGATCCTTACGGCATCCAGGATGCAGGCTGAAAACGAGATCGAATTCATGAAGGTCGATCTCGGATCTCTGCTGCAAAAACGCCTTGATGACATGAAAGAACTTCTGGACATAAGAGGGATCAAGCTTGAATCGGAGATCGGCAGCGGACTGTTCTTCGAAGGCAATCAGGAACTTACATCCATGGCATTGGGATCTTTTCTTTCAAATGCAGTGTTTTACAGTTCCGAAGGATCTTCCGTAAAAGTCGCTGCCGGGAAGGAAAACGGAAATATCGTAACGGAGATACGCAACACGGGTTCGCATATCAGTGAAGAGGACCTTCCGCACCTTTTCGAAGCCTTCTACAGGACTGACAGTTCAAGGAGCAGAAGAAACGGTGGCTCCGGTCTGGGACTATATCTCGGAAAACTCATTATCGAGCGCGAGAGCGGCGCTGTTGATCTCGGAAATGACGGCGATGACGTAGTGGCACATATTATCCTGCCTGCCTCCACATTAAATCCATAAAGCATCCAAAAAGGATTCAATTAGCTTTGTTATATTCATTTCAGGAAGCCCGTAAAGAGGGCTTAAAGTTCTTGATGTATCAAGGGGGAAACGGAATGAAAAAAGCTTGTGTTGCTTTGCTCGCTGTCCTTATGAGCTGTGTGTTTATTGCGTCGTGTCAGAACCCGGCAGCTGAGGAGACAACTACATCTTCTGTCTCAGAGTCTGCTCAGGAAGATGACGGTATTTCTGCCGGTGACAGGATCGTGTTCGGAAGTTATCCGCAAAAGAACGTTCCGGGAACAGATACATACGAGACCGAACCTATTGAATGGCGTGTGCTTGAGGTGCGCGACGGCAATGCGCTCGTTATCTCGGAATATCTGCTTGATGCGACCGTGTACTACTATGACATGGCAGATGTTACATGGGAGAAGAGCTCTTTGCGTAATTGGTTAAACAGCAAGTTTTACGATACGGCATTTTCAGAGAGCGAGAAGAGCATGATACTGACTGTGAAGATAGAGAATAAGGATAACCCGTTATACGGAACGCCGGGTGGCAATGACACAGAAGACAATGTGTTCTGCCTGAGCCTTGAGGAAGCGCAGCAATATTTCAAAGATGCAGATGACCGCAGGGCTGCTCCGACGGATTATGCGTTAAAGAACGGTGCAGCAGTAAGTGATGACTGCAAACTTCCAAACGGTATGAAGACAGGATGGTGGTGGCTCCGTTCTCCGGCGTCGTCTGCCAACAGAGCGGCAGATGCCGACTGTTACGGCAATATCGATACAGAGAAAAATGCCGACGGAGTTGACGGTGATATTGTCTTTGCCGAATCTAATTGCGTACGCCCTGTTGTTTGGATCAAGCTTGCTGATAGTGTTAAAGAGGTGGGATAAAATGAAAGAACAGGTTTTAAAACGCATAACCAAAATATCTTCGGCACTTCTTATATTCTCGATCCTTGTATCCTTTGCAGGATGTGCGAAGGAGGAGGAACAGGGCAACTCGCTTAAGAATATTCAGCTTACGAATGAAGAGCGGAAATGGACCAATCCTGATGAAAAATACGAAGATCTTCTTCTGGTTTATGGTAAAAAGAAATGCAAGGGCACATTTGTTGTTGCGACAGATGATGATATTGTGTGCCTCTACGCCGAGAATGCAACGGAAAAGGACGGGAAGACTCTCGAATCCCAGGATACGGTTTACGATATAGCTTCCTGCAGCAAGGTATTTACTGCGGTATCGATCCTTCAGCTTCAGGAAAAAGGAAAGCTTGATATAAATGATACGATCGACAAGTATTTTCCTGACTATCCTGAAGGCAAGAAGATAAAGATCTATAATCTCCTTCACATGAACTCCGGGATCCCGGATTATCTTAATGAGCCTGAGCTGTTCTTCGGAATGGAAGGCGATGCCTTGGATGACTGCCTTAGAGACCTCTATAGCGACAGGATCTCTGATGAGGAATTACTGAATACGATGTATAAGGCATCTCTGCTTTATGAACCGGGTTCTGCGATGACTTACAGCAATACCAATTACAAGCTTCTTGCCTACATAATCGAAAAAGTATCCAAGATGAAGTATTGTGATTATCTGAAGAAATATATCTTCAAGCCCTGCGGCATGACAAATTCCTATGCGATGAGAGTGGATAAATATACATATGTTCCGGTCGATTATAAAGACCAGCTGGAATTCGGAGCAGTTGATGAACACGGTTATTCAATGTCGCCTAACAGCGAAAGGGGAGACGGCGGAGTCTGCACTTGTCTTACTGATTTTCTGGCATTTGACCGCGCGCTTTTCAATGGCAGGCTCCTCAATGAGGAATCCATGAAGATATTGCTTCACAACGATAAAGGCTACTGCTGCGGCCTGATGGACGGCAAAGGTCTGGGATACAACCACACAGGCGGAGGGTTTACGGCAACCTCCAGAAACGAGATCCTGAACTCGGATAAATTCGGTCACGTGTATATCATTTTGTTAGAACATTGCTGATCTATTCCAATTAAGGATTTGTTGCCTTCCGAAGGGACAATAAAAGCAACATTTGAAGCAACATACTTTTATACAAAGACTTATATATTTGACTTCTTTTCCGGCATATACGAAAATGTGACAGACTTGTTAGATTTGCGTAAGCAGAAGTTAAGGAATGGTTTGAGAGGTAATCATATACTGTGGCCATCAAACCAAGGAAAGGAATTATGAATAATGAGTCTGCTTGAAGCAAAGAATATCAAAAAGGTATATAAGACAAGATTCGGAGGTGCTTCTGTCGAGGCACTTAAGAATGTCAGTTTTACTGTCGAGAAGGGCGAGTATGTCGCCATCATGGGTGAGTCCGGTTCAGGAAAGACCACACTTCTTAACATCATCGCTGCCCTTGACAGAGCAACTGAAGGAACAGTTATCCTTGACGGCATGGATCTTTCCAAAGTAAAGGACAAGGACGTTGCAAAATTCAGAAGAGATAATTTAGGTTATGTTTTTCAGGAGTTCAATCTCCTTGATACATTCTCTTTGGAAGATAATATCTATCTTCCTTTAGTACTGGCAGGCAAAAAGCATGCCGAGATGAAGCAGAGACTTGACGGTATCGCGGGAACCTTAGGCATTTCCGATCTGTTAAAGAAATATCCTTATGAGGTTTCCGGCGGTCAGAAGCAGAGAGCAGCTGTTGCAAGAGCTCTTATCACAAACCCGAGGATCATCCTCGCAGACGAGCCTACCGGAGCTTTGGATTCCAAGTCATCTGACGAACTTCTTGCACTCTTTAAGAAGGTCAACCAGATGGGACAGACGATCCTCATGGTTACTCACTCCACAAAGGCTGCATCCAATGCATCACGCGTCCTCTTCATAAAGGACGGAATGATCTTCCATCAGATCTATAAGGGACAGGCAACAGATCAGCAGATGTATCAGTCAATAAGCGATACACTGACACTTCTCGCTCAGGGAGGTGACAACTGATGAAGGCCGGTTTCTATCCCAAGATGGCCGTCAGCGGAATGCGCAAGAACGGCCGGCTTTATGTGCCTTATATTGCGGCATGCATCCTGATGGTTGCGATTTATTACATCATGCACCTTTTAGGCTTTTCAGATATGCTCGAAGGCTTCTCAGGCGCCGGAACAGCAAGAGATATATTAAAGCTCGGATCAGCCGTAATAGCGGTCTTCGGAACTATTTTCCTGTTCTATACACAGTCCACGCTTATCAAGGGCAGACTTAAGGAATTCGGTCTTTACAGCGTGCTCGGAATGAACAGGAAGAATCTCGGGAAGATCATATTTTTCGAGACATTGATCACATGGTTCGTATCTGTTACTGCAGGTCTTGCGATCGGTATCGGCTTGTCCAAGCTTGCCGAGCTGGGCTTTAGAAAGATGCTCGGCCTTGAATCCAGCTATAAGTTTGTTATCAGCGGACAGTCGATTAGCTTCACTGTTCTCATATACAGCATTGTCTTCGTCCTGATCTTCCTCAATGCAGCAAGACTCGTAAGGTTCTCTCGAACCATTAATCTTATCAATTCCGATAAGGCAGGCGAGAAGCCCCCGAAGGCAAACTGGTTCGTAGGTATCCTGGGCCTCTTTATCCTTCTGACAGGTTATGGAATCGTGCTCATGATCAAGACTCCTCTGCAGGCACTTGCGATGTTCTTTGTTGCCGTGATCCTCATCATTATCGGAACATACCTTGTGCTCATAGCAGGTTCTGTTCTGCTCTGCAGGATCCTTCAGAAGAACAAGAGATACTACTACAAGACAAACCACTTCGTATCAGTATCCTCAATGGCATACAGAATGAAGAGAAACGGTGCGGGTCTTGCATCCATCTGCATCCTGCTTACCATGGTCCTCGTAATGATGTCATCTACTTCATCTTTGTATGTTAACAGGGAAGATGTTCTTCAGAATCATTACCCGAGACAGCTTAACGCTTCTGCCAGCAATTACGGTTATTCGGAAAGCTATACGGAAACAGCTAAAAGACTTGAGAAAGAGGTCATTGAGAAGGCTCATGAATTCGGCGCAGAGACCACGAATGACATCTCTCTTTCCTGCTGCAGTTTTTCAGGTTATATGGAAAACGGCAGACTCCGTGTCGATTTTGATCCGTTTACAATGGGAACAAGCATCAATTTTGATAATGTTGCTACTGTTTATTTCATTGATCTTGAGGATTACAACAGGATAACCGGAAAGAATGTTGTACTTGGCAAGGGAGAAGTCCTCGCAGGTGTCAGCGGCAATATTCCGGTTGAAGACAGCATCGGTATCGGTGATGAGACATTCAAGGTCGCAAAGAGGATCGATGCCAGAGCAGATGATCTGAAGTACATCGGATTAAACGAAATCGTATCTACGATCACGCTTGTTGTCGATGATCTCGGTGAGACAGCTTCACGCTATTCCGGTCTTAAAGATTCAAGAGGCGATACAATGCTTATGTGGCAGTGGAACTTCGCTTTCGATACCAACCTTGATGAAGATAAACAGGCAGAACTCGGAAAAATCCTCGCAAAACATATCAGAGATGATCTTTATCCGAAGGAGCAGGGTTATTTCAGAGTCGTCTGCGAGAGCAGAGTTGAACAGCGCAGCGATTTCGTCAGGACATTCGGAGGACTGTTCTACCTGGGTATTCTTCTCAGCATCATATTCCTCGTATCCTGCGTGCTTATAATCTACTATAAGCAGATCTCTGAAGGATTCGAAGACCAGGCAAGATTCGGCATCATGCAGAAGGTCGGAATGACAAAGGAAAACATCAAGAAGAGCATCAATTCGCAGATGCTGACTGTATTCCTTATTCCTATCATATTTGCGTGCGTCCACTTAGCTGCCGTGCTTCCTATCATCCATAAGCTCTTAAAGCTCTTTGGCCACAACAATATGCCTTTGCTCCTCGTAAGTGCGGGAATCTGCGTGCTCGTATGCGGAATCTTCTATGCGGTGATCTACAAGCTCACATCGAACGCATACTACAAGATCGTATCGTAAGCTTACGGAACATATATTACCTGACAGGGCTGTCCCGCAAGGGGCGGCCTTGTTGTTTTGTGGACCAGGATAAGCTTTGTTTGAGAAATATCATCCTGTGCGGTATCCTAATCTCCAAGGGAAAGATTATTTCGGAGGTATGGATCTGTGAAAGACCGTATTCGTGCGAACGCTTCAACAGCGTTTTTTAAGGTCCTTGTTGCAGTTACTGTTTTGCTTGGAGCGGCTTCGGCCATTCTCGCAAATATGACATCAAAGCCGGTGGGAACTTATCTTATTCCGTCTTACCTTGAATCATTGAGATCATACTATCTCTGCAACACGATCTCGCAATGCCTGTCTGTCTTGGCGGTGCTTATGGTAATAACTTGTATCCTGACCCTGATCATTGGCAATAAGATCGTTGCGCTTGTAATCATTGCAGGTGATCTTCTGCTCTTTGGTTTCTTCTTTACGTCTGCGGTCCCTTATTTCCAGAAACCCCGTGTAGAAAAGGCAAAGCTTGTCAATGCTGACTATCAATACGGTCAGTATGGAGCATCTAAATACAGACTCTATTTTGATAACGGAATGTCCGCAAAGATCCCTGCTGATGATTACGAATATGGCTCAAAAGGCAGATCATATTATGTCGCGATGTGCGGCAACAAGAGCATCGGCGTATTCGATGCAGAAAAGTACCAGTATTCTCCTGAATCATGAATGAAGTAAACAAGACACTCTGCATACCTTCGCCGGTGAGGGCTTGATGCCCGGCAATAAAATATGCGCTTGAT
>CACZML010000062.1 GCA_902782235.1 Oscillospiraceae bacterium
ATCGGAACACCTGCAAGAGGACCTGTAAGCGTTCCTGCCTTGATAGCCTCGTCAGCCTTTGCGGCCTTTGCGAGAGCTTCATCTCTAATTACAGTGATGTATGACTTATACTCACCGTCTTTTGCATCTATAGCGTCAAGGAAAGCCTTTGTAGCTTCAACGGAAGTGATCTTGCCTTCCTTAATTGCTGCGCCTATCTCAAGTGCGCCTAATTTTCTGATCTCAGTAGCAGTCATGGCACACTCCTTAATCAAAGGTTCTCGGCACGAGGATCGTACCGTCCTTTGTCTCGGGCGCGTTGCTTAAGACCGCATCCCTCATATCTTCATTAGCGATAACGTCTTCACGGGTAACGTTGGAAACGCCTGCCACGTGGCTCAAGGGCTCAACACCTTCTGTATCAAGCTCGCTCAACTGGTCGAAATAACCCAGAATGTCGCCTAAGGCCTTCTGTGTCTTCTCCTCGTCTTCAGGGCTCAGCTCAAGGCGCCCAAGGCTCTCAAGGTACTGAACCAAATCTTTGGTAATCTCCATGAAATTACACTCCATCCTTACAATAGTTAGAAATCTACAGCCTAAAATTTTAACATGACGCCCTATATTAGTAAATAAAAGCAAGAAAATAGGCTGTCATTTGGAAACGGGAAAAATAACCGGGCCTGAAATGACCTGGTTCGGCTCTTTTACGTACTAATTTTCGAAAAAGCATTTTTAGACCGTAATTTTTCCGGAAAGAGGCATCATTGAGGGTTGATTTTACGTGCCAATTTTCGAAAAATCATTTTTAGACCGTAAAACCGTTCACAAAAAGTGAATTGAAGCTCGAAAACTACGGGCTAATTTTCAAAAATGAGTTTTTAGTACGTAATAGTTGAAGGGACGCCCGGCGTGTCATACGAAAATAACTTCAGCAGATCAATAAAAGGGGCCGTCTACTAAAAAGACAGCCCCATTAAAGTTTTAAATCAGCAAACGATCTTACTCTTCGTCGTCATCGTCCTCTTCATCGTCCACAACTTTGCGGACCTTCGGCTTCTGCTCTGCCGGTTTCTTAGCAGGCTTTTTGCCGTTTGAATTGTTCTTGCCGTTCTTGTTGTTGAGCGCGTTATTTACCAGGATAACTATGACAATAACGATCGCAACGCCGGCGAGAGTGAAAAATACGACAATAAGAACATCCGTAGGTTCCATGGAGCCGGACTTCTCTTTCTTGTGGAAATCGTGCTTATTTGCCTTGATCTCCTGGAGAAGCTCTTCGCTCATGATCTGCAAAGCTTCCTGATCGTTCTCAGGTGCGGAGAAGAGCGCGTATCTTACTACAGGGACATTCGTTTCGGGATTGATTCCTTTGTAACCGACTACGAAATATCCGTATTCGGGTGCATAGATAACGTCAAGCTCGCCCTCTTTGCGGTTCTCGCCGTATGCCCATTCCTCGAACTTGGCAACCATCTGGCCCTTGGGAACATCAAGTTCGCCCTGATCCAGAACATCGCCTGCTGCCTGGGCATCTGCTGCAAGAGCAGCAAGGTCTTCCAAAGTCTTGCATGCATCCTTCATTTTATTTGCAGCAGCAAGTGCCGCGTCCTTCTTAGCCTGGAGAGATGCCGTGATCTCAGGCTTTGTGCAGTAGTGCTGTGCGTAAGTATCTGCAAGATAGTATCTCTCGATGACTTTTCTGAATGACTCCTCGTCCATGCCGGGACCATAGTGCAGCTGCAGATATTCCTTAACGAGCTGTTGTATTCGTGATCTCAGTCATCATGTCATCTATCGACTTCTTTGTCTCATCTTTGAGCGTGATGCCTTCTTTCTCGGCACGGTCGCAGAGGATAAGTGTGCTCTCGAGTGAGTTTTCCGCATAGTAAACGAAATAATCACCGTAAGTGTTGTAATCGGCACCGGAATAATTCGCGTCCAGATCGATATAGCCCAAAGATGTTGAAGGGCAGTATCCCATCTGGGCATAAGCGGTCAGATCGGAGAAGGCATTGATGTAGTAGAAGTTTGCCTCCTGCTTCATTATTGCCTTGCCGTCGAAATAGTACTGAAGATTCATATACCTGGGAAGCTGGTTGCCGTAAAGCTGCTCGAATGTCTTGGCATTCGCTGCATTATCAGCAGCCGTTGTGCTTGTTCCGGCATTAGAAGCGGGAGCTGAAGTCTCGCTCGTGATCTTGTTGCCGCAGCCTGTGATCAGGGCTGCTGCCATAGCGGCGGTTAGAATTAATGATCCGATCTTTTTCATCTTATTCCTCATCATCTCCGGATTTTTCATCCTTGTCGTCTTCAGATTCGTCCTTCTTGTCTTCATTTTCGGGCTTTTCAGAATCTTCAGGCTCTTCTGCTTCTTCAGGATCATCAGCATCTTCTGCCTCGTCTGAATCCTCAGACTTCTCTGAATCTTCGTCTTCCCCGTCATCATCCTCATCGTCAGAGCCGGAGATATAAGTGCTTCCGGTGTTTCCTGCATTCTTGCCGTTCTTAATGGCATAGTTGATCAGGATAATGATGACTGCAAGGATAGCAACACCTGCGAGTGTGAAGAATACAACGATAAGAACGTCTGTAGTCGACATTGAACTGCCTGTGTTCTGAACTGCAGGTGTTACTTCTGAAGGAGCTGTTGCGTCAGGGTTAAGTGTCTGAACGGGCTCTTCAGTGATCTCAGGTGTAGGTGTAGCAGTAGGAGCTACAGGAGCAGGCTGGAACTCATCGTCAGTATGGAAACCGTGCTTCTTGCCTTCGACTTCCTTCGAGATGCTCTGGTCCAGGTTCTGCAGAACGTAGTTATAGAGTGCGTCTGAACGGTACTCATCTTCTCCGAGATAGCCCACGAGGAAATATCCGCCGTATTCTTCATCGTAGATGACTTCGATGTCACCCTTCTTTCTGTTCTCGTCGATGCCCCATTCCTTGAACTTCTTGGCAGCCATGGTCTCTCTCATTTCCTTGGTGATCATGAAATCGCCATAGTCAAGAACAATACCCTTTGCATAAGCTGTCTCTGCGAGGCCTGTAATATCATCCAGGCTCTTGCAGGATTCCTTCATGGCATTGGCATCTGCCAGAACCTTATCCTTCTTAACCTGTTCGTCGTCTTTGTTTATGGGGAAAAGAGCATATCTGATGCTGGGAGCGATCTCGACCTGATCTGCTAATGTGCCCATGTAGCCGACAATATAGTAGCCCCATTCAGGCTCATAGATGACATCGATATCGCCGATCTTACGGTCCTTGCTGTAGGCCCAGTTCTCAACATTCTTGATCTTCTTTTCCTTCTTGACGACCATTTCGCCCTGCTGCTCGACAGCACCGTACTGGTAAGCCTGCTGGGCCATGCTCTTCAATTCAGTAATGCTCTTGCAGGATTCCTTCATTGAATTTGCAGACTCAAGGAAAGACTCCCTTGTCTCCTTGTCGATGTTGGACTTTTCGGGAGCATAGATAATTGCATATACAACGCAGGGGAGATTCTTCTCGTCCTTCTTGATCTCATAAGCATTAACGAAACGGCTCTCGTATTCCTCAACAAGGAAGAATCTCTGGATGACCATCCTTAAGATGTCTTCGGTCATTCCGGGGCCGTACCACATCTGGAAATACTCATCGAGGGAAAGACCTGTTGAAGGAACCGTCTCACTCTTGATGTTATTGATCCAGTCGTCGATAAGCTTGTTCGTCTCGGCAGAAAGTGTGATTCCTTCAGCCTCAGCGCGTGCGATCTTGATGAAAGCCGTCTCGAGATCCTCTTCAGCCTTGCGGAGGAAGATGTCACCGCACTTCTCATGACTCTCGCCTTCGACCTCAGCCGCGAGATCGATATATCTCATGTCAGTCATGGGATAGTAACCCATGTTCGCGTCGTTGCTCAGTTCGATGAATGAGTTAATGAAATAGAAGTTTGCCTCCTGCTTCATTATCGGATTGCCGTCGAAATAGTACTGGTGATCCAGATAAGTCATTATCTGATTGCCATAGAGCTCTTCAAAGTTTTTAGGGCCATCGTATTCCGGCGCTGCTGTCGTAGTTGCAGCAGTCGTCTCTGTCGTAGCCGTCAAGTCGGACAGATTAGTTGAGGGGTCACTGGCGTTTAATTTTCCGCCGCAGCCGGAGATCATGGCAGCAACAAGAGCTGCTGAGATTACTAGTGTTCCGAATTTTTTCATGTCGTAATTATCCTTTTGTAGTCTTGCATGCATGCGGCGATCGTATCGTCCATGTCATAGTATTTGTATTTGCCGAGTCTTCCTCCGAAAATAACATTTCCGTCATTTGCGGCAAGCTCTTCATACTGCTTGTAAAGACCGTTGTTCCTGTCGTTGTTGAGCGGATAGTAAGGCTCATCGCCCGGCTTCCACTCTGCCGGATACTCGTGTGTGATAACGGTACCCTTGCCCTTGCCGAACTCGAAATGCTTGTGCTCCAAGATCCTCGTAAAAGGTGTCTCGGCATCGGTGTAGTTTACTACAGCATTGCCCTGGAAGTCATCAGTATCAGGCAGATATTCCGTCTCAAACCTCAGACTTCTGTACTCGAGTTTGCCCAGGGAGTAATTATAATACTCGTCGATCATTCCCGTATAGATGATTTTCGAGGCAATATCCGTATAAGAATCCCTCTGCTCGAGGAAATCAACGCCAAGCCTTACTTCGATGCCTTCGAGCATGTTCTCGATCCACTTTGTGTAGCCGCCGACCGGGATGCCCTGATAGTTATCGTTGAAATAGTTGTTGTCGTAAGTAAGTCTTACGGGAAGTCTCTTGATGATGAACGCCGGAAGCTCAGTGGCTTTTCTGCCCCACTGCTTCTCGGTGTAGCCCTTAACGAGCTTGTTGTAGATATCGGGACCGATAAGGGAGATAGCCTGCTCTTCAAGGTTCTTAGGCTCGTCCACCTTGCCCAGAGCGATCTGCTCGTCGAGCTTCGCCCTTGCCTCGGCGGGAGTTACAACGCCCCACATCTTATTGAATGTATACATATTGAAAGGCATTGAGTAGAGCTCACCCTTGTAGTTGGCAACTACGCAGTTGGTATAGCGGTTGAACTCTGCGAACTTGTTCGCGAAGTCCCATACTTCCTTGTCGCTCGTGTGGAAGATGTGCGCGCCGTACTTGTGAACGTTGATCCCGTGAACGTCTTCGGTATAGACATTACCTGCAACATTAGGTCTTCTGTCGATCACAAGACACTTGTATCCGTCATCTGTAGCAAGACGTGCGAAGGTCGCACCGTATAATCCCGCACCTACGATCAGGAAGTCATATTCACCCATATTGATGCCTCCATTTATCTAAAAGTCTTGATAATAATACACTATTTTCCGGATATTACCTAAATTACTCTTCCTTAAACTCCTTACAGGCTCTAAGGAATTCCGTGAATTTCTCCGGCTCTCTGGCTGTCTCTGCAAAGGTCTGATGAGGGAACCACTTTGCCATTTCCTTTAAGCCCTCGAAAGGAAGACCTACGGCCGCGCAGTCCTTCATCAGGGCATCAGTAAGGACCTTCTCATTCATTACCTGATACATCTTCCATGAAGGTCCGCACTTAAGTTCGGGAGAACCGTCAGCAATATAGATGCTTCCAGCAGGGATAAGATCCTCACATCCGTTAAGGCCTAAGAACAGGTCGTAAGTTCCGCCTTCAACAAGGAATTTGCCTATCTCTTCATCAAAGTAAGAAAGTTCCTTCTTATCAAATGCGATCTTTACTTCCGCTTCTTCTCCCGCCTTGATCAAAGGCTTTGCAAAACCGATAAGTTCAACGGGCGCTCTTGCTGTGCGTGCCTTGCGCTTGGAAGCATATAACTGGACGACAGTCTTGCCGTCGATCCTGCTCTTGTTCTCAATATTGAAAGTAACGCTGAACTTGTTGCCCTTCCTCGTTCCGAGAATGCTGTTTACGGCAAACTCAGAATATGAGAGCCCGTATCCGAACGGGAACAGGGGCTTAATGCCACGCTTCATATATCCTCTGTAGCCTGCATAGATTCCCTCGCCGTAATTGCATGTGAGATTGTCCGGATAGCAGAGATAAGCCGGCGTGTCTTCGTACCTTACAGGGAATGTGCAGGGCAAAGCGCCTGAAGGATTTACGGCTCCTGTAAGGATATCCGCCATTGCCTTTCCGCCCATCATGCCGGGATAGAAGACTGCGAAGATCGAATCTGTTACCTTTTCCAGGCCTTCAAGCTCAACGGGGCCGGGGACATTTAAGATCAGGCAGATCTTTCCCTTGCCCTTATCTTTAGCGAGCTTCTTTATCGTGGATACCGTCTTCCTGCTCATCTTGAGGTCAGGCCTGTCTGCGCTCTCACCCGAATCGACTGTCTCAATAACGATTGCGGTCGCACCCTTTCTGAATGCTTCGATATCGTTCTTCAGAACCTTTTTGCTTCCCAGGATCTTACCCAATTCTTCAGAAAGAACCGTGGTCCTGTCCGTCTTAACTTCAGCTGATCCCCAGCCCGAATCCTGGAAACGGTCAGGACCGAAGAATACGACTTTGGAAGTCTTCTTCAAAGGCATTGCGCCGTTGTTCTTAAGCATTACGATGCCTTCTGCTGCGGCATTGTAAGCAGCCTTATCGCCGTTCTTCTTATACTTGGCAGTGGTAAGGCCAGAAGGTGCCTTAACGCCGCTGAATCTGTCGATCAGCTCGAGCACTCTTAATGCGGCAGTATCAAGATCTTTGACTGGAAGCCTTCCGTCTTCAACTGCCTTTACGATATCAGAGCTGTCCCACGGACCGGGCATGAAGATATCCTGTCCTGCTGCTTCGGCATCACCTGTGCTGCCCTTGCATGAATCCCAGTCGGTCATCGCGACGCCCTTGTAGCCCCATTCCTCTCTTAAGACCGTCTTCAAGAGCCAGGGATTCTCATGGCAGTGAACTCCGTTGATCTTCGGATATGCGCTCATGAGGGTCGAAGCCACTTTGCTGCAGGCTTCAAAAGCCGGGAAATAGATCTCCCTTAATGCTCTCATGCTTACGAGTTCATCTATGTTCATGCGGTTGATCTCAAGGTTATTGCAAGCAAAATGCTTGACGTTCGAGGAGACACCCATGCTCTCAACGCCTTTGCACATCTCGGGTGCCAGGGTTTTCGCGAGGAAGGGATCTTCGGAATAGCCCTCGAAAAATCTTCCGTTAACGGGTTCTCTTAAGATATTGCAGTTAGGCGTGCCGAGAAGCACTCCGATCCTGTAGACCAGAGCCTCCATTCCGAGAGCCTTGCCGGTCCCGTAAACGGTCTTTGGATTCCATGTCGATGCAAGGAGTATTCCGGGAGGATAGCAGCCGGGAGCTTCATCGATGCCGCCGCGGTATTCGGTGATCTTTGAATTGAAGCTGCTGCGGATCTCCTTTTCGCGCTTTGTGAGCTTATCCTGCTCATAGTAATTGAAGAACACATGCATGCCCTCCATAGGATTAATATCCTTGGGCGGTTCTTTTACAAAGCGCTGGAAAAAGTGCTGGTGGTTAAGACCCGTTCCACCGTCCTGCATGACGAGTTCGGGAACCGGTCCTGCCGCAGATTCGAATCCTCCGATAGAGAACGGTCCTGTGCCGCAGAGAAGTTTTGCTTTGTCTTCTATGGTCATCTTCTTCAGGAATTTCTTGGTATTCATGGCCCGGCTCCTTTATAGATATATGGTTTAACTATACCATTTTTGTCAGGTGGTAATATTCTCATCTGCAACATAAGTATCCTCAAGTCTGTATATAGTGCAGAAAGCAATTTGAAGGAGATACACAAAATGAAAAATACAATAAAGCTTTTAACAGTCGTAATGATCGCAGTGCTCGCACTTTCGATCGCAGGATGCGGAAGCGCAAGGACCGGCAGGAACCGCAAGAACAGCAAGGGCTACAAGATCAACATCGAAGAGATTCAGAAGAACCAGGGGACCCTGCTCGTGATCAAAAACCATCCTCAGGAAGCTATGACAATAGAAGATTATGAGAACTCTTGCTATGAGGTCACCATTTCTTATGACGGCTATGTTAAACTCCCCCGCAATCAGGACAGCTTAAAGATGAAGGACGAGGACTTCGCTAAGATCTACGAGTTCTGCACCGCGAATGCAGATAAGAGCAAGTTTGCAGATTATAAGGAAGACGTTTGCGACGGCGAGACATATACGTTCACATATTACGATACAGACGGCAATCCGCATGTCATCTACAGCGGTTACTGCTACAGCAACAAGGAACTCCAGGACATCCTCGACACTGCCTATGATTATCAGCTTGATAATTAAGTGATCCGATTTTGAGACATACAAAAACGGGACTTCTCAATCTTGAGAAAGTCCCGTTTTTTATTGACTGATAAATCGGTTCTATTAGGAATTTGTAAGGATAGCGAACTTCAGTGTTGCCTGAACTGCGACCTTGCCGTTGACTGTAGCAACAGCTTCGCCGAGACCTACAGGTCCCTTAACAGCAGTGATCCTTGTCTCAAGTCTTGCTGTGTCACCGGGAACGATGGGCTGCTTGAACTTGCACTTGTCGATGCCTGCGAAAACAGCGATCTTACCCTTGAACTCTTCCTGTGAGAGGATAGCAACAGCACCTGCCTGGGCAAGAGCTTCTACTGTGAGAACACCAGGAACGATGGGCATCTCAGGGAAATGTCCTCTGAAGAAATACTCATCAAAGGTGAAGTTCTTATAAGCGATGCAGAATTTACCCGGTTCATAATCCTCTACCTTGTCGATGAGAAGGAATGGATGTCTGTGAGGGATGATCTTCATGATCTCTGTTGTGGTAAGTGCATTTGCCATAATGTGGATCCTCCGTAATTATTCAGCAAACTTCTTGACTATCATGGAAGCGTTGTGGCCGCCGAAGCCCAGGTTGTTTGTCATAGCATAAACTATATCGCGATTCTTAGGTTCGATAAAGGTGTAATCGAGATCCATCTCGCCTTCGGACTCCTTGGAACCTGCTGTAACGTGTACATAACCGTCCTGGATGGACTTAACGCAGGTGATAAGCTCGATTCCGCCTGCACCGCCCAGAGCGTGACCGATCATGGACTTTGTGGAGTTGATGGAGATGTTCTTGATGTCTTCCTTGAACGCGTACTTCATAGCACGTGTCTCGAAAAGGTCGTTGTGATGTGTTGATGTTCCGTGAGCGTTGATGTAGTCGATCTGTGAAGGCTTGATGCCTGCTTCCTTCATGGCGATGATCATTGCCATGCCAGCACCTGAACCGTCTTCTGCAGGTGATGTGATGTGATATGCATCGCATGTAGCTCCGTAACCTACGATCTCTGCGAGGATATTAGCGCCTCTTGCCTTAGCATGCTCTAAAGATTCGATAACGAGAACGCCTGAACCTTCGCCGATTACAAATCCGTCTCTGTCCTTATCGAACGGTCTTGAAGCTGTCTCGGGATCTTCGTTTGTGGAAAGAGCCGTAAGTGCTGCGAATCCCTGGATACCTGTCTTGCAGACTGCTGCTTCGCATCCGCCTGTGATCATGACGTCTGCATCACCGTACTTAACTGCCTTGAAAGCATCACCGATAGAATGAAGACCTGTAGCGCAGGCTGTAACAACACATGTGTTAATGCCCTTCATTCCGTACTGGATAGCGATGTTTGCTGATGCCATGTTGGCGATCATCAAAGGAATGTACATAGGAGCGATCTTGCCGGATTTCTCGAATCTGATCTGCTCTCTCTCGTGTGCCTGCATTGAACCGATACCGGAGCTTACGATGACGCCTACTCTGTAGGGATCTTCCTTCTCCATGTCGAGGCCTGCCTGCTCGATTGCTTCCTTAGCTGCTGCCAATGCATAGTGTGCGAAGGGTTCCATACGCTTCATTGTCTTGAAGTCCATATAATCTGTGGCTTCGAAACCCTT
Organism: Oscillospiraceae bacterium; assembly: GCA_902782235.1. Taxonomy (GTDB): domain Bacteria; phylum Bacillota; class Clostridia; order Saccharofermentanales; family Saccharofermentanaceae; genus Saccharofermentans. The sequence continues at coordinate 9,885 of CACZML010000062.1, forward strand.
GACCTCACAAGCAAGCTTTACCTTGGCGTTGCTCGCATCGAACTTGGTAATGGGAGCTGTTGCTGCCTTACCCTTCTTGAGACCTTCCCAGAAAGTCTCAACATTGTTACCCAGCGGGGTGATCGCACCCATGCCGGTTACTACGACTCTGTTTGCCATTTAAATGTTCTCCGTTAGTTTTTTATTTATCGTGGTGCTCCCCAAAAGCGCCATTGATTACATGTGCATTCCGCCGTCTACGGACAGTACCTGGCCTGTGATGTAAGAAGCATCATCAGAGCAGAGGAAGTTAACTACGTTAGCGATATCCTCAGGCTGGCCGTATCTCTTGAGCGGGATCATTGCGAAAATTGCTTCCTTCTGCTTATCTGTGAGAACAGCAGTCATGGGTGTCTCAACATATCCGGGAGCGATCGCATTGAATGTGATGTTCCTTGAAGCGAATTCTCTTGCGCAGGACTTGGTTACACCGATTACGCCTGCCTTTGAAGCGGAATAGTTGACCTGGCCTGCCTGGCCTTCAATACCAACGATGGAGGAAATGCTTACGACTCTTCCCTCTCTCTTCTTCATCATGATAGGTGTTGTGTGCTTGATGAAGTTGAATGTACCCTTGAGGTTAACTGCGATAACTGCATCGAAGTTCTCTTCTGTCATCTTAAGGAGCAGGCTGTCTCTTGTGATGCCTGCGTTGTTAACGAGGATATAGATGCCGCCGAAGTCTTCGTTGATCTGTGCTACTGTCTCGCCAACCTTTTCGAAATCAGCAACGTTGCACTGATATGCCTTGGCATCAACGCCCAGAGCCTTAACTTCATCTTCTGCATCCTTGCTCATCTCGAGGGGGCATGCATCAACGATCGCGATGTTGTAGCCGCTCTTAGCAAGCTTTAATGCGATTGCCTTACCGATTCCTCTTGAAGCGCCTGTAACGATTGCTGTTTTTCTTGTATTCTCAGACATGTTATTTACCTCCTTAAGGTTAGCCGAGTTTTTCCAATAACTTATCTATGTCTTCAGGTGTTGAAACACCGATAACTTCAATTGACGGAACAGTCTTTCTAACAAAGCCTGCGATCGTCTTTCCGGGGCCGACTTCGATGATCTTCTCGACACCCATCTTCTCTAACTCGTAAAGAGTCTGCTCCCACCTTACGGGGCTGGATACCTGTGCCTGCAAAAGGCCCTTGATCTCTTCTTTGTCAGTAACAACGGAACCGTTTACATTAGCAAGATAAGGGATCTTCAGGTTTCCGAGCTCAACGCTCTCTAACTCTTTTGCGAGCTTGTCGCCTGCACCCTTAAGGAGAGGTGAATGGAAAGGTCCTGAAACATTGAGTTCTACGACCTTCTTTGCACCTGCCTCAGTGAGCTTGGGCATAGCTGCCTGAACTGCGGTCTTCTTACCTGTGATAACGATCTGGCCGGGGCAGTTGAAGTTTGCGCACCAAACACCATCAATGTCCTTGATGGTATTTTCGATAGTGTCTGCGTCGAGACCGATGACTGCTGCCATTGAGCCTTCGCCTGCAGGAACTTCGGAAGACATGAGCTTACCTCTGATCCTTGTAAGTCTTACTGCGTCTTCAAAGCTCATTGCACCTGCAACATAAAGGCTGCAGTATTCGCCGAGTGAGAGGCCTGCCGTAACGTCGGGCTTGATGCCTGCAAGGAGCAGTGCATCCGTGATGATGCAGCATGCCGTAACCAGTGCCGGCTGTGTGTATTCTGTGATATTAATGTCTTCGTTGGGCTCGAAAAGGAGCTTATTCATATCAACTCCGGAAGCCTTTGTTGCTTCGGAGATCATGTCAGCATAGTGCTCGCCAGACTTAACGAAGCCCTCTGCCATTCCTACCTGCTGTACGCCCTGACCCGGATAACAAAATGCGATCTTCATTATGCTTCGAGTTTCCTTCCTAAAAGTTTATCTGCCTGCTCGAACATCGATTCGATGATGACCTTGGCAGGTCTTACTTCCTTGACGAGACCAGCGATCTGGCCTGCCATGAATGTACCTTCCTTGATGTCGCCTTCGACAACAGCCTTACGGAGTGAACCAACTGTGAGTCCCTCGAGCTCTTCGAAAGTAACGCC
>CACZML010000063.1:0-12368 GCA_902782235.1 Oscillospiraceae bacterium
AGAGAGCTCATCTATGATATCGGCGGCGGTATCCCGGATGGCAAGCAGTTCAAGGCTATCCAGACAGGTGGTCCTTCCGGCGGATGCTTAACAGCTGAATACTTAGACGAGCCTATCGATTTCGATAACCTCGTTGCTAAGGGATCCATGATGGGTTCCGGCGGTGCTATCGTAATGGACGAAGACAACTGCATGGTTGACGTTGCTAAGTTCTATCTTGAATTCATCTGCGACGAGTCCTGCGGTAAGTGCACACCTTGCCGTATCGGTACAAAGAGAATGCTCGAGATCCTCACAAGAATCACTGAGGGTAAGGGCACAATGAAGGATCTTGATGAGCTCGAAGAATTGAGCCAGACAATCAAGGCTAACTCCCTCTGCGCTCTCGGTCAGACAGCATCCAACCCTGTAAACTCCACTCTTGCTCACTTCCGTGACGAGTACCTCGCTCACATCGTTGACAAGAAGTGCCCTGCTCACGTATGTAAGAACCTTATGTCTTACAAGATCGACGCTGATAAGTGTATCGGCTGCGGTATGTGCGCTAAGGGATGCCCTGCAAGCTGCATCACACGTACAGATTACGTTGCAGAAGGACACAAGCTCGCATCCATGGCAATTGACGCTGATAAGTGCGTTAAGTGCGGTGCGTGCATCAGCACATGTAAGTTCAACGCAATTTCGAAGGTTTAATCAGGAGGCAAAAGAATGAGTTTAGTTAATATTAAAATTGAAGGTCAGCCCTATCAGGTTGAAGCCGGCCTCACCATTCTTGAAGCTGCTAAGGCTTGTGGCTATGAGATTCCTTCACTTTGTGCATTCAATCATGGCGAGTGCAACCAGGGTTCATGCCGTGTTTGCTTGGTAGAAGCAACAGGCGCAAGAGGACTCGTTGCATCCTGCGTATATCCTGTAGCTGAGGGTATGGAGATCAAGATCTCTTCTCCTGCAGCTGTTCAGGCTCGTAGAAGATCAGTAGAGCTTATGCTCTCCAACCACAATAAGAACTGCCAGCAGTGCGATAAGAACGGCCAGTGCGAGCTCCTCCACGTAGCTCAGATCACAGGCGCAAGAGAAGATGCTTTCCAGGGTGTTCACTCTGAGACACACATCGATACATTGGCTCCCGGACTTATCCGTGATACATCCAAGTGTATCCTCTGCGGCCGTTGTATCGCTCGTTGCTCCAACGCTCACGGCATGGGAATCTTAGGTTTCGAAAACCGTGGCTTCGCAACATTCGTATCACCTGCAGAAAACAGAAGCTTTGCAGATTCTCCTTGTATCCAGTGCGGCCAGTGCGTCAACGTATGTCCTACAGGCGCTCTTATGGAACACTCTGAGATCGACAAGGTTGATGCAGCTTTCAAGGCTGGCAAGCACGTTATCGTTCAGGCAGCTCCTGCTGTACGTGCAGCTATCGGCGAAGAGTTCGACAATCCTGTTGGAACACCTTGCACAGGCAAGATGATCGCAGCTTTGAGAAGACTCGGCTTCGAGAGAGTTTACGACGTTAACTTCGGTGCAGACCTTACGATCATGGAAGAGGGCACAGAGCTCCTCGGACGTCTCCAGAACGGCGGCGTTCTTCCTATGATCACATCCTGCTCACCCGGATGGATCAACTACGCTGAGTACAACTACGGCGATCTCCTTCCTCACCTTTCTTCCTGCAAGTCTCCTCACGAGATGCAGGGCGCAGTAATCAAGTCTTACTGGGCACAGGAGAAGGGCATCGATCCTAAGGATATCTTCGTTGTATCCATCATGCCTTGCGTAGCTAAGAAGTTCGAGAAGGAAAGAGAGCAGCTCGTTACAAACGGCTATCCTGATGTAGACGCAGTTCTCACAACACGTGAGCTCGCAAGAATGATCCGCCGTGCAGGTATCATGTTCAACCGTCTCCCTGATGAGGAGTGGGATCAGGATATCATGGGCGATTACACAGGCGCAGGTGTTATCTTCGGTGTAACAGGCGGCGTTATGGAAGCAGCTCTCAGAACTGTTTACTTCAAGCTCACAGGTAAGGAATGCGAGCCTATCGAGATCAAGGCTGTTCGTGGTCACGACGCTGGTATCCGTGAGGCTTCTCTCGACATCAACGGTACAACAGTTAACGTTGCTATCGCTTCCGGCATGAAGAGCGCTAAGGTTCTTCTCGACGAGATCCGCGAAGGCAAGTCAAAGTACCAGTTCATCGAGATCATGGGCTGCCCCGGTGGTTGTATCAACGGTGGTGGTCAGCCTTACGTACGTCCTTGCTTCATGCCTAATGAGGCAGACGATATCCTCGACACATACAAGGAAAAGAGAGCTCAGGCACTCTATTCCGAGGATGAGCGTCAGGTTCTCCGTCAGTCACACAAGAATCCTCAGATCATTGAACTCTACGAGAAGTATCTCGGCGAGCCTAACTCACACAAGGCTCACGAGCTCCTGCACACAACATATGCTGCAAGAGAAGGCTTCAACGACGTAAAGTAATATAGTCTGAATTAAAGCATTCAAAGAGGCTGTCCATAAAGGGCAGCCTCTTTTATATTGCGTGTCCGGTTAGGATTTTTATTAGTTTTTTGTTTGCAGTTTCGCATTATTATCCTGTATAAATAGACCTTTATGAGTAATATAATCAAGTAAGATTAAGATTTTAAGGGTTGCGGTTATGAAGCACAGGATCGCCATATTTTCGAACGGTTATAACGGCAGTATTACTCTCAAAGCGATTGAGGGTATAAAGAGATATGCCGCTGTCAAAGATTTCGATACGCATTTCTATATAGGCTTCGCCGCAAGCAACGAGAAGCCCACTTTCAATGTAGGCCAGTTCAATATCTACCAGCTCGCTAAGCTCGAAGAATACGATGGTCTCATTGTTTTCTCAGGAATCCTAAATAACCCGCAGCTTGCTGAGCACTGCTGCAGGACGGCTAAGGAGAATGGTCTTCCGGTCGTAAGTATCGGTATGCCTTTTGATGGCATTCCCAACGTAGACATCAACAACGAAGACGGTATGAGAGATCTCGTTGAGCACCTTATCACCGTTCATGACGTTAAGAGGGTCGTTTATATCGGCGGTACAAAGGACCATGTTGATACGATCGAGAGATATAACGTCGTCTGCGAAGTAATGCAGAAACACGGTCTTACGCTTGAGGATAAGGACGTCTATTACGGCAACTGGGTAAATGAGACTGCAATAGACATTACAAACCACCTTGCTAACGCTCCTGAGGGCCTTCCTGACGCGATCATATGCGCTAATGACATCATGGCCCTTGCGGTAAGCTGCGAGCTCAGAGACTTAGGCTACGAGCTTCCTCAGGACGTTATAGTAACAGGATTCGATAACATCGGCGAAGGCAGGGTCTCATATCCTGCAATGACGACAGTAGATCAGGACTATGTAACGGTCGGTTATAACGCCTGCAAGATCCTCTACGATGAGCTCGAAGGCACGAATAATGAGAATATCACGTCCGTAGCTTCAAAACTCGTTGTGGGTGAGAGCTGCGGCTGCAATTGCGAAGCAAACAGCCCCTATGATATAGGCAGAAGAAATTACTGCAGGAACATTCATGCGAAGAGCAAGCAGGCTGACTTCTTTAACCGCTTCATGCGTACCGAGCGTACGAAGATCCTTGAGTCTAAAGATTATGAGGACATGAAGCAGAGCTTAAGAGCCTTCTATACCGATAACCACGAATACATCGGTGATGACTATTACATCATGCTCAATAAGGACTACTACGATGATCTCGCATCTCCTGATGAGGAAGTTCTGAAGGACTGCTATAACACTTCATTTGATATCGCAGTGGCACTTTCCGGCGGTAAGATCTCAGAAGATGGTATAGATACGAAGCTTAAGATCCCGGGCTTTATCAAGAGGGAAGGAGAGCAGCACATCTACTTCTTCTATCCTCTGCATAATGAGCAGTATAACTACGGTTATGTAGTTTTCAGAGACGGTACATACATCATTGACGAAGCATTCCGTATTTACGAATATCTCGAAAAGCTCGAGCACTCCTTCATGGAACTTCGTATCAACATGCGTTTGGAAATGGTCAACAAAGAGCTCCGTTTCTTATACGACAAGGATCCTATGACAGGTCTTTACAACAGATTCTGCTTCGTAAGCCATGCCGTTCCGATCGTTGAAGAGAGTAAAGAGAACGGCAACACTGCAATGATCATGTTCGCTGATATCAACCACATGAAGAAGATCAATGACCGCTATGGCCATGTTTTCGGTGACAGGGCGATCAATATCGTGGCTGATGCGATCAAGAGATGCATTGGTGATGACAACGCAATAGGAATCCGTTACGGCGGTGATGAGTTCCTTGTTATTGCTGCAAATGCGACAAAGGAATATGCCGAGAAGTTCGAGCGCGACATGATTGCTTACATCGACAGAGAGAACAATCTGGGCATCAATCCTTTCAAGTTCTCTATAAGCGTAGGCTACGTTCTTACTGACCCCGCATCATCAAAGACAGTCAACGACTATGTCGAAGAAGCTGACGTAATGATGTACGAGATCAAGAACGAGTACCACAAGAATCATCCGGGACTCAATTAAAAGATCTTATAGATCGTTGTATCCTCCTCTGCAAAGTAAGCAACCTGCTTGAGGTTCCTCTCAACGAACTCCTTGTTAAGTTCTACACCTGAATCAAGATTCAAATTATAGAAATCAGAATCGATGATGAGGTACTTGATATTTCTTTCTTTGCAGTATCTTGTGAATTCATTTACATCGTTGTCACATCCAGAGATAAGCCACTGATAGATGGTGTCTCTTGTATTTGTGTCATGTCCGGCAGACCATGCGTAGTAAGGCCAGCCGTAGTACATGGGACGTCCTGCAAGGATGAAACGGTTCATAGACCATGTGTAAGGCGTAAGGAATACGTCTGAAGGCTCAGTATTCTCAGCGATCCATCTGGTGACAGGTGAATTCATATCCGTAACCAGAGGGTTCCTGTTGATATTTACATATGTAGCCCATTCGCTGACGCCTGTGGCTGTAAGAGGAACCATGAGAATTGCTGCAAGGACAATGCCTGCGAGCTCTAATACGAACCATGCAGTATAGGGGAGTCCCTTTTCCTTCTTGGTCTTAACAGGCTCATGCTTTAATGTCTCAGGCTCTAATTCTTCTTCTTCGGATTCTTCCGTCTCAGGTTTTGAACCGTCGATTACAGCATCAGCAGATGCGATCGTGACATTGTCGTCGTCTTCGGGCTCATCCTCACCGAATTTAATGGAGTTAAGAGCGATCGTGCCGGGACGCATTGCAACGTGGGCAGGCTCAGGCTGTGATTCCTTCAGAGCTTCATCAGAATCGTCCTCGTCGGAAGGCTCATCGTCTTCTTCGGACTTCTCATCCTCAGATTTATCTTCGGATTCAGCCTCTTTATTTTCCTCTACATCTTTACCGAAGAGGGCAGCAAGAGCAGCAACGCCGGCCTTGGCTTCGCTGTCATCTTCCTGTTCTTCTCCATCAGATTCTTCCTTTGTTTCTTCTGTATCTGCTTCGGAAGATTCCTTTTCCTCGTCTGCAGGCTTTTCTTCAGACTCTTCTGAATCAGTCTTGTCTTCGGATTCTTCTGCCTTTTCCTCAGAGTCTTCCTCAGATTCCTCGTCGTCTTCAGATTCTTTCTTATCGTCGCCGAAAAGAAGTTCTTCAGGGACCTTCTCTTCCTTGATCTCTTCTTCCTTCTTAGCGGGCTCATTATCAGAATCGCCGCTCAAGCCGGAAACGTCAGCATCAACACCTGTGTGAGTTTCCATAGCTTCGATGTCGAGAGAATCTTCTTCTTCCTTTTCTTCCAAAGGCTCACCGAAAGCACTTGTGGAAGGGAGGACAGGAGTTCTGACACCTGTGTTGGAATCAGCAGCTACAACTGCGAGATCGCCGTCCATTGAGTTGCCGTCGATGACATCGTCTGCCTCGACGGAATATGTAGGCTCATCCTCTTCTTCCTTTCTTTTCTTAAGCGGGATATAAAGAAGATTAGCTATAAATGCTGCAACAAATGCATCGGCAAGGATAAGCGTAATCTGAATGAACTTATGGTTTGCAAGAACTTCCATTGTTACCTGGAAGAGAAATGCGAAGATCAAGGGGTTAAGAACGCAAAGGAACAAAAGGAAGCGGTGAACAGGCTTCTTGTGTACCAGGTCGGAAATAAGCGTTACGATCGCAAATACTGTTGCAAGGATAAGTGTTAATCCTGTAACGATGAACAGGTAACGCGCGATACCGTAGGCAGATGCATCTTTGCCGAGAATGAAGCCGGGCGTAAATACGAACGATACGACGTTATTATATCCGCCGGAGAATACCAGTGTCTGGACAAATGAAGAAATAATGCCACAGACAGCAACTGCGAGGTAAAGGAGCCTGCTCTCTGAGACGAGCGCCATTCCGAAGAGTACAAGGAGAAGCGCGATGAGGCAGGAACCGTGGAAATAAGGCATTACGATAACGAGAACGCATGCAAGGAATGCAATTGACTCAGGATAGAGGGGATCCTCAGATCTTGTGAGCCATGCATTTTTCGAGAACGCGAAAGCCTTAATGCCTTCACCGAAGTCTTCGGAACGTGAAATGGAGATGCCGAGTCTTCTTAAGAAAGGCAGGAAAATGATGACCATCATGATGATGACGGCAACGCCAAGCATCAGGTGACGCTGGTTGGGATATACGTTGATGGCCCAGATTCCCCAGTCGTCGTATTCGGTAACCTTAAACCACATATCGAATTTAAGGATCTTGTCTACGGCTTTTGCAAGGGTATCACCTTCGTCCATGAATTCCTTTATGTGTACGAAAGCATTAAGTGAGCTTCTGAAGAAGACCAGAACGGGTGCAACAGCAAAAGCCGGTCTTCTTGAGCTTAAGAGTACTGCGAGAAGTCCTAAGAGGACGAGCGCGGATACCATTGTGATTATTGAAGGGAAGTTAATTGCATAGTCGATCGGGAGTCCCAGATACTCGAGCATGCCGCAGAGGAAATAGAAGAAGAAATGATACTTGATTCCGTCTCCGGAGAAATGCATGTACTGGGTAGGGAAGTTAAAGCCTTTGCCGAATGAAGAGACCATAGCTGTGTGGGGCGAGAGGTCTGAGAATGTTGAAGCGCCGTTGAGGAGCGAAGTGCCGTTAACCCTGTATGTGTAGAACATAAGGAATGTTGCCATGATAGTGATGATAAGGATAACAACACCATAGAAGACAGAATCAAAAACGTTGTGCTGATAGTCTTCGATCATGGTGGCACCGGCAGCCTTAAGTTCTTCACGCTTAACTCTTCTGCGGTTGATGAGGATGAGGCATGTGAGGATCATCCAGATGAAGAATGCAAATGTAATGAGAATGCCGAGCTTCATGCAAAGGCCGCCGCTGTTCATTACGTATGACAGGCCGAGAATTACAAAATAGTTGAAGAACGGGACACACATGAGACCTGTAACGATTCCTGCAGGAACCGTAAACAATGTGTTCGGAATATGGGTAATAGCCTTTGCGGAAGGGCTGCAAGCTACATAAAGCCTGCGGACATCAGGCACACAAAGTCCAACGAAGCAGATACCGAATGCAGCACATAATATTAAATATAAAACAGCGAGCATATGAATCCCCTTATTTTAAATATCTAACTAATATTATCACAACTTAGCTTTTTACAAACATGTGGCAATTTATGAGTATCAATGAAGACCTCGCTCGAAAAAGAGTATAATCTGTCTATCTTTTGCGATAAAAGGGGAATTTGTATGAAAATTACTGTTCTTGGCGGCGGCCTGTCGCCGGAAAGAGATGTATCACTCAAGTCGGCAAGCCTTATTGCCAACGCTTTGCTCTCCAAGGGACACGAAGTTGCACTGGTCGATCTCTACGACGGAATCGAGACCAATTATCCCTGCGAGACTTATTTCAGAAGGGGTACGGTAAATCCGTTTTCGTACACTATTCCTGAGACTGAGCCTGATCTCGACGAGATCATCAGACAGCACGGCGGAAGAAAGAGCTGGGTAGGCCCCAGAGTAATCGAGATGTGCAAATATGCTGACAAGGTCTTCCTTGGCCTTCACGGCAGCCACGGCGAGAACGGCCAGGTGCAGGCACTTCTTGATGCTTTCGATATCGTATACACAGGCTGTGATTACTTAGGCTGTGCCATCGCAATGGACAAGGACCTCTCTAAGGCGCTTGCAAGAGCAGCAGGTTATCTTACTGCTGACTGGATCGTCGATGAACCCGAAAAGCTTACTTTCGAGAGAGTAAACAGTGAGATCGGACTTCCCTGCGTAGTTAAGCCTATCGGCAACGGATCTTCCTGCGGCGTATCCATCGTTAAGTCACAGGATGAATATGAGGCAGCCATCAATTATGCGGCTTCCTACCATCAGAAGATCCTTATCGAGAAGTTCATTAAGGCACGCGAGATCACTATCTCCATCGTAAACGACGAGGCTCTTCCTGTTACGGAGATCATCCCGCATGAAGGCTTCTACGACTACAAGAACAAGTATCAGGACGGACTTACCACACATGTATGTCCTGCCCAGATCGATGAGGAAGATTACAAGAAGTGCCAGAAGATCGCTTTAAAGATCTTCAAGCTCCTGAGAATGACACAGTACGGCAGAATCGACATGATGTATGACGACGTTAACCACGAGTTCTGGTTCATCGAAGGAAATAATCTCCCCGGCATGACAAATACGTCACTGCTTCCTGAGGCTGCAAAGGCTAACGGAATCTCTTACGAAGACCTTGTCGAGAGCCTCGTTCTTAATTGCGGAAGAGACTGAGACTTATCTCGTATTTTTGATCGTTTTGTTGCTACGCGCCCTTAGTTCAGATAGAATTAAGGGTGCTTTATTTAATAAACCGGAGGTCTCTTATGAGCGACAAGAGAACTGATTACATCAGCTGGGACGAGTACTTTATGGGCGTTGCAAAGCTTGCTTCCATGAGAAGTAAGGACCCTTCCACTCAGGTTGGAGCATGCATCGTCGACAAGGATAACTACATCTTATCCGTCGGTTATAACGGCTTCCCGATAGGCTGTGATGACGAGGATTTCCCCTGGGCAAGATCCGGCGGAATGCTCGATACGAAGTATGCGTTTGTTGCTCATGCCGAACTCAATGCGATCCTTAATTCCAAGGAAGGCAACCTTGCCGGTTCCACAGTCTATGTTACGCTCTTCCCCTGCAACGAATGCACCAAGGCTTTGATCCAGAAGCGCGTTGCAAAAGTCGTTTATTTCGATGACAAGTATCACGATACCGATGCTTCAAGAGCAGCTCGAAAAATGCTCGATGCAGCCGGCGTCGTATACGAGAAGTACGAACCTTCCGGCAGAAAAGCTGAGATCGATCTCTAATGGAGTCTTAATATGAAACGCAAAACGGGGCAGAAGATCCTTCTGCTGTTTCTTTCATTTGTATTTGTTTTTACCATTTTCCCAACTGTCTCTCTGGCAGCCCCAAAGGGCACGGGAACGTCTAATTGCTGGGGCAGTGGCGGCCAGCTCGAGATCCAGCTGTCAGGCTGTTCAGGCTATAAGAGCATCACTGTCGTAGCTGAATTTTCGGGCAAGATAGAATCAGCTACAGGCTGGGGATTCGACTCATATGTCATTAAGGGAAACCAGGTTACTGCAACATGTTCTTCGACCGGTTCCAACAGCTGGGGATTCGATAACAAGGTAGGAATCCAGGTTACGGGAAGTGATGTAAATTCAGCTAAACTGGTCTCTGTCTCAGGTGACGGCGAGTCCGGCAGCGTTAATGAGACACAGGCTACAACAGCGTCCCAGACATCGGGCACAACTGCTGCCACTGAGCCTGCGAATAATCCCGATCCCGCGCGCAACACAAAGGGTGTTGAAGGTGACGACTGGCTTACCACAGAAGGCTCACACATAGTTGACAAGGACGGAAAGGAAGTCTGGCTTACAGGCTGCAACTGGTTCGGTTACAACACCGGAACCAATCTGTTCGACGGCGTCTGGAACTGCAATCTCAAGGACACGATCAAGAATACCCCAGAGCCAATTACAACAACGCTTATAACGAAGAACTGAATTCGATGAATTCCCTTGAGATCTTCGATTACGTTCTCTCACTCTGCGAGAAGAACGGCATGAAGGTTATAATCGATATCCACACTGTAAAGACCGATGCGTCAGGCCATAACCACCCCGTCTGGTACAGGGAAGACATGACCGTCGTTCACTTTGTCGATTCGCTCTCTTGGATCGCTGACAGATATAAGAATAACGACACCATTATCGGTTACGACTTAAAGAATGAGCCTCACGGAAAAGCTTCGGAGACACCTCATGCCATTTGGAACAATTCAGACGATATGGACAACTGGAAGTGGGTCGCACAGATTGCCGGCAATGCCGTTCTGGATAAGAATCCCAATGCTCTCATCATTATCGAAGGCATCCAGATCTATCCTAAAGACATCAAGGCGAACAACTTCGTTTCCAAAGACGACGATAACGATTACTACAACACCTGGTGGGGCGCAAACCTCATGGGAGTCAAGGATTATCCGATAGATTTCGGCAGTCCTGAACGCAACAAACAGATCGTTTATTCGCCTCACGATTACGGTCCGAGAGTCTACGAACAGCCCTGGTTCAAGGGCGGTTTCACATACGAATCGCTCTATAAGGATGCATGGCACGACTACTGGCTCTATATCGCGGAAGAAGACATCGCGCCCATCTTCGTAGGTGAGTGGGGCGGCTTCATGGAAGGCGATAATCTGAAGTGGATGGAATACTTCAGACAGCTTATTGCTGAGCGCCATCTCCACCATACTTTCTGGTGCTTTAATGCCAATTCCGGTGATACCGGCGGCCTTGTAAAGGACGACTTCAAGACATGGGATGAAGAGAAATATAACTTCGTAAAAGAGGTCCTCTGGAAGAATGAGAACGGCAAGTTCATAGGCCTCGATCACGCTGTCCCGCTGGGTGTTAACGGCATTGCATTAAACGATTACGAAGGCATTATAATCACGCCTTCGCCTGATAAGCCGAAGCCGAACACCTGGAGCACGGAAACGATCGTTGATACCACCGAAGAGACAATAGGTGACACCTGCGGAGGTGTTTATTACGATGACAAGCCAGACCTTGCCTCTAATATGATCCGAAAAGCCTCAACGATTCTCGTCGTAGTTGTTATAATAGCTATAGTTCTTACAGGCGGCGCCGTAGCCGTCATGATCGTCCTTAAGAAAAGGGCTGACAAGAGGAAAAACGAAGAACTGATCATGCCTTTCGGTCCTGATGAGACCGCGGCTGAAAATAAAGAAAATGAGGTAATTGCTGCCGGATCCGCTGAGAGTAAAACGGACGAAGCGCAGGAGGATAATTGACATGTTAAGTATTTTCATGGCCAATATTTTCGAGAATAACAGCCAGCTCGGACCTATCGTTTTCTGGCTTGCGATAATCGTTGTCATCGGTCTTATCATTGCGACTGTAGTGATCCACATGAGGGACAAGCGCAGAGAGAAGATAGACGATGAGCTCGATACAGCATGGAGAGCAGAACAGGTCGTAAACCGTGTCGAAGCTATCACTCCCAAGAACGGGAAAAAGAAGATCCGCCAGATCAAGCGCGGAACCAGGGATCCCAAGAAAAAGGAAGAGGAAGAAGCAGCTTCCAAGAACACTTTGCTCGGAGGAAAGAGCGAAGCTCAGATGGAAGAAAAGGAAGCAAAAGACCTCTTCGGTTCTCTTGGAATCTCATCAAAAAAAGCCGAGGAGATCGACAAAGCAAAAGAGCAGATCATCATCAACGGCTATCTTCAGAAGTCCAATACGGCTCCCATCAGACCCGTTTATTCCAATACTCTTGAAGCGCGTCAGCAGCAGCGAAAAGAACTTGATTCCGACGAAGTTGGCAAGGAAGCTGAGACACCTGCTCTCGTTATGGATTCAGCTGCTCCCTCTGAAGTCAGGATCACAGATGCTCCTGTCCAGAAGGTAAAGCCTACCGCATTAAAGCGTCCTACCGCTGCAAGAGTCACGACCGAAGAGGAAATGGCTGAAGAAGATACGACATATACCTCTGCAATGAGACCTCAGATCGGCACGGAAGTATCCAATGCCGAGATCGACCGTCCCGCGACGGTTCCTGAAGAAAAACCTGAGATCTTAAAGTCCGGTGAAGAGGCAATCATACCTGCCGCGAAGGAAGCTGTTGAAGGCTTTGTTCCTGACGAAGAAGTTCTCGAACAGAACAATGAGCAGGAGCCTTAAAAAGCCCTATTTATCAGTTTTTCATGACATTTCAAGTACTTGAAAATACAAGGTGCA
>CACZML010000063.1:12387-13630 GCA_902782235.1 Oscillospiraceae bacterium
TTGGAGGTTAATACTGATGACGGGTAGCAATTCGGGTCGCTTCTCGCTTAAGTCGATATGCTTGCTCTTGTGCATGCTTATCGGATTCTCTTATGCGTTTGTTTTCTATGGTTCTCAGGATGTTCAAGCTGCCGGCACTGCCGGAACAGTAAAAGTAAGTAATGCTAAGTCCTGGGGAGATGAAGGCGGATTTAACGTTACTATTGATGGATACGGCAAGGGTTATGTTGTTGTAATTTTCGAGTTTAATTGTTCGGCAAATTTGTCCTGTTCCGGTCCTGCAAAAATTCTTTCTGATGGCGAACAGAAATGCAAGGTGCAGTTTAATGGTTGGGGCGGAAGTCCCAATGGCGGTTATTATATAAACGTCAATGGTACAAGTCTTCCTGACCCGTTGAAGGTTTCTGTTAAAAATAAAGAGCCGCATGTAACACCTACAGCTAAACCTAAGCCTACAAATACAACGGCTCCTACAAATACAAACACACCGCAGCCGACAGCTACAAAGAAGCCTAATCCGACTGCAACACAGAAGCCGCAGCCTACGGCAACAAAGAAACCTCAGCCTACGGCTACAAAGAAGCCGCAGCCTACAGCTACGAAGAAGCCTAACCCGACTGCGACACAGAAGCCGCAGCCTACAGCTACAAAGAAGCCTAACCCGACTGCTACGCAGAAGCCGCAACCTACAGCTACAAAGAAGCCCAACCCTACGGCTACACAGAAGCCGAAGCCTACAGCTACAAAGAAGCCTAACCCTACGGCTACACAGAAGCCGAAGCCTACAGCTACAAAGAAGCCTAATCCGACTGCTACACAGAAGCCGGAGCCTACAAATACAACGGCTCCTACAAACACGAATACACAGGCTCCCAAGCCTACAAATACAAAAGCACCCAAGCCGACTGCGACAAAGAAGCCGAAGCCGACAAATACAAAAGCTCCTACTAACACACAGGCAGCTGATTCTACAACCTCTGTAACAACATTGTTAGTGACTGAGGCACCTAAGCCGACAGAAACACTGGCACCTGACAACACAAACTCAAACGCATCTGATCCGAATAACAATGGTGCGGGAGCTGGCGCAGGCGCTGCTGCAGGTATAATCGGTCAGACTACAACAGTTAATAACGAGACCGGCGCTACCACAACATCCAACGGTGGAACAGAGAACGGCGGAACAGGTGAGGGAACACCCACACCTACAGGTTCTCCCACACCTTCACCCGTAGTTGCAGCA
>CACZML010000064.1 GCA_902782235.1 Oscillospiraceae bacterium
TGTACAATTATAATCCTTTAGTCGACTAAAGAGTCGGTGAAAATGACATGCTATCGTCATTTGTTTTGTGTAAGCCGCACAAGTAAAATATGAGCATAATAGAATTGGAGAAAGTATATGGGAAACAAGTATTACACGCCGGACGGCTTTAACGACCAGTTTCCGGGCATTTGCGGATTTAAGCGCGAGCTCGAATCCAAGCTTAGAAATCTCTTCCTTTTAAACGGCTATGAAGAGATCGAGACTCCCGGAGTCGAGTATTTCGATGTTTATAAGGAATTCGTTCCTGAAGAGAATCTCTATAAGTTTACTGACAGCAAGGGAAGCCTCCTTTGCAACCGTTACGACGGAACTATTCCTACTGTAAGATTCTGCGCAGGAAGGAATGAGACACTTCCTGCACGTTATTCATATATCGAGAATATGTACAGAGCAGGCAAGCAGGGCGGCGGCAAGCTCTCCGGCTTTACACAGGGCGGCATTGAGCTCCTTGGTGCAACGGGCGCGAAGTCCGATGCTGAAGTTCTTGCAATCGCTATCAAGTCTGCGCTTGAGATCGGCATCACGGATCTTCAGGTTTCCATCGGCCAGGTTAAGTTCTATAAGGGACTTATGAAGCAGCTCGGTATGGGAAAAGAAGAGCAGATCAAGATCAAGAATGCTATCGCTAACAGAGATACAGTAACGCTCGAGAAGCTCGACATCAGCAAGGAAGACAAAGAGACTTTGCAGATGCTCACAGAGTCCGGCGGAACATACGATACGATCGACATGATCCTCCCGAGGATTACTGATGAGGGTGCTAAGGAAGCTCTCGGCAACCTTAAGGAGATCCTGGACATCATGGAAAGATACGGTTTCCTTAAGTATGTTTCAGTTGACTTAGGCCTTATCGAGAGCAGCGACTACTATACCGGAATGGTCTTCAAGGGCTACACATATGAGGTCGGTTTCCCGATCTTTGCAGGCGGAAGATATGACGACGTCGCTAAATCTTTCGGCAAGGAGATCGAGGCAGTCGGTTTCTCCATCTCACTCACACTCTCGATCACTGCTCTTATGAGACAGGAGAAGTTCGCTCCTGCAGCAGGCGCGAAGGTTATAGTCGGAGGCGACTTCGAAGCTGCAACTATCACAGCTGAAGCTCTGAGAGCTGAGGGAACGCCCGCGATCATTGATACGACAGGCATGGACGAGGAAGCACTCGAGAACTATGCGAAGGAAAAAGGAATAGAAACAGTTATGTATATGAACGGAGGTAACGCCTGATGCTTACTATTGCTTTACCCAAGGGCAGGCTTGCCGACCAGACACTGGATCTTATGGAAAAGGCAGGATACGACGTATCAGCTGCAAGAGATAAGTCCAGAAAGCTTATTTTGGAAGATAAGGAAGCAGGATTGAGATTCATTCTTTCCAAGCCTTCCGATGTGCCCACATATGTTGAATACGGCGCAGCCGATATCGGAGTTGTCGGTAAGGATACATTGCTCGAAGAGGGCAGACAGCTCTATGAAGTTCTGGATCTTGGTCTCGGCAAGTGCAGAATGTGTGTTGCAGGTCCTGCAGAGCTTAAGGATAAGCTCGATGAGATTCCCAACAAGAGAGTCGGCACGAAGTATCCCAATATCACAAGAAGTTATTTCGAAGGCGTTAAGGGCGAGAGCGTTGAGATCATTAAGCTCAACGGTTCTGTAGAGCTCGCGCCTCTTACAGGTCTTGCAGAAGTGATCGTTGATATCGTTGAGTCCGGAAGAACTCTTTATGAGAACGGACTTGATGTCCTTGAGACCGTCGCCCATATCAGCGCGAGACTCGTGGTTAACAGAGTCTCGATGAAGATGAAGGAAGACGAGATAAAGCCCATGATCGCGAAAATGAAGAAGATCCTGGCAGAAGAACAAGAAGAAGCGTAAAGGGGGATATAACATGCGCTGCAAATTAATCGAAGGTACAAAAGAGAACCTTAAAGCAACGGTTCAGAGTCTTGGCGTAAGAGGCAAGATGGACTTAAAGCCCGTCATCACAGTTGTCCAGGACGTAATCGATAACATTAGAGAGAACGGTGACGAAGCGCTTCTGGCATACACCGAGAAGTTTGACAAGGTAAAGCTTACAGCTGACCGGTTAAGAGTTACACAGAAGGAGATCGATGATGCTATCGCAAGTCTTGATCCCGAGCTTCTTACTGTAATGAAGAAGGCAGCTTCCAATATCAGAAGATTCCACGAGGAGCAGAAGGAACATGGCTTCATGATGGACTGCGGCAAGGGCGCAAAGATCGGTGTCCGCGTAAGACCTATCTCCATTGCGGGCGTTTATGTTCCGGGCGGTACGGCACCTCTTCCGTCCACCGTATTGATGGACGTTATCCCTGCATCTGTTGCAGGTGTTGAGAGGATCGTTTTCGCGACACCTCCGAGAAAAGACGGAACGATCGCACCTGTAATTCTCGCCGCTGCTTCCATCGCAGGCGCTACAGAGATCTACAGAATGGGCGGTTCACAGGCTATCGCAGCTATGGCTTACGGCACAGAGACAGTTCCGAGAGTTGATAAGATCTGCGGCCCCGGCAACATCTATGTTAATACCGCTAAGCGCCTTGTTTACGGACAGGTCGACATCGATATGTTCGCAGGCCCTTCAGAGATCCTGATCATTGCTGATAAGACTGCTAATCCTGACTTCGTTGCTGCAGACATGCTCTCACAGGCAGAACACGACAAGATGGCATCTGCAATCGTTCTTACGGATTCAAGAGAACTTGCAGAGAAGGTCTTAGAGCTTGCCGACAAGCGTTCCGAGATGGCTGAGAGGAAAGAGATCCTCGCCAAGTCCATGGAGGATTACTGCGCAATCATCGTATGCGACAGTCTTGATACAGCGGTAAGCTTCTCGGAAGAGATCGCGCCCGAGCACTTGGAACTCTGCGTTGAGAACCCTGAGATGTTCTCCAACAAGATCAACAACTGCGGTGCAATGTTCCTTGGAAACTATTCACCCGAGCCCTTGGGAGATTATTTCGCAGGACCGAACCACACGCTTCCTACATCAGGAACAGCAAGGTTCTTCTCACCTCTTAACACAGGTGATTTCTATAAGAAGATGAGCGTCATCAACTACAACGAGGAGATGCTCAAGGAAGTTTATAAAGACGTAGCAGCATTTGCTGACAGCGAGGGATTAGGTTGTCACGCAGCTGCCGTCAGAGCCAGATTCGAGGACTGATAAATTGAGTAAATATTGGAACAAACTGATTAATGACATAGAGCCTTACGTCGCAGGCGAGCAGCCGAAGCCGGGTCAGAAGGTGATAAAGCTCAACACCAATGAGAATCCTTATCCGCCTTCACCTAAGGTAAAGGAAGCTCTGGATGGATTCAACCTTGCTGACTTAAGGCTCTATCCTGATACAAATTCAACTATCGTTATGAAGGCTGCCGCCAAGTTTGACGGCGTGAGCGAAAAGAATATCTTCTGCGGAAACGGTTCTGATGAAGTTCTCGCAATCGCATTCCAGACATTCTTCGAGAAGAAGGCACTCACGGGACTCCCTGTCCTGATGCCTGATTACAGCTACAGCTTCTATCCTGTTTTTTCAGAGTTCTACGATATCAGAAGAAAGACGATCCCTTTGAAGGAAGACTTCCGTCTTGATCCTGACGATTACATCGGAGTGCCCAACTGCGGTATCGTTTTCGCGAACCCCAACGCGCCTACATCAAGGGCGATCGCGGTTTCTGAAGTAGAGAAGATCGCAAAGGCAAACCCTGATTCAGTAGTTATCGTTGACGAAGCTTATGTTGCTTTCGAGGAGAACTACGAGTCGGCAGTATCCCTGATCGGCAAGTACAATAACATCTGCGTTATAAGGACACTTTCCAAGGCATTCTCCCTTGCGGGAATCAGACTTGGTTATGCGGTAGGTTCGGAGGAACTTATCGAAGGACTTAAGAGAGCAAGGGATTCATTCAACTCCTATCCCGTTGACCGTCTTGCACAGACAGTTGCCGAGGCAGCACTTCTGGATGTTGATTACTACAACGAGACGAGAAATAAGATCATTGCCACAAGAACATGGGCCGCAAAAGAGCTTGCTGAGATCGGTTTTACAATGCCGCCTTCATCAGCAAACTTCGTATACGCAAAGCCCCCCATGGATTGCGGAACACTGTACCAAAATCTCCGCAATAAAGGTATACTTGTAAGATATTTCAATAAGCCCGTGCTTAACGAATATCTGAGAATAACGATAGGTACTGACGAAGAGA
Source organism: Oscillospiraceae bacterium (assembly GCA_902782235.1). Classification (GTDB taxonomy): domain Bacteria; phylum Bacillota; class Clostridia; order Saccharofermentanales; family Saccharofermentanaceae; genus Saccharofermentans. The sequence goes on from CACZML010000064.1 coordinate 4,272, forward strand.
TGAGAGCTCTCATCGATGCCATCAAAGAGGAGGTCAAAAATGCCGAGAACAGCTGAGATCGCAAGACAGACAAAAGAGACTGACATCAAGGTTTCCATTAACCTTGACGGCAAGGGCGAGAACAATATCGATACAGGTATCGGTTTCTTCGACCACATGCTCACTGCTCTTTCAAAGCACTCCGGAATCGACATGAATATCTCCTGCAAGGGCGATCTTCAGGTGGATGCTCATCATTCAGTAGAAGACGTCGGTATCGTTCTGGGCAAGGCTTTCAATGAAGCTATCGGCGATAAGGCCGGCATCAGACGTTACGGCTCAGCTTCCATCCCGATGGATGAGGCACTGGGAACATGCTCACTTGATATCTCAGGCAGGGCATATCTTGTTTTCGATTGTGACTTCGCAGACGAGTTCTGCGGAACAATGGATACACAGCTTTTCGAAGAGTTCTTCAGAAGCTTTGCTTTCAATGCGGGAATTACACTGCACATTGCATGCCCTTATGGCGCTAACGATCACCACAAGGCAGAGGCAATGTTCAAGGCACTTGCAAGGGCTTTGAGGGAAGCAACGGAGATCGACCCGAGATTTGAAGGCCAGGTCATCTCAACTAAAGGCGCATTATAATTTTTGGAGGATACATAAATGCTTATTAAGGATACTGATTTCATCGATCAGCCGATGCTCTCAAAGGGCAAGGTAAGAAACATCTACGATCTCGGAGATTCACTCCTTCTGGTCGTTACTGACAGGATCTCAGCTTTCGACGTTATTTTCGACGAGCTGATCCCCGACAAGGGAAGAGTTCTTTCATCGATCTCTGAATTCTGGTTTGATTTCACAAAGGACATCATTCCGAATCACGTCATCACAACTGATGTTTCCAAGTATCCTATGGGCTTCGATAAATATAAGGAAGAGCTCCAGGGAAGATCCATGCTCGTTAAGAAGGCGCAGATGCTTCCTGCAGAGTGCATCGTAAGAGGCTATCTTGAAGGTTCTGCTCTCAAGGAATACAAGAAGTCCGGCACAGTCGGCGGAATCAAGATGCCTGAGGGAATGCTCCAGGGTGACAAGCTCCCTGAGCCTTTGTTCACACCTTCCACCAAGGCTGATGAGGGCCACGATATCAACATCACATATGAGCAGCTCGTTGACCTGATCGGCGAAGAGGATGCTTCCGCTTTAAGAGATGCATCTCTTGCACTTTATAAGAAGGTATCCGAGTTCGCACTCACAAAGGGCCTCATCCTTGCTGATACAAAGTTCGAGTTCGGTAAGATCGACGGCGTCCTCACAGTATGCGACGAGATGTTCACACCTGACTCTTCAAGATTCTGGGATGCAGCAGAGTATGAGCCCGGCCACGCACAGAAGAGCTTCGACAAGCAGTTCTTAAGAGAGTGGCTCGAGACACTCGACTGGGATAAGACATATCCTGCTCCGCACCTCCCTCAGGAGATCATCGACAAGACGGCTGAAAAGTACCGTGAGTGCTACTCACGTATTACAGGAAAGGAAATCTGATCCTTTGATAGCAATAGTAGATTACGGAATGGGCAATTTGGGCTCTGTCGAGAAAGCTCTTAAGCACATCGGCAGTGACTGCATCATCACATCCAATGCAGACGATCTTTATGACGCTTCGGGAGTAATCCTTCCCGGCGTAGGCAGTTTTGCTCCTGCCATGGACGAGCTTCAGGCAAGAGATCTGGTAATGCCTCTTATCGAGATCGCCAATTCAGGCAAGCCTTTCTTAGGCATCTGTCTTGGAATGCAGCTAATGCTCGAAGGTTCTGAAGAGAACAGCCTCGAGAGAAGAGAGACAAAGGGCGTCGTATCAGGCCTCGGCATCATTCCTGGATTTGTAAGACGCTTCCCCGACAACGGCCTCAAGGTTCCGCAGATGGGCTGGAACAAACTCGTTGACGTAACCGGCAGGCTCCTTACCGAAGGCGATTATGTTTACTTCGTACATTCTTACTATTGCCAGCTGGGCCAGGCTGAAGATACCGCTGCACAGACGGAATACGGCATCAAGTACTGTGCATCTTTCGAGCGCGGCAATATCTTCGGAATGCAGTTCCATCCCGAGAAGAGCGGCGAGGCCGGCCTTAATATCCTTAGAAAATTCGTTTCGGAGACAAAAGCATGATAATCCTACCCGCAATCGACCTCATCGGCGGCAAGTGCGTAAGGCTCAAGCAGGGCAGATACGACGACGTAACAATCTACAATGATTCACCTCTGGACCAGGCTTTCATGTTCAAGGAAGCAGGAGCCACATGGATCCATGTAGTAGATCTTGATGCAGCGAAAAGCGGAGTCCCCGAGAACCACGAGATCATCAAGGAGATCTCAATAAAGACAGGCCTTAAGGTCGATACAGGCGGCGGTATCCGCAACATGGATACTCTCGCAAAGTGGATCGAAGAATACGGCGTATCAAGGGCAGTCCTCGGTACAGCTGCAGTTAAGGATCCTGAATTTACAAGAAAAGCCATAGAGAGATTCGGCGATAAAGTCGCTATCGGTATCGATGCCCACGACGGCTTCGTATCAGTAGACGGTTGGACAGCTGATTCAGAACTCAAGGCTGTCGACTTTGCATTGAAGTGCAAGGAGATCGGCGCAACGACAGTTGTATTTACCGATATCGCAAGAGACGGAATGCTCACAGGCCCTGCGGTAGCTGCCACAAAGGAACTTGTAGAGGCAACAGGACTTAACGTAATAGCTTCAGGCGGAATCGGTTCCAATGAAGACGTTGAGCTCATAAAGACATCCGGATGTGCCGGAGTCATCATCGGAAAAGCAATATACGAAGGAAAGGTGGACCTGGCAAAATGCTTACAAAACGTATAATCCCTTGCCTGGACGTCAAAGACGGCAGAGTCGTCAAGGGCGTTAACTTCGTATCTTTAAGAGATGCCGGCGATCCCGTCGAGTGCGCAAAGACATATAACCAGTCAGGCGCTGATGAGCTCGTTTTCCTTGACATCACTGCCACCATCGAATCAAGAGGCACGACTGTTGAGATGGCAAGAAGAGTTGCCAATGAAGTCTTTATCCCGTTTACCATCGGAGGCGGCATAAGGACAGTTGAAGATATAAGAGAGCTTCTTAACGCAGGAGCAGATAAGGTTTCCCTTAATTCCGCAGCTGTTAAGAACCCGGGCTTCATCAAGGAAGCTTCCGGCATGTTCGGTTCACAGTGCATCGTCTGCGCTATCGACGTAAAGGCAAGAGAGACGGGCTTCTCTTCAGGCTATGAAGTCGTTATTGCCGGCGGAACAAAGCCTACAGGCATTGATGCTCTGGAGTGGGCTAAGAAGGCCGTATCATTAGGTGCGGGCGAGATCCTCTTAACTTCGATGGACAAGGACGGAACAAAGTCCGGTTACGATAACAAGATCACATCCCTCATCTCCGAGAGCGTCGGAGTACCCGTAATCGCTTCAGGCGGTGCCGGAACAATGAAGGATTTTGCCGATGCGATCAATATCGGCAAGGCTGATGCGGTACTTGCAGCAAGCCTTTTCCACTTCGGCGAGATCAAGATCTCCGATCTTAAGGATTATCTCGAAGGTGAAGGAATCCCCGTAAGGAGGGTTTTATGAGCGGTATGAGACTTGATCCCCATGAGATGTGGGCGAAAATGAAGAAGAACTCCGACGGTCTTGTACCTGCTATCACACAGGACTTCGAAAATAACCAGGTCCTCATGATGGCTTACATGAACGAAGAGGCTTTCTGCCTTACATGCGAGACCGGTTACATGCACTACTATTCCAGATCAAGGGATTCCCTCTGGAAGAAGGGTGAGACCTCAGGTCACTTCCAGAAAGTCATCGAGGCATACATCGACTGTGACAAGGATACGCTCCTTTATAAGATCGACCAGACAGGAGCAGCATGCCATACAGGAAACAGGACATGTTTTTATACAGAATTGAACAATTGGGACCTGTCCCAAAACGAGGAGGAATAAAAGATGGATATCATGAGAGAGCTTTACAGCGTTATTTTGGATCGTAAGGAACATCCCGTAGAGGGTTCTTATACTAATTACCTTTTCGACAAGGGTACGGATAAGATCTCCAAAAAGCTCGGTGAAGAGGCAGTTGAGGTAGTAATCGCCGCTTCCCAGAGAGACAGAAAAGCAACGATCCAGGAGATCGCAGATCTTGAATATCATCTTCTGGTCCTCATGGCTGACAGAGGCATCACATTGGATGACGTCGAGGCTGAACTCAGATCGCGCAGAGGTTAAGGCTTAAAAATGCCCTAATCATCAATATTTTCGTTGACTTTATCCCCTGGTCTGTGATACAATCTTCGCGCTAGACCGTTCAGGTCTTGTTTTTAGTTGCGCGGAAATTTGCGCACGGGGACCCTGAAAAGCCCTGAAACACTACGTTTGGAGGTATTTGTACCATGGCAAAGGCCGGAGCTCGCGATAAGCTTACTCTCGCATGCACAGAGTGCAAGCAGAGAAACTATCAGACATACAAGAACAAGAAGAACAATACAGAGAGATTAGAGCTCAAGAAGTATTGCCCCTTCTGCCGTAAGCACACAATTCACAGGGAATCCAAGTAATTCTTAACAGGTACGTAAGATGGCTGATAAAAAAGGTAATTTTTTCAAGCGCTTTATAAAGAAGGTTTCTGACGTATTTGCAGAGTTGAAGCGCGTTACGTGGCCTACAGGCGAGAAGCTTGCTAAGACCGCTGCAGTTGTTTTGCTCGTAATCGTATTCTTCGCTGTTTACCTCACACTTATCGGTAACGGCGGACGCTGGATCCTTGATAAGGTTGGATTCTACGATGTAGTTGAGACAACAGCTGCAACAACAACTGCTGCAGAGACAACTGCAGAGACAACAGCAGCACCTGAGACCTCAGAGGAGACTGAACCTTCAGCAGAAGGCTAAGCTTGATTTAGGAGTATATAAATGCCGGATAATAATGAAGCCAAGTGGTATATAATTCATACCTTCGGCGGATATGAGAAGAAAGTTAAGACTTCCATAGAGAATTATGCTAAGGCCCAGGATATGGAGAACATTATCCAGGAGGTCTATCTTCCTACGGATATCGTAGTAGAGACCAAGAACGGCAAGCGTAAGGAAGTTGAGAAGCTGAGATTCCCCAACTATATCTTCTTGAAGCTCGTTTACGGCAACAATGATAAGGTTGATAAGGATCTCTGGTACAAGATCCGTAATACCAACGGTGTTACGGGCTTCGTAGCACCTGACCCGAACAAGCCCACTCCGATGACGGAAGAAGACTTGGTAAAGATGGGTCTCATTATTCCTTCAACTGTTGAAGTTGATTATCGCATCGGCGATCTTATCATCATCACAGACGGTCCCTTCAAGGACAGCAAGGCTATTGTTAAGGACATCAATGAAGAGAAGCAGCAGGTTACTGTTACGGTATCCATGTTCGGCCGTGAGACACCTGTAACGCTCGACTTCATTAAGGTAAGAAAAGTTTAATTAAGTTTATTTTTGACCTACGGGTCATTGATAATAAGAAAATTTTATTTGGGAGGTGGCCAGTATGGCTAAAAAAGTCACAGGTTATGTAAAGCTTCAGATACCTGCAGGCAAAGCAACACCCGCGCCGCCGGTCGGACCAGCTCTTGGACAGCACGGTATTAACATCGCTCAGTTTGTCAAAGAGTTCAACGAGAGAACAGCTAAGGACGCAGGTCTCATCATTCCTGTAATCATTACAGTTTATGCAGACCGTTCGTTCACGTTCATCACGAAGGATGCCTGACGTTAATGCAGCAGACGTAGAAGCTTGCGCAAGAATGGTAGCAGGTACAGCACGTTCCATGGGAATCGTTGTAAAGCAGTAAGAAAGGAGAATAGAGCATGAAAAAAGGCAAGAGATATGCTGAGCTCGCAAAGCTCGTAGACAGATCCACACTCTATGATCCTTCTGAAGCAGCTAAGCTTGTTTGTGAGACAGGTAAGGCTAAGTTCGATGAGACTGTAGAGCTCCATGTTAGACTCGGTGTTGACTCCAGACACGCTGACCAGCAGGTTAGAGGTGCTGTAGTTCTTCCTCACGGTACAGGCCGTACAAAGACAGTTTTGGTTCTCGCTAAGGGACCTAAGGCTGACGAAGCTAAGGCTGCAGGCGCTGAGTTCGTTGGTGATGACGATATGATTGCTAAGATCGAGAAGGAGAACTGGTTCGACTTCGACGTTATCATCGCTACACCTGACATGATGGGTAAGCTCGGTAAGTTAGGTAAGGTTTTGGGTCCTAAGGGATTAATGCCTAACCCTAAGGCCGGAACAGTTACTATGGACGTTACAAAGGCAGTTAACGAAGTTAAGGCCGGTAAGATCGAGTACAGACTCGACAAGTCCAACATCATTCACTGCCCCGTCGGCAAGGTTTCTTTCGGACCTGAGAAGCTCGAAGAGAACATCAAGGCTCTCATGGAAGCTATCATCAAGGCTAAGCCGGCAGCAGCTAAGGGTCAGTACATCAAGAATTGCTCAATCGCAACAACGATGGGCCCTGGTATCAAGGTAAACTCCACAAAGTTCTCCTGATACGAACTACTTAACAATTAAATACCTTTCCTGCCAAAGACAGCGGGTGAATTCATTGCAATATGATTTCTGAAATGTCCGTTCAACGGACGGCCGGCCGAGGAAGGAGCTATTAGTTCTATTAAAGGATTAATTCGTCCCCCTTGGTTTGACCTGTCAGGTTACCCAGGGGGGTCTTTAATAGAAATAAAACAAGGAGGAAAAAACCAATATGCCCAGTGAAAAGATTCTGGCAGCTAAGCAGCAGCGTGTTGAAGAGCTTTCTTCAGAGCTCAAGGGTGCTACAACTTATGTTTTCGTAGCAACACGTGGTCTTACTGTAGCTCAGGACACAGAGATGCGTGCAGAGCTTCGTAAGAACGGCGTTAAGTTCGAAGTAATCAAGAACACAGTTCTCAGACGCGTTTTCGGCGAGCTTGGCTTTGAAGGACTTGATGACGTATTCAAGGGCCCTACAGCAGTAGGTTACTCTGATGACATCATTGCTCCTGCAAAGGTTCTTGCTAAATACAGCGAGAATATTGAGCCCATGGAGATCAAGGGCGGCATCATTGACGGCAAGGTAGCTACACTTGATGAAGTTATCGCACTGTCCAAGGTACCGGATCCGACAACACTCCAGACACAGGTTGCATATTCTTTGCTCTTCCCTTTTACGAAGCTTGCTATGCTCGTAAAGGCAGTTGCAGAGAAGAAGCAGGAAGAAGGCGGTGAAGCACCCGTTGCAGCACCCGCAGCAGAAGAAGTAAAGGCTGAAGCAGAAGCTCCCGCAGCTGAAGCA
>CACZML010000065.1 GCA_902782235.1 Oscillospiraceae bacterium
ACATGGATCATTTGGGGCTTGAACTTCGTTCCGCAGCTGGGTTTCGCCCTCTTGTTCACCGCTTGGTTTACAGACAGAAGATCCAAGGTTAAGGGCACAGGCTTATTCAAGATCCTGTTCTACATGCCTAACATCATCACAGCTGCTACAATGGCTATCTTGTTCGCTAAGTTGTTCGGTTATCCTGTAGGTGCGGTTAACCAGCTCTTCAACGGAACATCTGCTGATAAGGCTTACAACTTCCTTGCATATGAATGGCCTATTAAATTTATCGTTGCATTCGTTCAGTTCTTCCAGTGGTATGGTCATACAATGGTTAACCTTATCGCAGGCGTTATCGGTATCAGCCCTGAGATCTTCGAAGCTGCTGAAATCGATGGTGCGAACAGAGTGCAGACATTCTTCAGGATTACGATTCCTTGTATCCGTCAGATCATGTTGTTCGTTCTCGTAACATCACTCATCGGCGGTCTCAACATGTTCGATATTCCGCAGTTGTTAGTCGGACCTAAGACAGCTAACGGTGCTGCTCTTACAACTAACATGTACATCAGAAACCAGGCATTTGACGGTTCCTACCTCTATAACAGAGCTGCAGCTGCTTCCGTCATCTTGTTCCTCATTATTGTTGTTCTTTCTTCCATCCTCTTCTTCATCATGAGAGATAAGGACGAGGCTAAGCTCAAGAAGCTTAGAAGAGCAGAGATAAGAGCTGCAAAGAAAGGTTTTTGAGGTGAACTGTAATGGCTAAAGAAACAAAATTATCTTCTATGAAGAGAAATGAGACAATTCTTAAGGTATTTATCTATATTGTCTCAATCATCTTCTCCATCATGACGTTGTTCCCCTTCGTCATGTTGATCGCAAACTCTTATAAGAGCACATTCGAAGTTCAGTCCAGCACATTGTCTCTTGTTTCCGAGCATCCTTTTGCTAACTTGAAGAACAACTGGAAGATCATCACAAGTAAGGATGCATTCCACCCTGGTGTTGGTTTTAAGAACTCCTTTATCGTTGCTACTTTAAGTACAATTCTTAACGTTTACTTCTCATGCCTCACAGCATATGCAATCACAGCATATGAGTGGAAGCTCAGAGATGGATTCAATGCTATGATCATGGCAGTCATGATGATTCCGGGCACAGTTACTATGATCGGTTTCTATCAGATGGCATACAAGATCGGTATGATCAACAAGCTTTCTGTTCTCATCATCCCTTCTATTGCCGCTCCTATGGTTGTATTCTTCATGCGTCAGTACCTGCAGGCTTCGCTCTCAATGGAGATCGTACAGTCCGCTAGAATCGACGGTGCAGGAGAGTTCAGAATCTTTAACCAGATCGTTATTCCGCTCATGAAGCCCGCTATCGCTACACAGGCTATCTTCGCTTATGTAGGAAGCTGGAATAACCTCTTCACACCTATGATCCTTCTTACTGATAAGAATAAGAAGACACTCCCTGTCATGGTAGCTTTGCTTAACGGTGATATTTATAAGAAAGAGTACGGCGCTATCTACTTAGGACTCCTTGCTACAGTTCTTCCGTTGATCGTTGTTTACGCTTTCCTCTCCAAGTACATCGTTGAAGGTGTTGCTTTGGGTGGTGTCAAGTCATAAGACTTACATCAGCTTAAGCTGATACAAACAAAACTTATACGCTGCGTCTTTGATAATTGCCTCCTCAAAGACGCAGTTTTTTATGTCAGAAAAAGCAATTAAAAAGGCCGGCTCCTTAGTGGGAACCGGCCTTGTATATTCTTTTTCGCTTTTATTTCTTCTTCGTTCTTCTGATCCTGTTTCTGAACTGGGAAGGGGAGCAGCCGTATTGCTTCTTGAAGCAGCGGGATAATGAGGTGAGGTTATTGAAGCCGCAGGACATTGCGATATCGCTGATCTGAAGATCTGTATCCGTAAGCTGTCTCTCGACCTCTTTGAGCTTTAACGTAGTCTGATAGTCGTTAAATGTCATGCCCGTATATTCCTTGAACAGTCTCGCGAAATGGAACTTGGAATAACCAACGTGATTAGCTGCCTCATCCATGGAGACGTTCTCAGAACTGTGCATAGCGAGCCATTCAGCAAGTGACTTGAACTTGATGTAGACTTCGCGCTGCTTATCGTTCTGGATGACTACAAGGCTGTCGGAATAATCCTTCTTCATGAGCATTCCGAAGACATCCATGAGCTTGCTGAAGATCGAGATCTCTTTTACCGTTGTCGAGTAGAAGAAGTAGAGATCGTTTATCTCCATGAACCTCTCGAAAATAAGATTGTACACTTCAGGATGTGTCTCCGGAGTGATGAGAAGAGGTTCTTTTATAAGCTTCTTGAATTCATCATAGTCGAAGAATCCCTTAAGAAAATCAACATTGAACAGATAGATGAATCTGATGCCGGACTTTGTTCCTGCAATCTTATGGAGCATATCCGGCGGTACCATAAGGATCTCTTTCTCCTTAAGGATTATCGTTCTGTCATCGAAAATATAAGTGTATGACTTCTCGATAGGGATAGTGATCTCAAGACAACTGTGCTTGTGGACAGGGTAGTCCTCAGAGCGGTTGTTGTACCAGATACGCATATTTGCGCCTGGGATAAAATCAACTTCTTCAACGTCATTGCTGACAATACGGCCTGCAAAACTGCCGATAGGCTGCTGGTACTTACCAGGCACAGAGTTATCGTTAAACTGCATTTATAATTCCCCATTCGTGAAGCGTCAATGATACAATTCTATATACTGATTTAGGCATTTTCAAGCCTGATTGGCCAAGAAAATAGCAAAATATGTAAAATATCAAATCGGAATCTGATACATAACGATTTTCGGATAATGTAGAATTAAAACATCATATTTTCGAAGACAGGAGAATACTGCTATGAACAGAGAAAAAGCCAGGCAAAGAGCTGAAGAATTAGTTAGCAAAATGACCATCGAAGAGGCTTGTTCGCAGCTCAGATACGACTCTCCTGCGATCGAGAGACTCGGTATCCCTGAGTACAACTGGTGGAATGAGACTCTGCACGGAGTAGCAAGAGCCGGCACGGCAACGAGCTTTCCCCAGGCGATCGGACTTGGTGCAACTTTCGATACTGAACTCATGGGCGAAGTAGGCGAGGTCTGCGCTAACGAAGGCCGTGCAAAATACAACGAATACAAGGCAAACGGCGACCGCGATATCTACAAGGGACTTACTTTCTGGTCACCTAACGTAAACCTCTTCAGAGACCCAAGGTGGGGCAGAGGCCAGGAGACATACGGAGAAGATCCGGTGCTTATCTCCAATCTCGCTGTTCCTTTTATTGAGGGCCTTCAGGGCGACGGCGAATACATGAAGACTGCTGCGTGCGCAAAGCACTTCGTAGTCCATTCAGGACCTGAGGCTGTAAGACACCAGTTCAACGCCACATGCAGCGACAAGGATCTTTATGAGACATATATGCCTGCTTTCGAAGCATGCGTTAAGGAAGCAAAGGTTGAGTCCGTAATGGGTGCCTACAACAGGACCAACGGCGAACCCTGCTGCGGTCATTCTTATCTTCAGGATGTCATCCGCGACAAGTGGGATTTTGAAGGACATATCGTCTCAGACTGCTGGGCAATCAGAGACTTCCATGAGCATCACAAGGTAACAAAGAATAACGAGGAGAGCGCCGCACTCGCACTTAACAAGGGCTGTGACCTTAACTGCGGCTGTACATATCTCCATCTCATGAGCGCTTACAACAAAGGCCTCGTATCTGAGGAGACGATCAGGCAGGCTGCTGTAAGGCTCTTTACCACAAGATTCATCTTAGGCATGTTCGACGAGACTGAATTCGACGGTCTCTCATATCTTGATGTTGAGACGAAGGAGAATATCGCTGTTGCGAAAAGAGCTTCCGATGAGAGCATCGTTCTTCTTAAGAATGACGGTATCCTTCCTATCGATAAGAATAAGACCAAGGTCATCTCCGTAATCGGCCCTAACGCTGATTCCAGAGCCTGCCTCGTCGGAAACTACTATGGAACATCATCCGAATACATAACGGCCTTAGAGGGCATCAGGAACGCCGCAGGAGACGATGTGAGGATCCTTTACTCCGAAGGCTGTGACTTAAGCCTTACCAAGCCTGACGTTCTCTCACGTGATTATCACAGGATCGCTGAGGCAAAAGCTGTCATGAGCAGATCAGACCTTGTCATTCTTGTGATCGGTCTTAACGAGACTCTTGAGGGTGAAGAGGGCGACCAGGGCAATATGTACAGATCAGGCGACAAGCCGGATCTCTTATTCCCTAAGACCCAGCGCAAACTGATCGATACGGTCATCGCATCCGGCAAGCCTTTCATCACTGTAGTTATCGCCGGTTCAGCCATGGACTTAAGTGCTCTTAATGACAAGGCTTCTGCAGTCCTTCAGGCATGGTATCCGGGCGCAAGGGGCGGCCAGTCAATTGGCGACATCATCTTCGGCAAGGTCAATCCTTCAGGCAAGCTCCCCGTAACTTTCTATAAGGATACAAACGATCTTCCTGACTTTGAGGATTACTCAATGAAAGGCAGAACATACCGTTACCTTGAGACAGAGCCTCTCTATCCGTTCGGCTTCGGTCTCACATACGGCAAGATGGATATCACATCCGTTGAATATACAGGCGATAAGGTTGACGGGATTACTGTTAAGGCTTCTGTAGCAAATAAGGGTGATATCAGGACATCTGAAGTAGTCCAGGTCTACATGAAGGCAGACGATCCAAACGAAGTAAAGAATACAAGACTTGCAGGCTTTGGCAGGATCACTCTTGAAGCGGGCGGGGAAGGTTCAGTCGAGATCGTTATCCCTTCTGACAGATTCAAGGTCATTAATGAGAAGGGTGAGAAAGTCGATGCCCAGGGCGTTATTAAGTTCTTCGTAGGCTTCGGACAGCCCGACAGTCTCACGGAAAGCCTGACCGGAAAGACGGCATTAACCTTTACGGTCTGAGCCTGAAACTCAATAAACACAAGGTGTTCAGGTTGTGTAACAATGTTACACAACCTGTTTTTCTGTTCGCTGAATGAACGCTTGTTAATTTTCTCGAAGAAATTTTGACACTTTTCCGCCACAATTCGCAAAAATCTTATATAATAAAGAATAATGTGTATTGGTCTGCTTAAGGAGGACAATTATCTTGGATTTTTCATACCCTTTGTTTCAGATACCTCTGGTAGGCTATTACCTGATCTTTCTGGCGTTTTTGTTCGGCGCGGTTTTCGCGAGCTTCATCACATGCACGGCATGGCGTGTAGTCCGTCACGAGGACTGGATGCTCGGACACAGCCACTGCGATACATGCGGACACGAGTTATCGACTGCAGATCTTTTCCCGATCATTTCATATATCGCACTTAAGGGTAAGTGCAGATACTGCGGATCCAAGGTTCCGCCGAGAGACCTGATCTTCGAGATAATATTGGGAGTCTTGTTTGCAGTAACACTCGCGCTTCACGGCGTTGTTGATGCGGCTGTAATCGCTGCTCTGGCATTGGAGATGCTCCTCCTCGGACTGTCTTTGGCAGACTGGGATTCAGGCGTTATTCCTGACGGATTCCTCGCTGCGATCCTCGTTGTATGGATCATTACAATCGGCTTCAGACAGGACATCCAGAAGTTCGCCATAGAGGGCCTCATCGCATCAGTTGCGCTGGGACTTCTTATGGCCATTGCTACTGCAATTACCGGAAAGATCATGAAGGCGAAGGTAAGCTACGGTCCGACGAAGCTGGCAATGTGCCTCATGCTTTTCTTAGGCTTTAAAGGCTCTGTAATTGCTGTTGGCGTTGCGGTCGTTGCAGGCTTTATTTTCGTGCTCGCTGCAAGATCTAAGAAGAGAAAGATATCATTGGCACCGGCCATCTCGATCGGCTTTATAGCTGCATTTTTGGTTAAAGACATTTTGGCATTGATTGCCGCATAAACAGTTGGAGGGAATACATGGGTACTTATTTGGTTACAGGCGGATCAGGTTTCTTCGGTCAGATCATGTCCCGTTATATGGTCGGCAAGGGCCACACGATAGTTAATATCGATCTTTGTGACAGTGAATTCAAGGATGAGAAATTCATCTGCTTCAAGGGCGATATCAGAGACAGGGAACTTCTCGAGAAGATCTTCTCTTCTTATAAATTTGATGCGGTTTTCCATTTTGCCGCTATGCTCGCGCATGAGCGCAAGATGATGAAGGAGCTCTGGACTTCCAATGTCGACGGAACACAGAATATCCTCGATATGGCCATTAAGTTTGGTGTTGATAAGATCATATTCACATCGAGCAACTGCTTGTGGGGAAGGAATTTTGATTACCTCGTAACAGAGGAGGAAGAGCCCGCACCGGTTGAGATCTACGGAAGATCCAAGCTCGAAGGCGAGAAGATCTTGTTGTCAGCACCTGATAAGGTAAATGCCATTATCTTCAGATGCCCTACGATCATGGACGAGGGCCGCTTGGGACTTCTTGCGATCCTTTATGAGTTCGTTGACGACAACAAGAAGCTCTGGCTTGTAGGAAACGGCGAGAACCGTTACCAGTTCATCTATGCCAAGGACCTCGCTCGAGCTTGTGAGCTCGCTTTGGGACATAACAAGAGCGACGTCTTCAATATCGGATCTGATGATGTTAAGAGCTTCAATTACACATATCAGTATGTAGTAGACCACTCCACATCAAAGTCCAAGCTCGCACATTTCCCTCCGAGATTTGCGAAATTCATGATGAAGGCATGCTATCACCTTGGAATCTCTCCTCTGGGCGTATATCAGTACAACATGATATCCTCGACGTTTATTTTCGACACCAGCAAGATCAAGAGAGAACTGGGCTGGGAGCCTACGATGAAGAACGAGGATATGCTTCTTAGATCTTACGAGTTCTATCACAAGAACCGTGAAGAGATCCACAACAGAAAAGACGTTTCCGCACACAGCAGGGAAGCTGATATGGGTCTTGCCATAAGGGTTTTGAAGTTCTTCTCATAAGTTCATATGACCGCGAAAAAACAGAACAGGCTCTGGTTCTTATATGGCGCCGTCTTTATAACCTTCATTTGCATTGGCATTTTTGCAGGCAGCCATCATGAGCCGTGGGCTGATGAAGCGCAGAGCTGGCTTATAGCGCGTGACAACCACACGCTTGCCGGTCTTTTATATGCGGTCAAATACGAAGGCACACTGCCTGTCTGGCATCTTTTGCTCAAGGTTTTCCAGCTTGCAGGACTTGATTACGGACATATCTATATCATTCCGCTTTTGCTGACTGCTGCAGGCGTTGTGATCCTTTTCTTTACGGACGCTCCTGTCGTTGCAAAAGTTATGCTGCCGCTCTCATATTACGTCATTTTCCAGAACGCGGTATCAGCAAGATCATATGCGATGGTTTTCCCCGCAATGATGCTCATCGTGCTCTTCTACAAGGACAGGTACAAAGCGCCTGTAAGGTACCATCTGTCGCTGTTCTTCCTGGGAATGTCCAGTTCATACGGCGTTATCATCGCATGTTCATTCATGCTGTGGGATTTCATCATGATGCTGCGCGTCAAAACCAAGGCTGCCTCTAACAGGAAGTTCATAATCACTTTCTTTGCGACTGGTCTGCTTTAGTACTTATATGTATTCTGTCTTTGCCGCCGGCTGACTGTTCTTTCACGCTCAACAGGTTATCCTTTGCTGATTCCGCATCAAACGCGTTATTGTTCAGCATTCACAACAAACCGTTACAGTACCTGTTCCTGCTTTTCGCAGTCTTATTGCTGATCTACTATTTCAGACACTGCATTGTCAGAGTCCTGGTCATGTCTATGCCTTTGGTGCTTTACATGATCTTCATTTACCAGAGACTTTGGCACATGACTTATCTGTTTTTCCTTATCGTTGCGCTGATGTTGATCTTCCGCGATGAATTTAAGAAAACCGGCAGTCACAAAGAAGAGTTCGGCAACCTCCTGGCCAATGCGCTGGTGATATTCCTGCTTTCCGTGCAGTGCTTTACGGGATTCTATTCTGTCTATTACGATTACCGTTATCCTTATTCTCCGTCAAAGGAAATAGCGCAGATCGTTAAGCCCTATCACGAAGCCGGTGCAAACATCGTCGGACTGGGCTTTTACTCGATATCGGTATCGCCTTATTTCGATGAGAGCATCTATATCAACGATTACGAAGGCAAAACATACTTTATCTGGAAGGACGATGTCGAAAGAAATACCTACCGCGGAAAAGTCCCTGACGTTGTCGTTGCCACCGGCAGAATGGAACATCTTGAAGAACACGGTTACAGATATGAACTTTATGAGAGCAAGATGATCTATAAGCTCGAAGACGCCGAATATATTCCTTATTTCGTTTATTTCAGGGAATGATCCCTTAAGTTGAAAAAAGCCCCAAAGCAAGGCAAAATAGGTGATGTAAAAGCATTTTTACGTCGGTTTTTGCCCCATGTCCAAGTGTTTTGATAGACGGGCATCTGATCCTCCAATACCATAACGGCAAGGAAAGGAGTTTTCGAGATGGAGATAGGATCGAAAATCAGGACAGCCCGGAATGCAGCAGGCTTCACCCAGGAAAAGGCCGCCGAAGAATTAGGCGTAACGAGACAGACGATCTCGAACTGGGAGAACAACAAGTCCTACCCGGACATCATCAGCGTCGTCAAGATGAGCGATCTTTATTCCATTTCCTTAGACTCCCTGTTAAAGGAGGATAAAGACATGAAATCCACATATCTTGAACATCTTGAAGAATCGACAAACGTAGTTAAGAGCCAGAACCGCAAGAGCCGCATCATCACAATCGGCGTCTATCTCGTAGCCTGGGTGCTCCTGATAGTTCTGTTCTGGCTTGGCAAAGATTTTTTGCAGGGCGACCCTATGGGATATTCGCTCCTGGCATTCTATATTGTCCTGCCGGTCGTAACCATCGTGACAGCCTTCTTCATCGGCAAAGACCGCCTGTGGGGCCCGTCCAAGTGGTTTATGCTGATCTTCTACGGCGTCATGTACATGCTCGCAGAATACGCGACTTTCAGCCTGTCTAACATGCTGTTCAACGAATATTCGCATTTCAACAGCCCCGAGTTCGGCATGATCTTCGCAGGCGCCGCCATGGCAGCTTTGGGAATCTTTATTGGAATACTTGCGGGAAATGCATCTGCTAAGAAAGCTGCGTCAAAACAGCAGGCCTCATAAGGCGTTTGACTTATCCCCGGTCGTCCTATATAATATCCGAGTTTGAAATCCACGCACGAGAGGGGGGATAAAGATGTCTGAGATTAAAGTTAAGGAAGGCGAGTCCCTTGACAGTGCACTTCGCAGATTTAAGCGTTCTTGCGCAAAGTCAGGCGTTCTTGCAGAAGTTCGTAAGAGAGAACATTATGAGAAGCCTTCTGTAAAGAGAAAGAAGAAGTCTGAAGCAGCTCGCAAGAGAAAGCATTAATAAGACTTAAATGAGAGGTTGTCCTGACGGGCAACCTCTTTTAATATGCGTTTTGGGTTGCGCCCTCGCGCGGCCTTCACAGCAGGTACCTGCGGATCTTTTCCTCAATAACCTTTGTATTCAGAGGGTGGGTTTCAGTCTCGAAAGTCAGTATCAGGCTTGATTCATCGAAATCCTTCGAGAGCGTGTATTTTTCGAACTTATTGGCATTGCGGTTCACATAATCCTGATCGCCGAGTTTGCCCAAATGCTCCCAATAGTACTCCTTGCGCAGCCTCACATTCAGACACTTGAAGTCCGGCGCCGCAAAGATCACGCCATTATCGTACACCGGGTACTCACACAGATACGGCACCCCGTGCCTAAAAAGCGAATCCGCGATCAGTATCTCCGACTTCGACCTTACACGCTCGCCCTTGGCTGTATAAAATTCCGGGTCCGTATCTTTGAAGCCCAAACGTGTGTAAGTGACGTTTTGCCACTCTTCTATGAAC
>CACZML010000066.1 GCA_902782235.1 Oscillospiraceae bacterium
TAATATTGTCAGGCGCGTACAAATGTCCGTCTGTGGAAGTATACTTGGGCGCGAAAATCTCATAGAAAGGTCTTGACCTTATGCATCAGGATAACCCCGAATATTTCCTCGTCGACAAAAGAGTTTTGCCTGAAGTCTTCATTAAGGTAATGGAAGTTAAGCAGCGTCTTAACACCGGTGAGTCCACTTCCGTAAACGAAGCGGTTAGAAAGACAGGTCTTTCCAGAAGTGCATACTACAAGTACAAGGACTCGGTCCTTCCGTTCTATGAGGCGGCAAGCGGCAAGAAGGTTACACTCCTTCTTTCTGTTGAGAACTTCCAGGGCATCTTGTCTGAGATCATCCGCACCATTGCGGAATCACGTGCAAATATTCTGACTATCAATCAGAATATCCCGATCAACGGCCTTGCAGATATCTCGATCTCCATAGAGACCGTATCAATGTATGGTACAGTTGACGACATAATCAATGATATATCCAAGCTCGCGGGCGTGCGTAAGTGCATGATCCTGAGCAGGGAATAATGAAAGGTAAGGAAAAGTAGAAATGGCTATTAACATCGCAATTATGGGTTTCGGTACAGTAGGTTCTGGTGTAGCCGAGACCTTGGATATCAACAAGGATGTTATCGCAAAGCGCGTAGGAGAAGAGATCGTTGTAAAGTATATCCTTGACATCAGGGATTTCCCTGAGAGCAGATTCGCAAGTCTCGTTACACACAATGCGGATGATGTCTTCACAGATAAGGACATCAAGATCGCAGTAGAGACTATAGGCGGCGCAAGGATCGCTTATGAATACACCAAGCGTGCGTTATCCTCCGGTATCAGCGTTGTTACATCAAATAAAGAGCTCGTTTCCACAAAGGGACCTGAACTTCTCGAGATAGCAAAGAACAATAACTGCTGCTATCTGTTTGAAGCTGCAGTCGGCGGCGGTATCCCGATCATCAGACCTCTTTATAAGTGCCTTGCTGCAAACAAGATCACGAAGATCGCAGGTATCGTTAACGGTACAACGAATTACATCCTCTCCCAGATGAAGGATGAGGGCTTAGATTTCGTTACGGCATTGAAGCAGGCTCAGGAGAACGGTTTTGCTGAGGCTAATCCTTCTGCCGATATCGACGGTATCGACGCTCAGAGAAAGCTCTCTATCCTTTCAACGATCGCAAATGACGGTGAGTACATTGCACCTGAGAAGATCTCTGCTGAAGGTATTTCCGCGATCACAACAGATGATATGGCATTTGCAACATCGATTGGCTGCGACATCAAGCTCATCGCTCTTTATGAAGCCGGCGAAAAGCCCATCGCTTATGTTGCACCTGCTTTGGTTGAAAAGAGCAATCTTTTATATAACGTTAACGGCGTATTTAATGCTATCATGGTTGATGGCAACAGCTTGGGACAGGCAATGTTCTATGGACAGGGCGCCGGAACGCTTCCTACGGCATCTGCTGTATGCGGTGACGTTCTTGAGGCTGCAGTAAGCAAGCCTTATGAGAACAGGGCATGGACGGCTGAGAGCGTTGAGATCACTCCTTACGATGAGATCACAACTGATATCGTTATCAGAGTGGATAATGCTGCTGAAGTCGTAGTTAAGGGCTACAGCTGTGTATATCTTTCCGATGAGGCTATCCTCGTTAGCGGCATCAAGCACAAGGAGATCGAGGCTCTTGTAGCAGTTACGGGCGCTAAGTCCTGGATGCACTATCTTAAGTAAGTCCAACAGTATATTTGGAGGAATAGGTAAATGAAGGTACTTGTAGTAGGCGGCGGCGGAAGAGAGCATGTTATATGCTGGAAGCTCAAGCAGGATCCCAGAGTAACGGATCTTTACTGCGCTCCGGGCAACGGCGGCATTGCTTCTATCGCTACATGCGTTGATATTAAGGCTACTGATCTCGATTCCATGGTTGAGTTCGCGAAGAAAGAGCAGTTTGATCTCGTCTTCGTTGCTCCCGACGATCCGCTCGCTCTGGGTATGGTCGACAGAATGGAAGAAGCAGGCCTCAGAGCATTCGGCCCCAAGGCAAATGCAGCGATCATCGAGAGCTCAAAGGCTTTCTCCAAGCAACTCATGAAGAAGTATTCGATCCCTACTGCAAAGTATGAGATCTTTGAAGACGAGCAGGCTGCTCTCGATTACCTTGAGACACAGCCTATGCCTATCGTTATCAAGTGCGACGGTCTTGCTCTTGGTAAGGGCGTTATCATTGCCCAGACCCTTGAAGAGGCTAAGCAGGCCGTAAAGGACATGATGGAAGATAAGAAGTTCGGCAATGCCGGCTCCACGATCGTTATCGAGGAGTGCATGACAGGCCCTGAGCTCACAGTTCTTGCTTTCTCTGACGGCAACACATGCGTTCCGATGGTATCTTCAAGAGACCACAAGAGAGCATACGATCACGACGAAGGCCTTAACACAGGCGGCATGGGCGCTGTTACACCCGGTGCTGACATGACAGACGAGCTTAAGGCACGCATACAGAATGAGATAATCACACCTACAGTCGAAGCACTCAAGAAAGAGGGCAGACCTTTTAAGGGCGTTATCTACTTCGGTCTTATGCTTACACCCGAAGGACCTAAGGTCGTCGAATATAACGCACGTTTCGGTGATCCTGAGGCTCAGGCAGTTCTGCCGCTTCTCGAAAACAGCCTTCTCGACATCGTTGATGCTGTTATCGACGGCAAGCTCGATCAGGTTGAATTCAAGTGGAAGAATAAGTGCTCCTGCGTAGTCGTTATGGCTTCAGGCGGATATCCGCAGAGCTATGCAAAGGGTTACGAGATCACAGGTATCGATACCTGCGGCAAGATCGTATTCCAGGCAGGTACCGCACTTAAGGACGGCAAGCTCGTTACATCCGGCGGACGTGTTCTCTGCGTATACGATGAGGCAGATACCCTTGACGAGGCAATCGACGGCGCTTACGAAGGCGTTGCCAAGATCTCCTTCAAGGACATGCACTTCCGTCACGATATAGGAAGGACACTCGGTTAATAAATGAGAATAGGCATCTACGGAGGCTCATTCGATCCCGTTCATGACGGTCACATAGCAATGATAAATTCCGCATTGAAGAGCGGTTTCATTGACCTTGTGATCGTTATTCCTTCGGTGAGAAATAATTTCAAGCTCTATGCAAATAAGCTTCCGCCCCCGTACCGCCTTTTCATGATGCAGGAGACTATTGAAGGTCTTGGCATCAAGAACTGCTTTGTAAGCGATATCGAGTACGGCATTGACGGCGTAAGCTATACTGCCGTTGTTCTTAAGAAGCTTACTTCTGAAGAATATATAAGGGATTTCCTGGTAAGGAACGATATCAAGAAAAAGAAGGCTGAAGAGCCCCATGAATTCTTCTGGATCATGGGATCTGATACTCTCGGCACTTTCGAGACATGGTATAACCCCGGTGAGATCCTTAATTATGTAACGCTCCTTGCTGCAGTAAGACCGGGTGATACGACCGATGTGGATAAGGCAGCAGAGTCCATTAAGAAGAATCTCGGAGGCAAAGTAGATCTGTTCCGTCTTAAAGGCGTTGAGTGCTCTTCTTCCGGGATCACTACTTCCGGTGACTTTTCGATGGTTCCGGAGCCTGCCAGGGAATTTATCGCAAGGCATGCTCTTTATACTGAGAATACAAAGCTTGAAGGCGTTTCTGAAGCTGCGCGCAAGCAGTTCTACGAGAGCTCCGTATGGATGTATAAGTATCTTGGAAGCAAGAGACTTCTCCACACGCTTAACGTAGGTTATCTGTCTGCGCACCTGGCTGATGTTTTCGGCTGTGACAAGGATAAGGCGCTTATTGCAGGCGCTCTTCATGACTGCGCGAAAGAACTCCCTCTTGAGAAGCAGACTGAGCTTGCCAGAGCATATGCCGGCGATCTGTTTACCGAGAAGAAACTTCTTCATTCGCCTGCAGGTGCGACGCTCGCGAAAAATGAATTCGGCATTGAAGATAAGGAGATCCTCGACGCCATCTGCTATCACACGACCGGCAGGGGCGACATGAACCTTCTTGAGAAGATCGTATATCTTGCAGATAAGATCGAACCTTCCAGAAACTACACGGATCTGACGCCCATAAGAAGTGCTGCGGAGATAGATCTCGACAGCGCGATGCGAATGACCGCATCAGCAGTAAGGGATAAGTTCGTCTCGCAGGGAAGAGACATCCACCCGATGACGCTTTTAATGATGCGTGATCTCGGAATGGAATAAACATATAAGTTTGTTATAATCAAAACATCAACATAAAACCAAGGAGAGTAATAATGGACACAAAAGAATTAGCCGCTAAGATCGTTGACATTCTTGATTCAAAGAAGGGTATTGATATCGAGACGATAGACTTAACAGGAAAGACTGTACTTGCAGATTATTTCGTTCTCGCCAGCGGTAATTCAACCACACAGATCAAGTCTTTGGCTGATGAAGTTGAGTACGTCCTCAAGAAGGATTACGACATCACTCCTGACCACATCGAAGGCCGCTCAGGCGACAAGTGGATCCTCTTAGACTATAAGGATGTTGTAGTTCATGTAATGGGCAGAGAAGAGCGCGAGAACTACAATATCGAGAAGTTCTGGGAGACAAAGCGCAGAGAAGGCGAAGCGTAACTCTTATAGTAAATAATTTAAAGTAATGTTTGAAACCGGCAAGGAAATTCCTTGTCGGTTTTTGTATGGTTTTGTCGGTAAAAACCGACAAAGAAGGGTGCTATGCTCTACCTATGAAAAAGAGCACGGCAGCAAAGATAAAGAAACTCATCTATCCTCTGGCATTCATTCTGGTGATAATCCTGAGTGCCGTATATAAGCTGGTCTTAAAGGGAAATTCGGACTTTACCGTAAATGCGTTTAAGAGCGGGAAGTCTGAAGTGATAAAGGCTGACGAGAGCATTTCAAGCGTACAGCCGGAAGCAACAGATCAGACATCAGGAACAACGGAAACACCCGTGACAGAGACTGTCCAGCTCGTAAGTGTCTATATCTGTGGAGAAGTCATTAATCCGGGTATCTACGAAGCTCCCAAAGGCGTGATGCTGAATGACATCATTGAAGATGCAGGAGGCCTTACAGATGAAGCGTCGGTCAATAATATCAACTTTGTCTATCAGATAACATGCAACATGTCGATCTATATCCCGTCTAAGGCCGAGACCGCTAACGGCTTTAGCGGCGGCGACATAATAAGACAGGACGGTGTATATGTCTGGGGAGGTCAGCAGGGCAGTGGTTCAGATGCCGGAAGCACCAGTATAAGCATAGTCAACATTAATACTGCTACGGTGGAAGAACTGAAGACCCTGCCGGGGATCGGAGGGGTGACAGCGCAGGCGATCGTTGATTACAGAACCAAGAATCCTTTTAAGACGGTAGAGGATATCAAGAACGTCACCGGAATAGGTGACTCAAAATATAACAGGATAAAGGATTATATCTGCGTCTGATCAGGTGTAGCCATAAAGGCCCCTGACGCTGACCTCGCCGCTCCTTAAGTCTTCGACGGAGCCGTCATCGAACTTAACTTTAAGAGTGAAGTCCTCATTGATGGCTATGGCTGTTCCTGAGCGTCCCTGGCTGTTTTCCGCGAGCTGCGGATAAGCCACGATCTTGCTTCCGACAGTGACATTGCTCTTGCGGTAACGGTTAAGATAGTATTCATCGTCAGGCCATCTGTATGAGATGTCACCCATAGACCTGATGAGCTCTGCTGCGAGTTTTGAGCGGTCGAAAACCTTATTGCCGTTCTCAAGTGAGATGGAAGTGGCGATCTGTGATAACTCCTCAGGGAAGGAGGTCTCGTTGACATTGATGCCGATGCCGATGATGCAGTTATCTATAAGACCGCTTTCAGCCTCAACTGTAACTTCCGTAAGGATACCGCAGATCTTCTTCCTGTTCATGAGAAGATCGTTTACCCATTTGACCTGTGAGTCGATTCCGTAGGCGTTGAAGATAGCATCAGACACCGCGATAGCTGTCCAGCTTGTTAGATTGGAGATCTTGTCAAAGCCAGACTCGGGTTTGAACAGGTAGGAGAAGTAGATTCCGACGCCTTTCGGTGAGGAGAAGCTCCTGCCGCGTCTGCCTTTTCCGCCTGTCTGGTGGTCGGCGATAACGACCGTGCCGGACGGGGCGCCGTTTCTTGCCATATCCTTGAGGACATTATTTGTAGAGTCGACAGAGTCGAAAACATGAACATTTGGGATCACGGCGTCAGGAAGAAAGACCGAGACAGAACCTTTGGAGAGGATGTCGGGGCTTTTGGTCAGAAGGTAGCCCTTATTGGTCGAGGATGTGATCTCATAGCCATCGTCACGCAGTGCCTTTACAGCCGAATTCACGGCTGCCCTGGTGACACCCAGCTTGCGGCTTATGGCTTCTCCCGAGATGTAACCGTCCTCTCTGGAGATAAGTTTCAGCACGTCATCTTTCAGCATTTTTCAGACATTTCTCCCTGTTTTTGTCCTTCGTTTTAGTAAAATTATCTAACTGGACCGCAAAAATAATAACACTTTATAGCCAATTTGCGGTAAAATATATTCGGTTTAGTGCTTTTAATTATGAACTAGGGTGAACATGGGTATATATTCGATCGTATTGGGAGTAGTAATGCTACTCAGCATGTTGTCTACTTGTGCGCTCGTTCTCTTTTCGAGACGGGGCGCCAATACGCTTGAGATTTTGATGTCAGTCTGCGTCATGATCAGTAACTCCGGCTACTTCATCCTCTCATGTTCCAGAAATGTTCAGGAAGCACTTCTTGCAAACACCTTAGCTTACGTCGGCGGAATATTCCTTCCGCTTCTTATAGTATATATCCTGATCGACTATTCGGACTCCAAAGTTCCCACATGGTTCTCGATCGTCATCCTTGTTATCAACGTCCTGGTGCTTGTATCCGTAATGCTTACGGACAGACTGCCGTATTATTATGCATCTGTTCAGTTTGTACCCGGTTCACCGTCCATGCTCATCAAGGAACCCGGTCAGATCTATTACATCAGATACATTATCCTGGCGGTTGAAGTCGGACTTGCTGCATTCTTTACCATCCTGACCTATCTGGGCAAGAGAAGCGCTTCGTTCAGACTCATGGTCACATACGCAGGCTCTTTGTTCGGCGTAATGCTCGTTTATTTCGGTTCAAGACTGTTCGATCTTAAGGTCGAGATCATTCCGTTCTTCTATCTGTTCTGCACCTTGATCCTTGATTATGTGGTTGCAAGATCCACAATCTACAACGTTAACTTGAGCGTCCAGGAGAAGATCGACGAGCTCAGCACATTCGGTTATATCGTTTTCGACAAGAAATATAACTATGTTGGAAGCAATGCCGTATCAGAGAAATTCTTTCCTGAGATCGCGAATGCCAGGATCGACTCCAAGATCTCTGCAAAAGACTATGCTCTCAAGGATCTCCTTAAGTGGGTTGCAAAGTGCGCAGAGGTTGATGATTCAGATAAGAAACAGAACAAGTATACAAAATCAATCGTAATTAATGACAGAAGCCCGAGCGAGAGAAGGTACCTTGAGTGCGAACTGAGCTTTATCCATTTCGGCTTCAAGAATCACGTTTCAGGCTATCTCGTTGAGATCACGGACGACACCGAGCAGCACAACATGATCGAGTCCATGAGCTTCAAGGGCGAGTCCTTAAAGCGTGAGGTAGAGCGTCAGACCAAGAGAGCAAAGTCGATGCAGATGTCCACCATCCTCGGCATGGCGGCCATGATCGAATCACGTGACAACTCCACAGGCGGTCACATCAACAGAACATCCGCATGCGTTGCGTTGTTCGTAGAGCACCTCCGTAAGCTTGACGACTACAACATGAGCGAGAATTACTGGGATTCAGTAATCAACGCTGCACCTCTCCATGACCTCGGTAAGATTGCCGTTGACGACGCTATCTTAAGAAAGCCTTCAGGCCTTACTGATGAAGAATATGAGAAGATGAAGATCCACGCTCCTTATGGCGCGAAGATCATGAGCAAGGTCCTTGAAGACGTTGAGGATAAGGAATTCGTAAGAGTAGCTACCAATGTTGCCCACTATCACCATGAGAAGTACAACGGCACAGGTTATCCTGACCAGTTAAGAGGTGAGAGCATCCCGTTCGAGGCAAGGATAATGGCTCTGGCAGATGTTTTCGATGCTCTTGCAAGCCGCCGTTACTACAAGGAGCCTATGACCTATGATGAGGCTTTTGAGATCATCAGACAGGAACTGGGACACCACTTCGATCCGCACCTTGGACGCATCTTTATCTCCTTGAAGAAAGAGATCATCGCTCTCTACGAATCATTCGAAAATACGGATTACGCAAGATAATTAAAAAGGGTTCACTTCAATGGTGAACCCCTTATTTTTTACACTTCTTCGTTAATGATGTTCTTTACCCATTTATATTTCTTATAGTGGGCGATTACGACCGGTATCTTAATGATCTCGTCCAGGTTCAGGATGAAGTAGACGACCATTACAGGAAGGTTGAGTTTGAACGCTGCGATGTAGCCCAGAGGAACGATGAACGCCCACATCGTGACGGTATCGCAGATGAAGCCGAACTTTGTGTCTCCGCCTGCTGAGAAGATGCCGCTGATGAGCGTGGAGTTGATCGATCTTCCGAGAATGTAGTAGCTGCACATCAGGAGCATGATGAACAGGTAATGCTCAGCTGTCTCCGTAAGGTTTACGAAGTAAAGGACCAGCGGTGCGGATACGGCAGCAATAAGGCCCAGGATGATGCCGGAGATAACTGTGATCTTGAAGAGCTTATCGCCGTACTCCTTGGCTTTCTCAAGACGGTTTGCACCAAGCTCGTTGCCGATGATGATGACGCTTCCGCCTGCGATCGCATAGCAGAGGCAGGATACGAGGTCTTTTACGATAGCTGCGATTCCGTTAGCGGCTGCAGCATCAGATCCCAGGTGTCCCATGATTACAGTGATCATGGTGAAGCCGAATCCCCAGAGAAGGGAATTCAAAAGGTAGGGAAGAGTGTACTTCGAAAACCTCTGTCTTAAGTCCAGATCCGCACGGAAAATGTTCCGGATCTTTAGCCTTAACTTTGTCTTCACGAGAATGAATATAATGCAGAGAAGGAATCCTACGCCGTTGGAGATGGTTGTCGCAAGAGCCGCGCCGGCAGAACCCATTCTGGGTGCGCCAAGAAGACCGAAGATCAGGATGGCATTCAGAATGATGTTCAGGAATACGATAACAACGCTCGCAATCGTGCATTCCTTAACGAATCCTACGTTCTTGAGGAGCGTCTCGAAAACTGATGCGAATGTCATGAAGACATACGAAAATGACGCGATCCTGATGTACGGGATTCCGTTAGCGATGAGCTCAGGCTCGTTTGTGAATACTCTCATTACGCCTTCAGGCATGAACATGCCGCAGCAGAAGAATACGATAACGACAGGGAGCGACAATGCGAACATATAACCGAAAACCTTTTCGATCGATTTGTTGTCGCCCTTGCCCCAGTACTGTGCAGCAAACATGGAGCCGCCTGCGGTGATGGTCATGGTAAACAGGGTCAGTACGAGTACGACCTGTGTAGCCAGAGATACAGCTGCCATTGAATCCTGTGAGAGGAAGAGCAGCATGATTGCATCTGATACCGGCACCAATGCGAACACGAAGTTCTGCAGTGTCATCGGCAGGATCAGCGAGATGAGCTTCTTTCTGAAAGATGTTTCTTTAATCTGTGTCATAAAATAAATTCCTATTTCCCATATATATATAAATTTACGCAGGATTGGAATTTTAACGCGAAAATTGACAAAAATCAAACGGTTTTCGCGCATTTTCTCGCTTTTTCTCGTTTTTTCGCTATTTTTCTATTATTTCTTATTAGCAAATT
>CACZML010000067.1 GCA_902782235.1 Oscillospiraceae bacterium
GTGCTCGTGAGCTTTCTCTGGGCCTCATCCTTACGGACACGGTACTTAACGATACCGGATGCTTCCTCGATGACCCTTCTTCTGTCCTCAGACTTCGTCGAGAGGATGTCATCAACTCGTCCCTGACCTACCAGTGAATAGCCGTCACGGCCAAGACCGGTGTCAAGGAAAAGGACCGTAATGTCCTTAAGGCGGCAGTTTACCTTGTTGATCTGGTACTCGGACTCACCTGAACGGTAAAGTCTTCTGGTAATGCAGATCTCAGGGAAACCGTAATCTATATAACCGTCGGAATTATCGAAAGTAATGGATACTTCGGCATAATTCATGGAACGTCTGGCGGAAGTACCGTTGAAGATGACGTCCTCCATCTTGCCGCCACGGAGCTGCTTGACGCTCTGTTCGCCCAAAACCCAGCGGACAGCATCACTGATATTGGATTTACCTGAGCCGTTAGGACCAACCACGGCCGTAAGACCGCGGTCAAAGTCAATACACGTATAGTCGGGGAAAGATTTGAACCCCTGAAGCTCTAATTTCTTAAGATACATCCTATAGTCAGTTCCGTCTTATCAGAAATAATTAACCTTAGCATTATAACAAAAACAGCGCCTTTTTGTAGGACAATCTGCTCTCAGCACCCCTCCGGGTAAAGGCGCATATACTCCTTTAAGCCCTTCTCGGCACATTTCTGCTCGGCATCCTTCTTGCTGTGTCCCGTGGCTGAAGCCAGGAGCACGTCGTCGGAATAAACACTGACGTCGAATTCTTTCATATGGGCAGGGCCGCGCTCTCCGGTCACTTCGAACCTGATCTTGTGCTGGAAGCCTCTGGTCTGCGCGAGTTCAAGCAGCCTGCTCTTGTAATCCAGGAAGATCTCGCCGTTAACAGCCTTCTGCACCGTTTCGGTAAGATTTTTCAAGATACATTTCTTCGCCTGTTCGAATCCGCCGTCGAAATATACCGCCGCGATAACTGACTCAAAGCAGTCAGCCAGCGTCGAATCCTTGTCATTGCCGCCGCTCTGGGCCTCGCCCTTGCCAAGAAGCAGATAATCGCCCAGATGGAGCTTTCTGGCAACTTCGGCAAAAGACTTCTCGCAAACGGAGACACTTCTCATCTTTGAAAGATATCCTTCGTCAGCCTGAGGCTTTAACTCATAGATCATCTGGCCTACGACAACGTCTAAAACCGCGTCACCTATGAACTCAAGTCTCTGGTTGGACTCCCAATGACCTCTTCCCGTCTCGAAAACGTAGGTCGTATGTGTAAAAGCCGTCTCAAGGAGTGACTTGTTTACAAAGGTATATCCTAAATCCTTTTCTAATCTTGAATAGTCATTCATAGTCTTATTTACACTAAACGGCTGAATGCATAAATGTGCACCCAGCCGTCAAAACTTTTGAAGTTAATTCAGAGATTTAAATCTCCGGTATATTAGCCCTCTGTAAGGCTCTGAATATACTCGACTGCATCCTTGACGGTAACAACCTTCTCAGCTACGTCATCAGGGATCTCGATATCGAACTCCTGCTCCATAGCCATAACAAGCTCAACCATGTCAAGAGAATCAGCGTTAAGATCATCTACGAAAGAGGAATCCTCTGTGATTGTATCCTCATCTACACCGAGCTGATCAACGATCATCTGCTTAATCGAGTTGAAAAGTTCTTCATTTGACATAAATTTGTACCTCCGTACGATTCATTAGAAAATCTACAAGTTGTTTTTAATGTAAGACACGACTTTTGTCAATAGGTTATTTTGACTATCGAAGTTCTTTGACATTTACCCCTTCAGGTACTGCTTACCCTTAATAAGATAGTCAATGCCTGAAACAATAGTCATAATAACACATATTCCGAAAAGTATATCGCCAATTATCGTGACCGCGTTAATCCCGATCGGATAACCATTAAAACCTAAACCGAAGATCTTAAGGAGCAAAGGCTCAAACATGAGGTAGATGAGAGCGATCATCTGGGTAACGGTCTTGACCTTGCCGATCATTTTTGCCGCAATTACCTCGCCTTTTGCCGCAGCTATCATACGAAGACCGGATACTGCGAACTCTCTTAAGATAATTATCATTACCGCCCATGCGGAAACTCTTCCAAGACCGATAAACGCCAGCATAATGCTTATAACAAGGATCTTATCCGCCAGGGAATCAAGGAACTTGCCAAGGTCTGTAATAAGATTGTACTTCCTGGCGATCTTGCCGTCAGCACAGTCAGTAAGCGAGGCAAGGATAAAGACGCCTGCAGCAACGATCATGCCGTTGGAGTTGATGAAATTGTTCCATCCCTGAGGCTCCCAGCCGAAAATACTTATCGGCAACATAAAAAGGAGCGTGACCGGCACAAGAACGATCCTCAAGATAGAAAGCTTGTTTGGAAGATTCATGGCCTAATGCTCCTTTATTACTAAATATGAAGTCTTGAAAGACAACACACTAATAATACACAGAAATCCCAGTCCGTCAAATCGTAACGGCAGTCATGTCGTAATCGTCTGAACAATCTACGATCTTGGCGTCTACAAAGTCTCCGATATTAAGCTCTTCTTCCTGGGAAGCAATATAGATGACCGGATCAACCTCAGGAGATTCGCCGTAACTTCTGCCTACATAGAAGATGCCGTCATCAGAAACGGAGCAGATATTGACCTTAGTAACGGTACCAAGACGCTTTTGGGACTGCTCACCCGAGATCTGCTTCTGAAGCTCATAGATCTCGTCATATCTTCTCTGCTTGGTCTCCTCATCTATCTGGTCAGGCATATCGTAAGCCTTTGTTCCCTCTTCAGGAGAGAAGATAAAACAGCCGAGCCTGTCGAACTTCCACTTCTTAAGGTTGTTCTTAAGCTCTTCGAAGTCCTCTTCTGTCTCGCCGGGGAAACCTACCATAACGGTGGTTCTTATAATGCAGTCAGGCATAGCCTTGCGGATCATCTCAAGCCTTGAAGTGATAAGATCGGCCGTATCCCTTCTGTACATAGCCTTCAGTATCCTGTCACAGCCGTGCTGGATCGGGATATCAAGATAGTGGGCAACCTTGGGGTTGTTTGCCATCTCCTCGATAAGATCAGGCGTAATGCCGTCCATATATCCGTACATGACACGGATCATCTCTATGCCGTCTATTTCTGAAAGCTTCTTCAAAAGTTTGGTAAGGCTTCTCTCTTTATAAAGCTCGATGCCGTAGTTCGTCGTATCCTGGGCGGCAAGAACCAGTTCCTTTACTCCTCTTGAAGCAATGATCTTAGCCTCTTCAATGATATCCTCCATCGGGCGGGATACAAAAGAGCCCCTGATAAGAGGGATAGCACAGAATGCACATCTGTGGAGACAGCCTTCACCGATCTTGATCCACGCATAGGCTTCGGTCGAGAGTTCTCTTTCCTTAATAAGATGAGAATAACCGCCTACACCGGTTGTAAGATTTATCTTCTCAGACTCAGAATCGAGATCTGTAACAAGCTTAGCTACTACATCAACAATATCGCCGTAATGGGCAGTGCCGAGAACGGCATCTACCTCAGGAAGATCTTTAAGGATATCTTCCGGATATCTCTGTGAAAGGCATCCTGAGACGATTATCTTCTTAACGTTTCCATTAGGAACCTTGAAATCAGCTACTTCAAGGATCGCATCTATTGCTTCCTTCTTAGCTGACTCTATAAAACCGCATGTGTTGATTACCACGATGTCTGATTCAGGCACATCGTTTATAACGTCATATCCGGCCTGCTTAAGCTGGGTGGACATGTTCTCACAGTCAATGAGGTTCTTGGAGCAACCAAGAGCCAGAAGCGTGATCTTAATATCTTTGTTGGCAAGTTCATTTTTCATAAGAACGAATATATCAAAAATCAGATAAAAGAAAAAGGCTCACAGGACTTATTTATCATGTGAGCCTTGTTAAGTTTACTGTTCGAGATACAGCCGGAATGCTTTCCTTGCAGTCTCCATGGAATATCCTCGAAGAACTGCTATCTTAAGGAACTCATCTTCCCTGTCAGAACTGTCTTCATCAGGGCTTCCGAAATTGGCATCGAAAAGAGCCTTGCAGGTATCAATGTCGCTCTCCAGATCGTCTACGACTAAATCGGCGCATTCCTCATCGATTCCTGCTTCAAGCAGACGCTGATAAATGAACTGTTTGCTTTCCTGTTTCTTGCCGGAACGGACCGCCAGAACCTTGCGCGAAGCGCGTAGATCGTCAATATAACCGGAATCTATCAGGAGCTTTACCGCCTCAATAGCGACAGCTTCTGAATAGCCCCTCTGCATAAGATAGAGTCTTATCTTGCCTGAAGAGTATATGCCGGTGCCTATGTGCCTGATCGCGCAGGTTACGGCTTCCTTGGTCCTATTTGAATCAGACATCGATACCTAAGATATCGTCGTCATCAGATTCTTCTTCGGGTGCAGCTTCTGCTGCAGCGCCTGCTTCAAAATCGTCATCATCTGCAGGCATGTAGGATTCTCTGATCTTCTCCTCGATCTCGTCCTTAACATCAGGATGGTCGATAAGGTACTGCTTGGCAGCGTCTCTGCCCTGTGCGATCTTGGCGCCGTTATATGCGAACCAGGATCCGCTCTTATCGATGATGTTATTCTCAACACCAAGATCGATAATGCAGCCTTCTGAGGATACGCCCTTGCCGTACATGATATCGAACTCAGCTTCCTTAAACGGAGGAGCTACCTTATTCTTAACAACCTTAACTCTTGTGTGGCTTCCTACTACGTCTGTACCGTTACGGAGTGTCTCAACCTTCCTGACATCAAGTCTTACGGATGCATAGAACTTAAGAGCACGGCCGCCCGGTGTGGTCTCAGGGTTACCAAACATAACGCCGACCTTCTCACGGAGCTGGTTGATAAAGATGCAGATAGTATTTGACTTGGATACGACAGGAGCAAGCTTTCTTAAAGCCTGGCTCATGAGACGTGCCTGAAGACCAACGTGGGAATCACCCATCTCACCTTCGATCTCTGCTCTCGGAACGAGTGCAGCAACGGAGTCGATAACTACTACATCAATGCAGCCGCTTCTAACGAGCGTCTCGCAGATCTCTAATGCCTGCTCACCTGTATCAGGCTGAGACAAAAGAAGGTTATCTACATCAACGCCGATATTGCCTGCATAAACGGGATCAAGAGCATGCTCTGCGTCGATAAATGCGCAGGTACCGCCCATCTTCTGTGCTTCTGCTACGCAGTGAAGAGCTACTGTTGTCTTACCTGAAGATTCAGGTCCATAGATCTCAATGATTCTTCCTCTGGGAAGTCCGCCGATACCAAGTGCGATATCAAGTGTCAGAGCACCTGTAGGAATAGTATCGATCTCAACCTGAGCCTTATCACCAAGACGCATAACGGCACCCTGGCCGAACTGCTTCTCGATCTGTGCCATAGCGGCATCAAGGGCCTTCCTTCTCTCATCCTTATCCTGAACCTGGGCAACTGAACCCTTACCAGCATTCTTACTCTTAGCCATATTGTTCCTCCTGAAAGAATTGAACATTTGTTCTCATTTATGAGTTAATTCTATTGTTATGATACACTTTTGTCAACAAAAATAACCTTACAAATTCGAACAAAACCAAACAAGTCCCGTTAATCGGACATAAGATTTCAGAAAGCCTTATTTTCAGGGCTTTTCCGTTTTTCAAAAAGGCTGATTTTACCCCTCCTGAACATAAAAACCGACATTACCCTGCAAAAGCCTGCAAAATTCGTCTTGAAACCGACACATTAGCCGACAAATTGTTACAGATTCCAGATACTTTTTGGGGATCAATATCCCTTATTTCTATCGATCAGGTTATTAAGAGGCAGTCCCTTGCCAAATCTAACCAGATTCTCACAGAACATATCAACGTTAACATTCAGTGTGTGATCAAGTGTGAGGTTGCCTGCAACATGTGGTGTTATAAGAAGATTCTTCGTATTCCATATCGGGCTGTCAGAAGGAAGAGGCTCAGTCCTGAATACATCAAGAGCTGCTCCTCCGAGCTTGCCGCTGTTAAGGCTCTCACAAAGAGCGTCTTCGTCTACCGCCGATCCCCTGCCGACATTAACCACATAAGCTCCCTCAGGAAGCAAAGCTATTCTGTCCCGGTTTAAGATGTCTCTCGTCTCAGGAGTATCAGGAAGGCTCATCACGAGAAGGTCTGTATCAGGCAACAAGGAATCAAGCTCATCCACTTTCTTAACGGCGTCATAGGAAGGATCGTTGCTCTTGCCGCTCCTTGATACACCAGTTATGGAACAAGGCTCAAATGCCCTGGCTCTCTTTGCAAAGCAGCTGCCGATATCGCCTGTGCCGAGCACCAGTATCCTGCAGTCTTTAAGAGATTTCTGAGGCTGGGGGCCTGTCCAGTTCCCTTTAAGAGATTCCCTGTAGGAATAGTCCAGTTTTCTCATCATCATCAAAGACACAGCAATGATATGTTCAGCTATGGTTACACCATAAGCACCTGTAGAGTTGGTGAGCAGACACTCCTCATTTGCAAAGACACCAGGCTTCATAAGATAATCCACACCTGCAGAAGGAACAGAAAGCCACTTAAGGTTCTTATTCTTTTTCGCATTTTCCATGCCAAAGCCATAAATGACATCACAGTCTTCCCACTCTGCAGGGATCTGATCTTCAGACTCTACAAAAAGAAGATCGCCGCCGGCTTCTTTAGCGGCTTTACTGATTTTCTCTTTATGTATTTCCTTCAACAATTTGTTTATTACTACAATCTTCATACAGTCTTTACAGTAG
This sequence comes from Oscillospiraceae bacterium, assembly GCA_902782235.1. Classification (GTDB taxonomy): domain Bacteria; phylum Bacillota; class Clostridia; order Saccharofermentanales; family Saccharofermentanaceae; genus Saccharofermentans. The sequence goes on from CACZML010000067.1 coordinate 6,783, forward strand.
TGCCTTTCGGGATGTTATCGTAGATCCACTTTGCAACGTCTTTACGTAATCTTATACAGCCCGCTGATACATGCTGTCCAAGGCGGCCGTCCTGAACGGTGCCGTTATAGTTATAAGTTACGCTGTGGAAATAATAAGGACCGTTCCACTGCGTCGCATGGTAGCAGAGGGATCCGTGAGAATAGAAATAAGAAAGCTTCTTTGTGACCTTATATGTTCCCTTTGGTGTGGAATGGCCCTTCTTGCCGCAGGACATCGGATAGATCTTATATAATTTCCAGTTGCCGACACTGCCCTTGAAGATCTCAATATAGCAGTTATCGATATCTGCAATAATGTAGTACTTGGTCTTGCTCCTGAAGAGCTGTTCATTGATGCAGCGGACGTGCTTGGCGGCATTCTTATAACACCTGCCGAGATTGCCCTTCTTATCAAGGTCATAGTAGTCGTCACCTATACAGGTCATGCCGTCAAGGTGGTCGATATAGTTCTCGATAAGTATCTTCTTTACTCTGATGTTATAGGCGTAGCAGAGTTTAACGAACTCATTGGAAGATACGAATTCCTTGAAGACGAGATATCTGCTGTAACCTTTTTCGAGCTTTTTGACATATTTTGCTTTGCCCTTATTGTCAGCATATCTGCCGTAGCAGCCTGTATAAAGGTCTTCCACAAACTGATCATCAGAATGTCCAAGCGCTCTGTAATCACTCGAAAAATAAAAATGGAACAGGACATTATAAGCTTCAGTAATGCCACCCTTAAGTTTCCTTGCCAGCTTCTCCTTCTCGGCAGGATCACAATTGTCCTTGCGCAGGATAATGGAATAAAGCCTTCCGACGAACTGGTAATGCTTGGGATCGACTTCCTCATCAAGAACTTCAATATCATCTACCGTATCAGCAACAACAGGCGTGGAAGTAAATCCGTCGAAAAGACAGAATACCGAAGTAAAAGCTACAACGAGGCATATTATTCTGATGAGGCGCGTCTTGATCATCTATGTCTCACATTCAAAGAAATATAAGACATAATATCACTTATTTTTGTTATTTCCGCAAGTGCATTACCTGAGACTGCGCTTGCGTCTGATACTGTATATGATGAGGTATACGGCAAGCAAAACAGCCAGAACCGCTATAGCAGCGGAGAAGATCAGAAGTGCAGGATTATATTCCCTTGTCGCATAAGAATAACCTAACGATGCGGCAAAAAAGACAGTCATTGCCGCCAGAAGGATCACCAGCACTTTCCATCCGTACATCTTCTTAAGAGGCTTAACTTCCACGGCCTCGTTCTTGCTGAGCTTAACCATCTCATTAATGTCTTCGACGTCGTTCTCCGTCTTGACTGAATCCAATGCAAAAACAATGACCGTGATCACGCCGACATAGATAAATGCCATCCAGTAATTGGACGGATAGAACCACCCTGCTATGAATCCGAATGCGATTACGACAACAGATACCACAACGTATTTGATCAGGTATCCCGCGATTATGGAGAAAGATGTCTTCTCGTCAAAGAGATAATTAAAAACCGCAAGGACGAATGCCAGTCCGAAGATCTCGAAAACGAGTTTTATCTCATCTGTCAGCCCCACTACAGTGATCGAGTAAGAAAAGATCACCAGGACCATGAGTGCTGCAAAAATACATGTATCTTTAAGTATCTTTCTCATAGCAGCTTTCTCCTGAAGATCTTCTTGATGTCCTTTAGGTATTTTCTTGAAACGATCAGCTTCTCACCGTTATCCAGAACAGCTTCCAAGTGGCTGTTCTTCATCTGCATGATCTCTTTTAAGTGAGAAACATTCATAAAACAGGTCCTTGAAATCCTGACAAGATCAGTATCGGCAATCGCAGAATCGATATCTGACATGGTTCCGTCAAAGCGGTAAATATCCTTCTTCGAATAAAGGAATATCTTGCGCTCAACATTCTCGATGTAATAGATATCCGGAATATCAATGCTGAATGTCTTGCCGTCAGCCTTACCGGTAAAGCTGATATTAAGATCCTTTATCCTGCTAACGAGCCTTTCTACGGTACGGTCGTATTCAGGATATTCAACGATAACCGTAAGCGGCTGATCTTTAACCTGTCTTTGTTCTACCCTCATTTACCTTTACCAGAACAAGTTTAATTACTATGCCTGCCATATCTGCCATAAGGATAACAATTCCTGCAATAAAGCTCCAGGGAGCCCATACAAAAACTATATCCCTAATTCCCGCGCCGAATATCAGCGGGAAAAGAACAAATACCAAAACCAGCAATACCGCAAGGAACGCCCCTGTCCCTATAAGGATCCCCTTTTTCTTCATGAACAGCGTCACGATAAGGAATGCAATTCCGATCACTGATACTGACGTAAATATAATATCAAATACTGTCCAAACATCACACACCAGACCGCTCCCTGCACCGCCGTCAAGTTCTTCAAACAAACTGTTGCAAAGGCTGTCTGTCGTTGCTGCCACATTAAGATTAGTAAGAACACACACTCCAAGTTCTTTACTTCTCGAAAACACTATCCTCGAAGAATAATTCGGCGTACCGCCTGAGTGTCCTATAACATCATCACCGAAGCACTCCCAGCCTGAATAGTAATCACCGTTCTCATTAAGATTAGAAATAACTTCATCCATATCTGAATCAGCATTTTCGATCCAGGCCTTCAGCCAAAGACCAATGGATTCAGTATTGGAATAAAAATATCCGGCAGGAATGCTGGCTGTCCTTACAGGGACATGGTAATCGAAAGATTTTCTGAAGCCTAATCTTGACCCTTCAATGATCCTTCTGCCATCAGGTTCTCCAACGGAAACATCTTTAAGTCCCAAGGGCATCAATATCTCTTCTTCCATATAGTCACTGTAAGTTCTTCCTGTGACCTTTTCGATTATCAGTCCAAGCAGATTGTAGTTAACATTCGAATATGAATATTCCGTACCCGGCATTGATTTGAGTTCTTTTCCTGAAATGCTTTCCGCCCACTCATCCAAAGTCATATCCGC
>CACZML010000068.1 GCA_902782235.1 Oscillospiraceae bacterium
GACGTTCTTAAGGCATACAAGGAAACCACTTAATCTCTTTATATGGCAGACCACGTATCTCACAAGATCAACCTTCTTATAGTTACCCCTTATGAAGATTTCTTCGAGGGTCAGGTTGACAGCGTCCGTATTCCGACAAGCGACGGTGAGTTCGGATTCATGGCAGGACATACGCCTTTCGTAGCAGCCTTAGAGCCCGGTGCATGCGCGCTTACAGCTAACGGAGAGACAAGATACTGCATGCTTTCTGAAGGCTATTGCGAGATCAACGGCATGCTCGCACTTATCGTCTGCAATTCAGCCGAATGGCCCGAAAACATGCGTCTCAGAAGAATCGTTACTGCTTATAACAACGCTTTGGAAGAGATAAAGAATCACGTTGATAAGAACGGCAGACCGGTATTCCCCGAAGACAGCGTTGCTAAAGGTAAGCGTGCTCTTGCAAGAATGAAATTCATTGAGCGCTATGGTACAGATGCCCAGAGAGAAAGGCTCGCAGGTTATAAGAAGACCGATTTCCCTGACGGAAAAATGCCGAGACTGCAGTAATTAATTTGCTGTTCCAAATCTGAACTCAATTTTCCCGATAGTTATTTTTTGTCCTGATTTGATCTCGTAAGCTCGTCCGTTTTCAACAGGTGAATCCTGTATATATGTCTTGCCGGTTCCTTTTGCGGGTTCTAAATAGAACGTGCCTTTTTCCTGCTTGATTACAGCGTGAAGCGGTGAGACCGACGGCTCATCCAGAACGATATCGGACAGGAAACAATCAGAACCTATAGTTGTCTTATCCAGATAGAGTGAGTAGTTCCTGTTTATGTTTTCTTTGTCTGAGAGCAAAGTGAGTTTGCCCATTGTAAGGGGCGTATAAAGATTTGCAGAATTGCTGCTTTTGATCTCAGGTGAATATTCATCAACCTGAGGGATCATGGGATTATCGGAAAACAGGATCGAGCTTCTCTGCCTTGATTGTTCACTGGTTTCCACCTTTCTGATACTGGCTTTGTTCTTCTTCTGATTAAGTATCGAAGTCGCGAAAATCACCACTGCCAAAAAGAAGAACAGAAAGCAGGGAAGACGCATATTTCCAAGCATTGATAGCAGTGCAAGGATCGAAGAAAGAACTGCAATTACAAGGTCTTTTTCAGTCCTCGACAGATGCTTTATCCTATCGGTGAGACCGATTAATGAAGGTGATGTTTTTTCTTCCTGAACATGCATTTGGAAAGTGTTTTCTTCATCATCGCCTCTGATTATTCCGGCTATCTTTAAGAACATCTCTTCGTTATTTTCTTTGACGCTGTATACAAGTGCGTTTTTCTCATCATCGCTAATGATGCTCTTGAAGAAGTCACAGTTAAGAAGGCTTTCCAGACGTGCTGCGCCTAATGAAGATATACATAAATCTTCAGGATGGCTCTTTACGGGAAGGCAGCATATCTTAACTGAGATGCCTTCAGGATCAGTGAAGATCATGTTGGGATCAAGCACAAGACAGGAAGGTGAGATGAGGTTATCCAAAAGCTTTGCAAATGAATAAAAAAGGTCCCCGACAGATCTGCGCCTTAAGCTCAGGTTCTTATTATCTTTTTTGTGTGTGGTCGTTTTCTTGCCCGGAGAAAACACGGAAAACTCCGGATCTGTAAGCGGTATATAACCTGAGAATTCAAAACAGCACATTGCGCCTGATCCCATAAACTCTGTGACAGGCTGAAGATAGAAGTCTGATCTATTTCCGGCAATTACCTCTTCGGCATAGGTGCATAATCTGTCCGGACTGTCCAGCTTCTCTATTGCGTAGTATCCGTAGGGTCCCTTCTTAATCTGCATTTTTATTGTTCCTTTAGTAAACTCAAAAACTTCTTTTTAGCGGGGTGGAGATTCAGAATGCGGATGCTATCTTCGAATCGTCAAAACAGAAATCCATCACCTTTTCTCCGTATTCCGTAAGACCGGTCCTGAAGAGCAGTGCCAATGCAACGAGTACCGCGATAATGATTACTATCTCAACGGTTCCCATTCCTTTCTTATTCCAACGTTTCATTGTCTTTCGCATAGCCTTTTCCTCCTTTATATGCCGAGCGAGATAATTGCGGGTGTCATAGCGACCATCAGGACACTTATGAAATCAAGTGTCATCGGGATGATCATTCCAAGTGCTTCACGTTCCTGTCTTTTTCTGGAAGCGTTTCTGCACAGGTTCCAGCAGGCCTGGGACTGCAGGTTAAGCATGTTCAGAACTTCCGATGTTCCGAGTCTTCCGTATCTTGCAATTAGCAGAAGTGCTGCCTGCGCTTCGGGTATCTGTATCCTTAATGAGAACTTTTCTATTGCATCTGAAGCGGGAATGCCGCTCAGAATCATGGCTCTCAGATTCTTGATTTCCAGTGATAAACTCTTATTCTCATCGAATGCTTTTGCGCATATCGAGATTGCTTTCGGGAGCTGCATTCCTGATTCCAGAAGTGTAGAGATAAGACACAGGAACAACGGGATATCACTCATAAGATCCTCTCTTTTGCGCTCGACATCAGACCTGATCTCAAATCCGCCAAGTAGTAATATTGCGGCCGTAAATAAGAGCGCAAAGAGAGGGCTCTTTCCAAGTGATAAGAGTATTGAAGCAGACAGGATCAGGAATACCGTTCCTGTCAAAAGCTGCTTTTTAAGATATTGCTCATAGGTGTAATCAGGATTTACCGACAGTTCGTTAAACAGCTCATGTCTGGCTGTAATGAAACTTGCAGGGAAGACCTTTTTCACAAGCCTTGTAAGGGGTGTGGCATTTGCTTTATTACCGTTTCTAATGTTAGACGCAAGTTCGGATTTATATGCTTTTCTGCCGTGTTCATGGGACATGAATTTGAGCAGCATCGCGCATGCTATTGTGCATATTCCGAATGCGCATGCAAGAAGCATGGAGCCGGTCCTAGTATTCCTTGCCATATCAAGATATTCATGGCTCATGTAGTTGAGTGCAAATGTGACTCCGAAAGGCATTGCGCAGAGAATCGCCGCCTCTGCATTCTTGCCTGCGTTTGAAGCTGCGATCTCTCCCTGAACAGCATTTAGTTCAGCAAGCATCTGGCATGAACTCCTCAATATCGAAAGGCTGTTGTTGCCGATCTCTCCTGATATTGCAAGTGCGTGGAACACAGGAACTGTCTCAGGAAATGCGATCTGCTGCGCGAATGTGTTAAGTGATTCTTCCAGACTTACATGGAGCTTCAGATTGTTCTCGAGATTGATCAAAGGCTTTAAGAGCATTGATCGTTTGCCGAAAGTCTTTTCGATAACAGGTCTTATGAGCAGCAGCGATTTCTCGATCGAATAGCCGCTTGATACGCTCGTGCAGAGCACCTGCAGAAGAACGAGAAGCTGTGTTCTCATATGCCTGTAGTTATTTGAGTAGATCTTCTTCATGGCTTCTTTCCATGGGAAGATACTGAGCAAAATAGCGAGAACCAGCCTTACTGTTTCAGAGCCGATGAAAAGGCCTGAAGCAAAGTAGACTATCGCTACGAATACCGGATAGACCCAGATGGTCTTTGCAAGGAAAACAGGGAAGGTGTGATTCTTGTTATGCGCGGTATGCCATCGCTCTCTGGATATCTTCAATGCTTGCGATACGTTCAAGTTTGTCACCTCCTTTGTTCCTGTATAATGTCTTTAATCTGTATTCGTGATCCTGCGGAGGTAATACCTCGCAGATCTCATCAATGTATCTTTTGCCTTCACGGCTTCTCATGATGTGAAGGACTATGTTTATTCCCATCGATACCTGTGACAGGATCGCGTCGTAGGGAAGAGATGAACCGGACATTATCATTGCAGTGAGACGTTCCATCATCTCAAAACATGAATTGCTGTGGCCCGTGCTCATTGAGCCGGGATGTCCGCTCGTTAAGCAGGACAGAAGGTCAGCGCTTTCCTTGCCTCTGACTTCACCGACAATTATCCTGTCAGGGCGCATTCTTAAAGATGCCCTGATCATCATTCCGATATTTACTTCGCCTGTTCCGTCAGGACCTGGAAGTCTTCCTTCCATCTGCACCAGGTTGTCGATACCCTGGAGCTTTAACTCGGCAGAGTCCTCTATAGTTACGATCCGCTCGTTCTTCGGTATGAAGTTCGATAAAGAATTCAAAAACGTAGTCTTTCCGCTTCCTGTTCCGCCACATATGAAAATGGTCCTTTTATTCCTTACGCATTCTGCAAGGAATCTTGCTGCCTCCTCGCTTATAAAGTCCTGTCTGATCAGCGACACGATGTCATGAGTGATGCCCGTGAACTTTCTTATAGTTACTGTGGTCTCTCTTGATATCGGCGGCAGAACGGCATTTGCTCTCGAGCCGTCAGGAAGTCTTAAGTCGGCAATGGGGTTTGCTTCGTTAAGCGGCCTGTTCTGATTGGCGAAGAAGCATGAGATGCAGGTCTTTAAGGATTCCTCATCTCTGAAAGTCAGATTCGATTTATAGAGTTTTCCGCCGCGCTCGAAAAAGATCTTGTACGGCCCGTTGACCATGATTTCAGTTATGGAAGGGTCTTCCATAAGTGGTTCAATGACATCAAGCCTTCGAAGTGAATTGAATACCTTCTGGGCCATCTCGCGTTTCTGGTCCAGGTTCATCTTGTAGGAGGGATTCTCTGAGATGACGTCAGATATGATCTCCCTGAGCTTCTCGTCAGAAGGATCCGTCTCGCCTGATATGGCATTCAGAACGCAGTAGGTTATCTGCTCTTTGATATCTGAAGGATCTGCCTTTAGCTGGTTCATACGACCTGTCTCCTGGGGCTTAAGCGGTCATCAAGGATGCCGGGATCTTTAAGGTCATCAGTATAAAAGACTGTGATCCTTTCTCTACCGAGAATTTTGGTAAGCTCAGCGATAAGGTCTTTGCATCCGATATCTTCTCCCGCGTTTATCGCAGGGAGCAGGATAGTTACTTTGTCACAGCAGCTTAAAAGTTCCGGAAGGTCTTTGCTCCTGAAGCCTTCAACAACTGCAACGACATTTACAAATCGGATATTCGAATGGGCAAGGGTCGCCGCATGGTTCATCAGGGTGATCGAACGCTGTATGCCCATATCGTAGACGTCGTCGTTATTTAAACAGCTGCCGGGCGTAAGGAATCCGGCATCATCCATATTGCAGTATTTGAGGATGTCTTCAGGTTCGAATTTCCTGGATTTGCATGCTTCAAGAAGAGCAGTCATGTTAGCCCCTGAAGAAGCCCTCCAAAGAGATCTTATCCTGCTTGTGAAATCCAGCCTGATGTTAAAGTCTGCTGAAGGCAGATCGCTTGCCATATTGCATATAAACCTGTCCCTTACATCAGAGTAGACGAACGGAATGACGGCGGTTAAAGAACCCGTGACAGGCGCGAGAAAAGAGGGTGATTCCGCGTTCTTCCTGAGCATGGGGATAAATCGGGCACAATCAATTATCCCGCCGTCTTCCGTTAGCCTAATGGGTGAGGCTGAAAGTGAGGTAAGTTCTTCCTGTGAGATATCTTTGGGATCGTATAAGACTCTTTCGTAATCGCTGAATCTGTTTACCTGATCCATATCGTCGAAGTAAGGATTGACGATATAGGCATCAGGAAAAAAGCATGTAAGTCTCTTTTTAAGAAGTCCTGATATGTACTCGTTCTTCTCGTAGATCTTGATAGTAAATGCCATTTACCGTTCCTCCTTAACTCTTGTTTCTGATTTGGATTGTAAGGCCATAAATGCCCTGATTAAAGCGACAAAACCCGACAAAAACCGACAAGGGAAAGAGCTCAAAATGGCATTTCGGGGAGGATAATAAATTAATTAATATTATTAACAAATTGCATTTTCGAACCGGTTTTCGAAAAGATTTTTCCTCCTACCAAGACAATAGGAATATTGACGATTGACAAAGCCCGAAGGTATAAGTACAATCTTGTCGTTACAATTTAAATTCTTGCTTATCAAGAGTGGCTCTAGGGACCGGCCCGTTACGAGCCCGGCAACCGCGGAAAGCAGCGGTGCCAATTCCGGCAGGGAAACCTGAAAGATGAGGATCGATACATTAAGCGTTGGCCTTCTCCTTTCGGGAGGAGGTTTTTTTCATTGCACAGGGCAATGGTAGAAAGGAAAGAAAATGAGAAATAAAAAAGGAAACTGGCTGTTCACTTCTGAATCAGTTACTGAGGGACATCCCGACAAGATCTGCGACCAGATCTCCGATAGCGTTCTCGATGCTATCTTAGAGCAGGATCCGACAGCGCGCGTAGCATGCGAGACATGCACGACAACAGGCATGGTGCTCGTCATGGGCGAGATCACAACATCTGCATATGTTGATATTCCTTCGATCGTAAGAAACAAGATCAAGGAGATCGGCTATAACTCAAGCGAGATGGGTTTTGACAGCCATTCATGCGCTGTCCTTACATCTATCGACGAGCAGTCTCCCGACATCGCCATGGGCGTTAACGAGTCTTATGAGGCACGTCACGGCGGCGAGAAGGAATTAGATACAGGTGCAGGCGACCAGGGCATGATGTTCGGTTATGCAAACGACGACACACCTGAGCTTATGCCTATGCCTATCGCTCTTGCTCACAAGCTCACAATCCGTCTTACTGAAGTTCGTAAGAACGGTGCCGACTTCTTAAGACCTGACGGTAAGTCACAGGTTACAGTAGAGTATGAGAACGACAAGGTAAAGAGGATCGACGCAGTCGTTATCTCAACACAGCACAGCGCTGACGTTACTCTTGAGTATCTTGAGGAATACATCAAGGAGAATGTCATCAAGGCTGTTATTCCTGCAGATCTTATGGATGAGAATACAAAGATCTACATCAACCCTACAGGCAGATTCGTTGTAGGCGGACCTCAGGGTGACTCCGGTCTTACAGGCAGAAAGATCATCGTTGATACTTATGGCGGTTTCGCTCGTCACGGCGGCGGATGCTTCTCAGGTAAGGATCCTACGAAGGTTGACCGTTCAGCATGCTACATGATGCGTTATATCGCTAAGAACATCGTAGCATCAGGTCTTGCAACAGAGTGCGAAGTTCAGGTTGCTTACGCTATCGGCGTTGCTAAGCCCGTATCCGTAATGGTAGATACATTCGGTACAGGCAAGATCGATGAGGATAAGATCACTGAGATCGTAAACAAGGTATTTGATCTTAGACCTGCTGCCATCATCAGAGATCTTGACTTGAGAAGACCTATCTATGCGAAGACAGCAAGCTATGGTCACTTCGGAAGAACTGACATAGAGCTCCCTTGGGAGAAGACTGATAAGGTCGAAGAGATCAGGAAACTCGCAGGCATCTGATAAGAGGACAAAATTGGTTTTAACCGCCCGGTCAAAGTCTCAACTTTGGCCGGGCTTATTGTTTTGCATGGGGTTTATTGTTAGCATTTGAAAAAGTTTACTTAGAAAGAGCCAGGCTATGAAGAACGACTCAAAGGACGATAAGAAACTCACTTTGACGGTCGCTGACATCGGCAGTGAGATCGAAGATGCAAAGGTTACTTGCATCAAGGTCTTCTGTCCGAGGAAAGCCAACAACTTTGTCTCGTTCCTTTGCGACGGCAGATTTACCGTGGCAGGCAAATCCAAGGTCGACATAGTTGAAGGCGGCTCTTACATAATCTCCGGTAAAGTAACAGAGTGGAACAACAGACCCCAGGTCTCACTGAAGAAGATCAAGGTTGATGAAGACGCGGGCGACGCTCTGCTCATTGCTTCGTTCCTATCTGATAATATTTCAGGTCTTGGTAAGACCACTGCTGAAGCACTGGCGGAGAAGTTTGGGAAAGATATTTTAAAGGTCCTTTCCGAGACACCTGAACAGGCTTCGTCCGCGGTATCTGGTTTATCAGCTTCAAGAGCGATGGCAATTTGCGATAAGATCACTGAGGAATATGAATACTTTGCCCAGGGCCTTGAAGCGAAGCTCATGGGCTTTTCGCAGGCTCAGATAAAGCTTTTGAAGAATACCGACAAGCTCGACTGTGAAGAGATCAGGAAAAAGCCTTTTGCCCTTATGGGACACGGAATCGCTGGATTTGAGATTCTTGACCGCATTGCCCTTAGTGAAGGTATGGAGATCACTGCCAAAGAGAGGATCGCAGCAGCGCTTTACCAGTCGTGCATGTACCTTCATGAGGATACGAAGTCCACAGCGCTCATGCCCCAGGATGTAAGGAAGAGAGCGCTTGAATACGTTAATCTGCATGAATCGAAAATAACCTCTGAGCAGTTCTCTGAAGTATTCAGGGATGCGGCTGCACTTGCGATAGAAGATAAGCGGATAGCCGTATATAAGTACGACAACGGCAAGTGTGCTGTCTGCGATGTGGAGGACAATGACGCAAGGTTTGCCACGATGAGTTATTTTGCTTCTGAGCTTGCTATTGAGAGGCGTATCAATGAGATGCTCAAGATGAAGACGAATCCTCCGGCAAGGGATGAGAGCGACAGGATTATTAAAGAAGTCGCGTCTGATCTGGGAATCATTCCCGACAAGTCACAGCTCGATGCTCTTTATCTTTGCATGTACAGTCCGATAAGCGTTATCACGGGCGGGCCCGGCACGGGCAAGACGACCATTATGGGCGTTCTTGGCGAATATTTCAGAAGGAATAAGATCAGCTGCGTTTTTGCAGCTCCTACAGGAAGAGCAGCTAAGAAACTGTCGGAGGCGAGCGGTACAGAGGCTTCCACGATCCACAGGCTTCTAGGCGTACGAAGGACCATAAATACTGATGATGAGGAACTGCTTCCAGACGACCGGGCAGGGCAGTACAACAGCCTTCTTTTCGTGCACGGGAAAGATAATCCGATCGTATGCAGGGTAATAGTCATCGACGAGATGTCGATGGTAGATACGATGCTCTTCAGGCATCTTCTGGATGCCGTTGATAAAGGCACTTCGATTATCCTTGTAGGCGACCCGGACCAGCTTCCTTCAGTAGGTTCAGGCGATATCTTAAGAGACCTTTTGTCCTGTAATTCAATCCCGAAGATCAGGCTCGATGCGCTGCACAGGCAGGCTGATGACGGCTCTATCGCAACCAATGCCGACCTTATCCTTGAAGGTTCTGAGCCTGATAGGACAGGCGGCGATTTTGAGATAATCAGCTGCAAGACTGAAGAGGAAGCGCAGGATACGATCGCAAGGCTCATCATGGAGCATAAGGATGAAGACCTTATCTGCCTTACTCCTACGAAGAACGAGAATGTTGCTTTGGGCACCGTGCAGCTTAACAGGCTTATCCAGGCACTTGAAGTCAAAGACGAACTGAAAGTAATTAAACGTGGCCAGAGCCTGACACTTCATGTCGGTGATAAGGTCATGCAGAATAAGAACGATTACCAGACCGAATGGATTGACCCTGTTACGGGTGAGGTATTGCAGGGCATATTCAATGGCGAACTCGGTGTT
>CACZML010000069.1 GCA_902782235.1 Oscillospiraceae bacterium
TGACTGCGGCCACTCGGGATGTGCTATCGGGTAAACGTGATGGCACTTTAATTCGCCGTCGTTCTTGCCTTCGTAGTAAACGGCATTCTCAACCAGATCTTTGAATTCGCGGTTCTGCGCAAGCAGGAAATCGTCCTCGCCGGCGATGACACATACACGGAGTTCCGGATCTCTTTCAGCCAGCATGCGAAGATCGTAAGCGTAATCAGGAAGGCGCTTCTGCTCTGTCTTGCTGTCGATCTTTTTCTCGAAATAAATGCCCGGAAATTCCTTGGAATTATTAACGATTCCGGGACAGATAAGTCCGGCGGATTCTGCCATGGCGCGGGGCTTTTCGAAGACCCAGAGACCATGACGGATATGCCTGTTCCTGGTGGCTATTGCAACAAGGAAAGCAAGGTATCCGCCTGCTGAATCGCCTACGGTGTGGATCTTCTTAAATCCATATCTTCCGCACACGAAATTGATCGCCGTGAATATCTCGTTGACTATCTGTGACAGATCGGATTCGGGCATAAGAGTATAGTCGACATTAACGACGGGAATGTTGGCTTTGATAGCCAGATGCATGCCGAAGTTCTGGTCGAGCTTTTTGAAGCCGTAGACAAAAGCTCCGCCGTGGATCAGGATAAAGCACTCTTTCGCGCCGTAGCACGAGAAAGGCGTGTAAATGTCAAGCTTTAAGGGATGCTGGCCGTGCTTATATTCTATGTCCATCTCCGCCTTGCATTCTGCAGGAAAGACCTCTTTCTCAAGCCTGGGCGTGTCGAAGACCTCGCAGTTCCTGATGAATGTCAGTCTGTTCTTTTCTGCTTTGTGCCGGACGAAAGAATTGAACATAGAAAGCCCCTTTCGTTATGTCACCTCTTCTTGAAAGAGATCGGTTTTTCCCTCGGTGTGCAAAGACCCAGGATGATCCAGAAATAAGGTGCAACGTTCATAACGCTGCTGTTTAAAGCTGCCTGGCAAACATATGCTGCGAATACCGTGAAGAAGATCCAGAGAAGGCATTTCTTAACGTCGTTCTTCTCATTGATGATCCTCTTGATCGAAGTAACTGTTACATAGATGAGCAGTGCAAGGTAATTAACGATAGCGAAGATACCCTGTGTTGCAAGTGTGTGGATATACTCGTTGTGGCCCTTGTCCTGAACATAGTCACTGGGCTTCCAGCCGGGCATTTCTCTGAAGCACTGAGCGAGGTTATCAAGACCGATGCCGTTGACCCAGTGTCTCGGAACGCTGTGAAGTGCAGCTCTCCAGATCTTGCCTCTGCCGTGGCCGAAGCCGTCCTGGCCTACTCTCTGCAAAGTGTCTTCAGCTGTAACCTTCAGTCTTCCGACAATGTAGTTTGTGAAGAAGAATGCTACGAGGAAAACTGCTACAAAACCTATTGCCATTGTAATGAAGTCAAAAAGGATCTTTTTGTACTTGTCCTTATCCATTTTGTTGCGCATTACAATGAGCGAGATGATGTATGTGAACGAAGCACCTGCGAAACCGAGCCAAGCAAGACGTGAGTTGCTCGCAAGCATCGTGTAGAAAACCAAAAGTGCAACGATAAAGCAGATCCACTTGAATACAAAACCTCTCTTGAAGAGTACGGAACTGAATACAAACAAACCTGCTACGGAAATAACGAGAATGAGTGAGAGTGCGCCATAGAAGTTTGTATTCTGGAGAAGTCCGTATGCAGATACACGGGATGCTCTGTAGTTGTAGAACAGGCAGTAAGAGATCTCGATACGGAATGTCTGCAGGAATGCGACAACACCCTGAATAACTGCTACAACAAAATAAGTGTAAAGGATCTTCTTGCGGAGCTTGGAATCAGCGATCATGGAACCGCAGTAGAAAAGTCCGTAATAGCAGAGGAAGTGGAAAGGATGTTCACTGTAGTAGAAGTTGCCGCCTGCGAAAACTCCGAAGTTAACGGAGAAGATCATTGACAGGAGCATGAAGATCATGAGCGTGAAGTAGAAAACATCAGCTACATAGAACTTGAAGTTCTTCTTAACGATCCTTACTACGAACGACACAATGACAAGTGCTGTCAAAAGGATACCGAAAGCAGCAACGATATAGGGCTGGAAATATGACGGATAAAGATAGGCCTTTCCGATCTTAACCTTGTTCTTTACCATTATCTCGTTGATGATCTCACCTACAGGAAGTGCAATGAACAGGGCCATAGCCACATAACAGAAAATCTTGTCCATTGAGAGCTTTTTAAGCTCAGTTGTGTTCTTATTAGTCTCTTCCACCGTATTTTTCTCCTTGGTTGTATACAAAAACATTTAATTATTTGGCTTATTATAAAGAACTTGTCTGTTTATTGAAAGTATAAGACCAATTATTACGCCTCATTGTTATATAATTGACACATCATTGATTTTTGGAGGTTTTGTATGTCATCTGACTTACCTCGCGAGAAGTTATCTTCGCTTGTCGCATCCTTTATGAGTTATTCGGCAGGTCATCTTCCCGATGATGTTAAGCTCCGTCTTACCGAGATGAGCAAGATCGAGAATGAAGGCTTTGCACCTGAGATCTATAACGTTATGAAAAAGAACATGGAGCTTGCGGACTCTCTTAAGAGACCTTCATGCCAGGATACAGGCATTCCGCAGTTCTTCGCACGAGTCGGCTCAAAGTGGCCTTACATGGACATCGTTGAGGATGCCCTTGTTGATGCGGTAAGGGAAGCTACTGCAAAGGCTCCATTAAGGCCTAACGCGGTCGAGGTTTTCGACGAGAAGAATACAGGAAATAACATCGGAACACACAGCCCCTGGATCGACTGGGAGATCGTAAAGGATTCCGACCAGTTGGAGCTCTATTTCTATATGGCAGGCGGCGGATGCTCACTCCCCGGCTTTTCGAAGGTCCTTATGCCTCTTGAAGGATACGAAGGCATCGCAAAGGCTGTTTTCGAGCAGATGACTACATACGGCGTAAATGCCTGCCCTCCGTGCCTTGTTGGTATCGGTATCGCAGGTTCTTCCGAAGTAGCTGCCAAGCTCTCGAAAAAAGCCCTTTTAAGACAGGTCGGTTCACACAACCCCAACCCCAAGGCTGCAGAGATGGAAAAACTCATTGAGGACGGCCTTAATTCGATCGGCTTAGGCCCCGGCGGATTCGGCGGCAAGCTCTCGGTCATGGGCGTTAACATCGAGCAGGCTTCAAGACACCCCGCAACTCTTGCAATGGGTATGTCCACAGCATGCTGGGCACACAGAAGAGCGGGAATCAGGATCAATCCCGATTTCACTTACGATTTCTTCACACACAAGGGGGTAGTCTTATGAGCACTTTTGAATTCAGAACACCCGTATCTGACGAAGATATCAGGAAAGTACATATCGGCGACGTTATCTATCTTACCGGTGACATCGTAACCGGCAGAGATGATGTTCACCACAGGGTAGTCATCGGCGGCAAGGAGCCTCCGGTAGACCTTAAGGGCAAGGCAGTATTCCACGCAGGCCCTATCATGAAGAAGATCTCTGCTGACGGCGAGCCTGACAAGTATAAGGTAATCAGCGTAGGTCCCACTACTTCCATGCGTATGGAAAAGGCCCAGGCCGAATTCCTTGAGAAGACAGGCGTAAAGATCATCATCGGCAAGGGCGGCATGGGTCCCAAGACAACCAAGGGCTGTGTTGATAACTGCGCTATCCACACCATCTTCCCCGGCGGATGTGCTGTTGTCGCAGCTGAGGAAGTCATCGACTGCGAAGGCGTTGAATGGCTCGATCTCGGCATGCCTGAAGCCATGTGGAAGCTTAAGTGCGAGAGATTCGGACCCCTGATCGTTTCCATCGATTCCTACGGCAACAATCTCATCGAGAACAACAAAGTTGATTTCAATGCCAAGAGAGAAAAGGCCTTAGAAGACCTCAAGGGCAAGCTCTCTTACATGGAGTGATGATGCAGGATAAACTAACTCAGAATTATCCTGATCTTAAGACGCTCTCGAAAGAGGGCGTTAAGCTTCTTATCTTCGATCTGGACGGCACGCTCCTTGATTCCATGAGCGTATGGAACGATGTCGATGTCGAATTCCTTGGCCGTTACGGATATGAGGTAACGCCGGAATATACCGACATCGTTAAGCGCGCGTCCATTGAAGATGCGGCCAGATACACCCAGACCAAATACCGTATCCCCCTCACATGGCAGGAGATCGTTGAGACCTGGGAATCAATGGTCTACGAGTTCTACAGGTCTGAAGTTAAGCTCAAAGAGGGTGCGCGTGAGTATGTTGAGGAAGCGAAAAGACTCGGCTTCAAGCTTAGCGTTACCACTGCCCTGTCGAAGAAAAACGCCAATGCCGCGCTCGAAGCAACCGGCATTAAGGAACTTTTCGACTGCGTTATAACTCTGGAGGATCTGGACGGCAACATCAACAAGGGTACGCCCGATATCTTCCTGCGCGCCAGCAGCTATATCTCCGCAACAGGTGAAGTTGTAACACCTGATAAAGCTCTTGTCTTTGACGACGTGCTTCAGGCAATAGAAGGCGCCAGAGCCGGCGGCTTCCTTACTTGTGCCGTATATGACGACATAGGCTGCGGAGGTCCCGCCAAATGGGAGAGCTTCGCAGCCTTGTGTGATTTTTCCGTTCTCAGTTTCTGATACGGGATTTATATATAAAACTTATTCCTGATCTTTGTTTGTCTCTGTAAGAGCCTCTTTTTTTGCTTCCTCAGCCTTAGCCTCTTCGAGAGCCTTTGCTGCTCTCTTTCTTCTCCTCTTACGAGCTGAGAAGACGATGAGGATAACTACTGCTCCGACTATTCCCATGAAGACTAAGAACGGGATTGCAGCGATAAGGCCTAATAGGAAATCCTGGAAGAATTCTACTGTGCCTTCCCACATATCCTTGAACTGGTCAGCGACTCTCTCCCCGTATGTTACGATGTGGGGCTCTTCGACAACTGTCTCTTCAAGAACTTCAGTGATGGAGAGATTAAGTGTGGCGTACTGAACCTGGTTCTCAAGTACTCTGATCCTGGACTCAGCGCTCTCGATCTGATATCTGACTTCTGTAAGTCTGCTCTGGAGAACGATGATGTTGTCGAGATCTGTAGCCTGCTCGAGGAGCTTCATGAGCTGGTCGTATTCGACTCTTAAGGATTCCAGTCTGGACTTTGTATCAACGTATTCAAGTGTAACGTCTGATGTATTCTCGCCGGAGGAGAGGATCGTGCAGCTGTTGCCAACCTTGGTAATAAGATCGTCGAGCTTGTCAGCGGGAACGCGGATCGTGTAGTAAACAACTCTGAGGTCTCTGTTCTTGCCTGTTCCCTGCATTGAGGAATTCTCTATATATCCGCCTGCTGCCTTGACCTGGGCTTCGATGTCATTCTTAACGCTCATGATATCCTTTGTCTCAGCGGACATGGATACTGTTCTTATAAGAAGTCTTCCTTTCTCGGGATCAACATTTACATCGTTTGAGGTAGAAGGGGTTCCCTGTGTTCCGCTTCCTGCGTTTTTGGGAGCCTCATTATATTCAACGTCTTCATATCCGTACTCGTAATCAGCCGCGTAGGATTGGGATGCACCGGAACGCACACTGCTTGAATTAAGGACAGCATCAACTTCTTTGCCGTTTATCTCGTAAAAGGTGTTGTGCTCTTTAACTGATGTTGCAGCTGCTTTACTCTTGCTTAAATATCTGCCCACCAGTCCGAAAAATGCGATGTTTACTACTACAACACCAGCTACTATGCCTATGATTACTTTCTTTTTCATTTCTTTTCCCTCCGTACGGACATGATCTTTGTCCTTCGTTGTTACCTTAAATACAGACGGGCTTGCCAAAATGTTGCACATGCTCGAAAAAATTTTTCCTTCGCTTTATACTTATCCCTATGAATATCTGTGGAACACAACAAGACCTCTGGGAATATCTTGCCAAGGAACGCCGCCCAATTGCCCTCTACGGCACGGGAGACGGTGCGGACAAGATAATCTCAGTACTTGAGAAAGAAGGCCTTAAAGACCTCATTGCGGCCGTTTTCGCGAGCGACGGTTTTGTCAGGGACAGAATGTTCCATGAGTATAAGGTCATATCGTATTCTGAATGCTGCGAAAAGTTAGGTGATAAGGACTTCATCGTCCTCGTCTGCTTCGGTTCATCAAGGCCTGAGGTACTGGAACAGGTTGATAAGATCAGGTCTGAAAGAGAGCTTTATGTGCCTGACGTTCCCGTTTATGGAACCAACCTTTTCACACGCGGTTATTACGGATCCAATGTTAACGAGATAGAGGAAGTCTATTCGCATTTGGAAGATGAGACATCACGCTCATGCTTTTGTAATTACATCAGCTACAAGCTCACCGGCGACATCAAGTATCTCGCTGCTGCCGAGTCTGATCCTGACGCTGAATTCGACCTGCTCCAGAGCATTTCCGGAGGCTGCTTTATCGATCTTGGCGCCTACTACGGCGATACCCTGACCAGATATCTTAATAGATTTCCCAGCCTTAAATCAGCAGTTGCGGTAGAGCCTGAACGCCACTCATTTAAAAAGCTTACAGCATGCGCTGAAGAACTTGGTGCAGATATCACATGCATCAATGCTCTTGTCGGAAGCAAGGTTGGTACCGAAGAAGTATCTGATTCAAGAGGCCGCGGTACAAGAGCTCTTCCTGCAAGCAATGTTGCACTTAAGAATACACGCACGATAGATGTCGTAACAGTCGATTCGTTATCACTTGATAAGGTAAGCTTCATTAAGTTCGACGTTGAAGGCTCTGAATCGGAAGCCATAGAAGGTGCAGCTGAGACCATTAAGAGAGACCGCCCGGTTATGAAGATCGCCTGCTATCACAGGAGTGAGGATGTTTTCGCGATCGTCAGAAAAGTGCTTGAGATAAGAAGCGATTACAAGATCTATATGCGCCATACAAGATGCATCCCGGGCTGGGATACGGACTTTTATTTTGTCTGATAAGGTGATCAAATGAGAATACTGATCGTTAGTGACTCACACGGAATAAACGGACCTTTAAGAGCTGCAATCTTAAAGGAGAATCCTGACATGCTGATCCACCTGGGCGACTCTGAATTTAACCAGGCCGAGATCGCCAGATGGGCAGGGTCTCCCAAGACTCCATGTGTCTTCGTAAGAGGCAACTGCGACACCACTTCATATGTTCCGGAGCTTGTAAGAAACGATGCAATATTCACGCTCAAAGGCCATAAGATATTCTGCACTCACGGCCACCGCCACAAGGTCAATTACGGGCTTCTCACGCTGTCACTGACCGCACAGGAGGAAGGCTGCGATATCGTCATGTTCGGCCACACCCATGTCCCCTACGACAGCTTCGGAGATTCCATCTCGGAATTTAACAGATTCTATGAATCGGCATTTGGAGACAGCCCGTCAGGACCGAGGATCCTTAATCCCGGCTCAATATCACTTCCCCGCGGCGGTTCCTCGCGCGGTTACATGATCCTTGAGATGGAAGATGACGGCAGATATGACGTCAGATACTGCTACTGCGGTTAAGCCTTTGCAGCACCCTGATTCCTGAATCTCTTAACATATTCCTGATACTTCTTCTCATCCTGCTGCTTGCGCTGCTTGAAGTCGTGCATGTAAGTATCCGGCTGCTTCTTGGAAGATTCCTTATATCTGTATGCGATAGCTGCGATATTGAGGCTGTGCTCGGCGATCCTCACGCAGGAGTAGAGGATATCGTTAAATACAAATCCCTGCTCTGTCGTGCAGTTGCCGTTAGCAAGTCTTTCGACGTGATTAGCCTTGAACTCATCGCACATCTCACTGATAACGATCCTCAAAGGTCCGACATTGTCGGCGTTCTTTGCATTATTTGAAAGATAGCAGTCCAAAGCCATGGTATAGATCTCGCGGACGGCCGGAATGACCATTGCAAGCTCAGCTTTTGCGGCATCGGAGAATTCGAGATGCTTGTTGGCAATCTCTTCTGAAGAATCCGAGAGGTAATTTGCGTGGTCAGCGATCCTCTCGACTTCACCGATTGCCTGAAGGATACGCGAAGACCTGTTCTTATCATCGACGCTTAAGTGCTGTGTTGTCGTGAGCTTCATGAGGTATGAGCCCAGGATATCCTCATATCCGTCGACCTTCTCCTCGTTCTTCTTTATGTAATCAAAATCATTGGTGTTGTAGCCGTTAAGGAGCATATCCATTGACTTATCAAGTCCGTCCTTGGCCTTGTTAACCATCTTGATCATCATGTTGCGGCACTCACCGACAGCGATCGAAGGAGTAAGCATGAGACGCTCGTCGAGCTTGAATTCCTGCTCTTCTGCTGTCTCCTTGACGATGATGTGTGCAAGCTTTACGAGAAGCCTGGAGAACGGGAAAAGGAGAATTGTATTTGCAATATTAAATACAGAGTGGATCGCAGCAACGCCTACAATGTTTACCGGGCTGTTTAAGAAATCGAAATCAACAAAAGCGTTGACTGAATAGAATACGATAAGCCATACGACGGTACCGATGAGCTTGATCGCAACATGGATGACCGTAACTCTCTTAGCATCTCTGTTAACGCCGATAGAAGAGAGGATAGCGGTCATACATGTACCGATATTGGCACCCATTACGAGCGGGATAGCCATGCCGTATGTGAGCTGGCCCGTCATGGAGATCGACTGCAGGATACCGATAGCAGCTGCAGAGCTCTGGATGATGCCTGTAACGAGCGCACCTGAGAAAACACCAAGGAGCGGATTCTTAAAGGCTGTCATGAGAGAAACGAAGCTGTCCATCTCCTTCAGAGGTTCCATTGATGAAGACATCATGGTCATACCCTGCATGAGGATCGAGAAGCCTAAGAGCATTGTACCGATATCCTTATTCTTCTGCTTCTTGGCAGCCATGATAAGGATGATGCCGATAAGAGCAAAGATAAGGGAGAAGCATGAAGGCTTTAAGAGCTTAAGGAAGATATTGTCTCCGGAATCGATGCCGGCAAGGGATAAGATCCACGCTGTAAGCGTCGTACCGATGTCAGATCCGAAGATTACGCCTACGGTCTGGGGCAGTTCCATAATGCCGGAGTTAACGAAACCTACCAGCATGACTGTCATTGCAGAGGAGGACTGGATGGCGATCGTGATGATCGCGCCTATAGTAAGACCTTTAAACTGGTTGTCAGTGGCTTTGTTGAGGAGTTTCTCAAGGCGGCCGCCTGCGGTCTTCTTCAGGGAATCAGATAAGAGCTTCATTCCGTAAAGGAAGAATGCCAGTAAAAAGCAAATTTAACCGGATATATTTTATCGTCAAAAACGTCGATTGTAAAACAAAAATATATTACAAGATTAAATACATAGATGCCCGTCTATATATCAATAAAGACGGGCATCTTGAGCATTTATATATGGCTATTCCGGTTATTTCCTTCCCAACACAGAAGGGAGAATGAGAGATACCAGGAAGCCTATTACGATGTTGATAGCGCATCCGACCGCAACTGCCGTGAGCACATGACCCACGAGTATTCCGATGATGAGCGCCATAGCCGAAGGTGTAAGTCCGAAGTAAAGGAATACCATCTGGACGACAACGGATATCGTCTGCGCCTGGTCCTTGGGAAGTGACAGTGAGATCAAGGTTCCTACG
The DNA here is from genome assembly GCA_902782235.1 of Oscillospiraceae bacterium. Lineage (GTDB taxonomy): Bacteria > Bacillota > Clostridia > Saccharofermentanales > Saccharofermentanaceae > Saccharofermentans. The sequence continues at coordinate 9,630 of CACZML010000069.1, forward strand.
ACCGTGGCAAAGAAGCTTATCGAGAGAACGAATGCGAACCATACGAGTACGTTCAGAGGACTTGCCTTGAGCATTATTGCAGCAACCACCATAGGAAGGAGCAGATCGATCGCTGTGACTGAAAGGGAGCCTAAGATCGAATACATAAGCTTCTTGTGGTGAGATGCAGGGATAAGCATGAAGAAATCCCTTGAGGTATCTTCTCTTATCGGGTCACCCATAGTCCTGTAGAAAGCCATAACGCCGAGTACGGCAGCCGGGATGAAGAAAGCATCGCCGTGGGTATAACCTCTTGCAAACCATGCAACCACGCCTGCAACGATCGTGTAGATGATCATGGTTGTGGAGAATACCTTGAGCTTGGCAAATCTGAATCTGTTGAAGATAGCCTTGTAAAGGAATACATTCGCACCGTTTCCGTAATGGAAACCTTCTCTGTCGAGTGACGCCTTTCTCTCCTTTTCTCTTGTGGCAACTCCGCCCTTTGCGGCTTTCCTGGCACTCTCAAGCTGTTCAGCCTTGTGCTCTGCCGCAAACATCGCATCCTCATAGAAGTCAGCTTTGAGCTTCCAGATGATGAGAACGAGAACTGCACAGGCAACGACGAAGAGGCCTAAGTAGATCAGTGACATCGGAATGTCGCCGATGCATGCATAGTAGGAAATGCCTCTGAGCCAGCCCCAGAACGGTACCCAGTATGTCTTTGTGCCGGCAAAATATGCGAACAGTCCTTCAACAAGACTGAGCTTTGAGATCGCAGTAAAGGCTGCAAATCCAAGGAAGATGGCACCATAAACAACAGCGAGGAAAGTCTTGATGTTGCCCGTGCCGGTCTTCATTTTCGAAGTAATCGTATAGAAGATGACCTGAACCAGTGTGCTGAACACGAGGATCATCGCATAAACAACGATCAGGGATATAGCACCCCACAACGGAAGGCCTGCATTAATGGTCAGGTTGGGGAGCTGGAACAGCATGAAGAGCGATACGATAAGCGATGTTCCGAGTGTGCAAAGGAGTCTGAACATGAGTACAGACTGGGGTCTCATCGGTGATGAGAAAAGCATCGGTACATCCGCAGGCAGGAAGATCTTGCTCGAATTCTGCGCATTCAGGATATTGGTGGCAAGCACCAGAAGGAATACTGCAGAAACAACGAGGTCAACGATCTGTTCCTTGGTGATGTTATACTGCTTCATCATCTGGCCGATCTTGGACTTGGCAAATGTTCCGTCAGCGGCATCTTCCAGTGAGATCTCTTCGCCCGGACCTTCTTCGCCGTCAACAACTGTTGAGATGACAGTATCCGTACCGTCTTTGCCGGATTTGTCATCCTTATCGAAAAGATTTGCAACCAGTCCCACCATGGCACCGAAAACTATAAAGACAAGGATCAGTGCAACCCAGGTCTTCATAACCTTCCTAATCGTGTTAAGAAGAGAGTGTGAAGCGTAGTAAAGGAAAAGTCTCATGCTAAAGGCTCTCCTTCACCGCTTACAGAGGACTTATCAACCCCTTCTGTAACTTCGAAGAACAGGTCTTCCAATGACTTGCCGCTCTCGTCAACTTCAGCTCTTGTGACGTTGGCTTTGATCTGGCCGTTCTGCATGATGATAGTCCTGTCCCAGAGCATATCGACACTGTCGATGATGTGGGTACTGATGAACATGGTCTTTCCTGCTCTTCTCATCTCTTCGATGTAGTTCTTGAGCTCCTTGATCGCATGAGGATCAAGACCGAGCAAAGGCTCGTCAAGCAGGATGATGTCAGGATCAGGCAAAAGACCAAGGCAGAGATTCAACTTCTGCTGCATACCCTTGGAAAGCTCATCGCCGAACTTCTTGCGCTTGTCATCTAATTCGAAGCGCTCGAGAAGCATGTTGATGCGGTCTTTATAGTCTGTGAGCTTATATGCTCTTGCGATGAATTCCATATGTTCGATAACCGTAAGGGACGGATAGAGCGAAGGCATCTCAGGAATGTATCCCAAGACTTTTCTGGCTCCTACAGACTTATTGACCATGCCGTTTACGGTGATGGTTCCGTCATACTTAAGGAAACCGATGATGGACTTGATGATCGTACTCTTGCCTGCACCGTTAGGTCCCAGAAGGACAGTCAGTGTACCCGGTTCAAGAGTGAAAGATACATCATTGCATGCGACATTCTTGCCGTAACGCTTTGTTACGTTTTTAACTTCAAGCATAAGTTATTACCCCCAAATACATTGCGATAAGTTTGCCATTTGAAAAATCACTTTTCAAGGGAATTTTGAGGAGATTAAGGTACTGTTAAGGATAGATGTCAAAAAACAGATATATTTATGCAAAAAACGTGCTTGGTTAGCGACTTTATAATTTCCCCATGTTATTATTTTTAATACTGGTGCTTTTTTATGTATTAGAGGTGTCTTACTATGTCAAAATGGATAATCGTCGTCGATGACGACACTGCCAACCTGAAGATGGCAGGCCACATCCTGAGCAAGAATAACATGCGTGTTACTGCTCTTAAATCGGGTAATTCCTTCCTCGATTATGTTAATGATAACGGAATGCCCGACCTTGTCCTCCTCGATATCAAAATGCCGGTGATGGACGGCTTTGAGACTCTTGGAAAATTAAGGCAGTTGGAACAGGCAAAAGGTCTTATGAAGACCCCTGTTATCTTCCTCACAGCGGATGAAGATGTTGATACGGAAACAAGAGGATTTGAGGTGGGCGTATCTGACTTTATCAGAAAGCCATTCAATCCTGACGTGCTCCTTAGGAGGATCGGCAATATCATGTCGAACTCACAGGAGATGCATGATCTGAAGAGCGAAGCTACGATCGACAAGCTCACGGGCTTTCTCAATAAGGGCGCAACAGGTGTCGAGCTCTCCAAGATGTGCTCGGAACAGACCGGCTGCCTCATGATGATCGACCTGGATTCCTTCAAGCTCGTAAATGATATCTACGGCCACGAGATGGGCGATAAGGTCCTCATCGCCTGCGCTGACATCATCCGCAATGCAGTTCCTGAAGGAAGCAAATGCGGAAGGATCGGCGGTGACGAATTCGTTGCCTTCGCTTCAGGCGTAACCTCCGAATCTAAAGTCTCCGAGATCTCGAAAAAGATCAACGATGAGATCACAAGGAACGCAAAAGTCCTTATGGGCGATGACATGAGCATCCCCATCGGCGCTTCCATTGGCGGCATCTTCGTTCCGAGATTCGGCAACGACTATAACACCCTTTTAAAGCTTGCGGATAAATCCCTTTATATCGTAAAGAAGAACGGCAAGCACGGCTACGGACTGTACGATGATGACATCGAAGACGATACCGTAACAGCCCTTAACGATATCCATGCGATATCAGAGATCTTAGGAGAGCGCTCGATCCAGGACGTTGCCCTGCAGCTCGACAAGGATTCATTCTCACCTGTTTACCGCTACGTAATCAGATACATAATGAGACACCACATCAATGCATGTAAGGTGCTCTTCACTTTAGAGCCGGCAAGCGGTACAAGGAATTCCGCATTTTTCGACCGCGTCGACGAATTCGGCAATCACATAAGAGGATCCCTGCGTAAATCCGATATCTTCATGAGAAACTGCAAGAACCAGTATTTTGTATTTCTCACGGATATAAGGGCAGATTCCATAGACAAGGTAATTTCCCACATCATTGACAAATGGCACTCGAAGAGTACTGAGGATATCGTTATTACTTACGAGACCGAATTCATCGGAAGCAAGCAGGAACTTTCTGATACCAAGAAACTTAAGAAGGTCGTTGTTGTTGATGACGATATAATCAATCTCCAGGTCGCAGGCAAGATCTTAAGCTCAGGCGGTATCCACGT
>CACZML010000070.1 GCA_902782235.1 Oscillospiraceae bacterium
CCGTCATCCGGAGTAAGCGTTCCTTTGATAATCTTAAAGAGCGTCGATTTGCCTGCACCGTTATCACCGATAAATGCAATGCGGTCACCCTTGTTCACGCGAAAAGATACGCCGTCAAGTATGCGGCGCGGGCCATAATTCATCGTGATGTTGTTAAGTGTCAAAAGCGGCATTTTATTTCCTCAAATCATATGTCCGGCAATCATTGTATCACACACTATAAAAAAGGGTTGCCCCTAAACGGAACAACCCTGATTCATTCTAATTGCTAATCGAAATTAGAAGAGGTCTACACCCTTACCGTCAACATCGTAAGCCTTCTTCTCACCAGCAACAACATAGATCTTGCTAGCCTTAGGAAGCTTCTTAGCGATTGCAGCAGCAGAGATTTCCTGACCATCGATCTGGAAGATGATGTCAACCTTCTTAGGAGCAGCAGCCTTCTTAGCAGCCTTCTTTGCAGCGGGCTTCTTAGCAGCAGCCTTCTTTGCAGGAGCAGCCTTCTTAGCAGCAGCCTTCTTAGCGGGAGCAGCCTTCTTTGCAGCGGGCTTCTTAGCAGCAGCCTTCTTTGCAGGAGCAGCCTTCTTAGCCTCAGCCTTCTTAGCGTCAGCCTTAGGAGCAGCCTTCTTTGCAGCGGGCTTCTTAGCAGCAGCCTTCTTTGCAGCAGGCTTCTTAGCAGCAGCCTTCTTTGCAGCGGGCTTCTTAGCAGCAGCCTTCTTTGCAGCAGGCTTCTTCTCTGTCTTAGCAGCGGGTGCAGGTGCAGCAGCAGGAGCAGCTACAGGTGCAGCAACCTTAACGTCTTTCTTTTCTGTATCCATACTAAAAGAACCTCCGTATTTTTCCTTGTTTGGATATAACTTTTTCCTTGTTTGGATATAATAAATCTACATTTCTTTATATTTTGTGTCAACAAACATTTTTTATAATTTTTGCAAGAATAAATAAGTTTACGTATTTCCATTTGTTCACTTTATACACAGAAACTACTATATTTATTGCATTTGCATAGGATTTTTTGTTTTCACAAAATTCAATTTTCGTCGTGGAATTTGAACGCATAATAAAATAAAATAGCGATATGGGTAAAGTGATTACAGTCTTTAAATGGGAGATCAAAAAACTCTTTTCGAGTTGGCGCAGAACAGTTGCATTGTTTCTTTTGCCGGCAGTTCTGTTAATGGTCGCTTTAAATATTTTCCCTATACTTATCAACTACATGTCGACAGGTACTATCAACAAAAAGCCTGTTACTGTTGTCGGTGCGCCTGAATCATTCAGAACTTATGTTGAAGAGACTGTAGATGCAAGAGTATTCACATACGATTACAAAACATATCAGGAATACGGGCAGATAATGAGTGATAAGGAGTCTTACAGAAAGCAGCTCAAAAAAGGCATGCTCGTCTGTTATTTCTACTCCGGCGATCCGACGGTTGATTTCGATGATGAGATCAGAAATTACTACAAAGAAGTTTCTTCTGAAAACATTAATGCTTTCAGCAGGGCTGTCGTTTATGTTGCATATGACGGTAACTCATTAACATCCGAAGCAAGAGCAGAACAATTCAAAGAAGGTGTTCTTAAAGATTATCAGGCAAGTCTCATCGATAAACTCGGCGGTGATTATTCCGTCGTCGGAAGTTCTCTTTTCCAGACAGATGGGTTCAATCCTGTAACAGATTTTGTCGGTTACAGAACTACTGCAAACACCGCAGCGGCAAGAGTTGTTCCGGGCGTGCTTATGATAATGATGTATTACTGTGTATATTCTCTTGTAAGTGATATGTTCGCATCAGAACGCGACAGAGGATTCATGGCAAAGCTCATCATGACTCCGGTATCAAGAAGAAAGATCTACGCAGGAAAGATCTTGGCTATCAACGTTATCGTATCCTGCTCAACCGTTATCACCATGCTTCTCATGTTCTTCTCTTCATGGATCAACAGAAGCAACGATGCGATGTCACTTCTTCCGTTCGGTATGCTCCTCACACCTACAGAACTTTTTATCATCTTAGGAAGCATTCCGATAACAGTTCTTCTCATGACTGCAGTCTGCATCAGCGCAGTCTTCCAGTTAAGAAGGATGCAGGACATAACGGTCAATCTCCAGCTTCCCCTCATCTATTTCCTTGGAGACTTCTTCATACAGATGTTCAGAGGAACAAGACCTATCACTCTCGAATACTTTATTCCGCTTCATAACACAATGGAGCTTATCGCAGAAACATTCAAGGCCCAGAACAAAGCCTGGCACGTAATAATCATCTACTTATTAAATCTCGTACTTGCGCTCGTGATTTTTACCGTGACATTCAGAAAAGAGGAAAACAAATGATCAAGGTAGTTGACGTCCACAAAAGTTATACCAAAGAGAATGAGACCATCAAGGGCGTAAGCTTTGAGGTCCGTGAAGGTCAGATATTCGGTCTTTTAGGTCCTAACGGTGCCGGCAAAACGACACTGATGCAGATGATCGCGACATTGATGAAGCCTACATCAGGCCAGATCCTCATTGATGGTCTGTCTGCTGACAAGAATCTTCTTGATATCCACAGAAAGATCGGGTTCCTCACAAACGAGATCAAGCTCGATCCTATGTCCACACCTAATAACCTGTTTGAATTCTTCGCTGAACTCTACGACATCCCTGCAGATGAATTAAGAGACAGACGTGATCTCAGCTTCGCAAGATTCGGCATCACTCCTTTTGCGGATAAGAGGATCAACGAATTATCAACGGGTATGAAGCAGAAGATATCGATCGCAATAAGCCTTATCCACAATCCGCCGGTTATCATTTTCGACGAACCGACGAACGGACTTGATATCCTCACTTCAAAGCAGGTAACGGATTATCTCAAAGAACTGAAGGAACAGGGTCACGCGATAATCCTTTCCACACACATCTTCTCTGTTGCAGAAGAACTCTGCGACGAGATCGCGATCCTGGTAGACGGCCGCATTGCCGCTCAGGGAACAGTTGAACAGTTAGTAGCACAGGCACAGGCAGAGAACTTTGAGAAGGCATTCTTTAAGATCTATGTCGAAAATCATGTTGAATAAAAGGCAGTTATGAGCACGAGACGCGGAATCAAAACGATAATCGGAAGTTTCTTCCGTAAAAGAGGGCAAATGGGCGCTGAGGCCTCAAATGCCACTTTCTTCGCGTCTGTTTTCTTCGTCGCGGCACTCGCAGGCTTTGCCATCTCATTTATTCTCTGGTGGTTCCCCTATCACCTGTTCAGCGATGAGGTTTATAACATCGTCGTTGTAAATTCGCCGGAGTCCTTCACCAGATTTAATGAAGAGATGCAGGCTGAATTCGATGAGATGTCTGAAGACTACGGAGACAGGTACGATTATTTCTCCAACTGGGAGAACATGATCGATTTCGAATACATCTACGTAGGTTACGGCTGGACTGAATTCATCTATAAAGATACGGATGCACTTTATGACTTTGTCACCTTCGGAAAATGGATGAGAGAAAACGACGCTTATCTTACTGTCGTCTTCCCTAAAGACTTTGATGAACAGATAAGGCTCCGTCAGGAAGGCAAGACTGATGCTAAGCCTCAGATCCTGACCTACTACAGGACTAACTCAATGGAGTATTCGCAGATGCGGGACGGCTTCGTTGAAGAATACCTTGATTATTATCAGAGCACGATCCGCGAGAATTATGGTCTTAAGATAACATCTGTAGATGATTGTGAGATCAGAGATGATCCGATCCCGACAGTAGACAGCGGATACGGCATCAAGGCCTTTACGGAGACAATGAGCAGGACCTTTGTTCCGATCCTGCTGTTCGTCATCCTTCTTTACGCTTCTATGAGTATAGGAACCAATGTAATCGCCGGCCAGAAAGAGAGAGGGACCTTTACGGGCATTCTCTTAACTCCGCTGCCCAGATACGCGATCATCATCGGTTACTTAGGCGGCGTTGTATTAAAGACTTTGATCCCTGCATTCTTTATTGCAACCATATCGGCTCTGCTCGTCCAGCAGTTCTCTTTAGGCGCATTCCTGGCGATATATCTGTACATCTTCGTTCTGGCTGTCTTCATATCAGCAGTAACGATCCTTATCTCTGTTATCAATGATACTGTCGTGTCTGCCCAGACAGCATTCCTCCCTGTCTTCCTGATCCTTGTAGCTGTCTGCGTTACATGTATCCAGTCAGTAGCAGAAAGAGAAGATTTCTATATGTATCTGCCGGTTCACGGACAGTTCTACGGTATCGGCGATGTCCTTACCGGCAATATCAATGTGCCCGGTCTTATTGTCAGTTCTTTAGCTACATTATTGCTTTCAGCGCTTATCACATTTGTCACTGTCAAACTCCTTCACAGCGAGCGTTACACTGTATCCATCGACACAGTCGACGCCAAGGAAGTCAGACGTTACCGTGAGGGAGGCAAATCTTCTGTTCTCGAGATGTTCAACAAGGCAACTGATAACTTCAGTTACTTCATAACAGAGCTCTTCTACCCTCTCATTGTTCTCTCCTTCTATCAGTTCCTTGCAATGATACCGGTCGTTGTCTCCTACATGAGAAAGCCTGAGTATTCCTCATTCATACAGGATCTGCAGAATGTGGGATCTGTTACGGATATTTTCAACAAGACATTTGAGATCTTCGGAATCTTCTTCAAAGATCCGCTCTTCCTCGGCATGATGACATTGGGTTATATCCTAATCATCATCACCTACTTCATCCATGCAGGCAGAGTCTGGAAGATCAAAGGCATAAAGAACAAGATCGGCGCCTGCGGTTATCCTTTAACAAGCGGAAAGCATATAGCAAAGAATTATGGTCTGGGATTGATCTTCGGATTCCTCATGATGACCGCAACCGTCATGGTAATGCGCCTTACCGGCCAGCTTACATTTGGCGGCTTCAACTTAAGCGCATCAGGTATGGGCGCATTCATCTTCAACCTTTTCATGTGGTTCCCTCAGGGTGCATCTGAGGAATTGATGTTCAGAGGTTACATGATCCCAGCATTCAACAAGCGCTATAAGGTTGCTGTAGGCGTGGCCGTATCCTCCATCCTGTTCTCAGCATTCCATTCGCTCAACCCCGGCTTCACACCGCTGGCATCGATCAACCTCGTGCTGATAGCCGTTCTTTTCGCGCTCATATACCTCTTAACCGGCGATATCTGGATGACTTCAGCAATGCACACGGCATGGAACCTCACACAGGGTAATATCTACGGCCTCCAGGTATCAGGCAACCTTGCATCTAACACAGTCTTTAAGATCATCTACGATGCGAATGCCGATCCGTCCATAACAGGCGGCGCATTCGGTCCTGAAGGCGGACTTGCTACTACGATCGTAACTTCCGTCTGCATGGTGATCGTTATCACGCTTCTTGTCATAAAGTCCAGAAAAGCCCGAAAATAAATGCTTTTCGGTGTTGTCCTGAACAGATTGTTTTGCTATTATAAAAATACTTTAATAACTATACATCTTTAAGTCAGGAGGTCTCTTATGGCTAAGTACGTATTATCAGAAGCAAAGAACGGATTTAAGTTCAATCTTGTTGCAAGCAACGGAGAAGTTATCGCTTCCAGCCAGCTCTACAAGTCAATTGCAACAGCTAAAAACGGCATCGCATCTGTTACAGCAAATGCACCTGTTGCAAACATTGAGAACCAGACTGTGAAGGACTTCAAGACTGAAGTAAATCCGAAGTTCGAGGTTTACAAGGATAAGAAGGGTGAGTTCCGCTTCCGCTTAAAGGCTAAGAACGGACAGATCATTGCAACCAGCGAAGGTTATTCAAAGGTCGACAGCTGCTTAAAGGGCATCGCTTCCGTTAAGAAGAACGCTGATTCCAAGATCGAAGAAAAGAAGTAAAAACTAATCAATTCCAACAATATGGGGCTGTCTCTCATGTAGAGGCAGCCCCTGATTATTTGTTTTAATACCGGTTATTTCTTCTTCAGAGTATTCGGATCGATAACTCCGATCTTATTGAAGATATAATCACAGAAAGAATCCGGCTGTCCTTGGGGTGAGAAGCCGTTGATCAGAATAACGCTGTTTCCACGCAAATATACACCGATTAGATAATCGCAGTTGCCGGCCCTGTTAGCAGTCTGCTGATAAGCGATCGCATATTCATAGTCATTCTTGATCCCGGTCTTAAACTCCCGGTCTTTTTCCACGATAGGTTTGCAGGCATCAAAATAAGCCTTGGCATCACTCTTCTCTTCAAAATAAAGCACACTGCAGTTGCTGTCGTAATGCAAAGTTACAATCACATCTTTTACGGCAACAACAGTTGCCGCATTAATATTTGTTGCAGCAGGATAATAATTGTTTTTATTTACATACCTGTTGTAAAGAGCCTGCGCTTCAGCCTTATCCTGTGTACTGTAATAAGCTGATGGTTCGTTTTTATTCGTGAAACTGATGATGGCGGTATTTACATTAGCGCTGGCGCCTAAACTCTGAACTCCATAAACGCTGGCATAGTTAGTGACCATTGACGATTCAAAAGGATCGTTGCTCACGCAGCCTGTAAGCAAGCCACAGGCCAAGAGAATAGAAGCAACTAATGCGCATGCAGTCTTCTTCATTTGACACCCCCCTTAAGACAGACCGTATCCAGATGTTAAGCCTCTTCTGCTATCTCCCTTGCTACAAATACACCTGAAGCAGATGCATGTGACAATGAATGTGTAACGCCTGATCCGTCGCCTATTACGAACAAGCCCGGATAACGTGTCTCAAGCCTGTCGTTTATAGCAACTTCCATGTTGTAGAACTTAACTTCAACACCATAGAGAAGCGTGTCGTCGTTTGCAGTACCGGGAGCGATCTTGTCGAGAGCATAGATCATCTCGATGATACCGTCAAGGATTCTCTTCGGAAGAACGAGTGACAGATCGCCGGGTGTAGCCTTAAGCGTAGGCCTTACCGTTGACTCTTCGATCCTGGAAGCATTAGATCTTCTTCCTCTCGTAAGGTCTCCGAAGCGCTGGACGATTACGCCGCCTCCGAGCATGTTGGAAAGTCTTGCGATAGATTCGCCGTATCCGTTGGAATCCTTGAAAGGCTCAGAGAAGTGCTTGGATACGAGCAGAGCAAAGTTCGTATTCTGTGACTGCAGTTCAGGTGCATCGAAGCTGTGTCCGTTTACCGTTACGATACCGTTCGTATTCTCGGTAACTACATAGCCGTAAGGGTTCATACAGAATGTTCTTACCTTGTCTTCGAACTTCTCTGTACGGTATACGATCTTACTCTCGTAGAGTTCTGATGTAAGATCTGAGAATACTACCGCAGGGAGCTCTACTCTTACACCAATATCTACTCTGTTAGAGAATGTCTCGATATCAAGTTCTCTGCAGACCTTCTCGATCCACTTACTGCCTGAACGTCCTACTGATACGATGCACTTCTTGCATGTGTATGAAGTGCCGCCGCACTCAACTTCATAAGTGCCGTCGTCTAAGATCTTGAGATCACCTACAGGTGAATTGAAGAAGAAATCGACTTTATCCTTAAGCACATTGAAGATATTGCCAAGCACCTGATAGTTCTTATCTGTACCGAGATGTCTTACTGAAGCATCAAGTAAGTGAAGCTTATTCTCAAGGCAGATCTTCTTGAATGAAGATCCTGCTGTCGTATAGAGCTTTGTTCCCTCACCGCCGTTGGCGAGATTAATGCCGTCGACATATCTCATAAGTTCCAAGGCCTTCTCCTTGCCGATATGCTCGTACAAGGTTCCGCCGAAATCATTTGTGATGTTATATTTACCGTCAGAGAATGCACCTGCGCCGCCGAATCCGCGCATGATAGCACAGGACTTGCAGTTGATGCAGCTCTTAACTTTATCTCCGTCTATGGGGCATTTACGCTCTTCAAGAGGCTTTCCCGCTTCGAAAACAGCGACCTTAAGGTCAGGTCTTAAGTTGACGAGTTCATAGGCAGAGAATATTCCGCCCGGACCTGCACCGATAATGATGACATCATAATTATTCATAAAAAATCTCCTTTGCATGCAAGGATTACACTTAATTATAGAATTAAGTTAAAACTCTTTCAAATGCACAAGGGTGAAAACTTCAGGCAATAAAAAGGCTCCGGGTTATCCCCTCCCGGAGCCTTGTTCGATAATAATAGTGCTAATTGATCAGTTTGAGCCGTTTATTGTGAAATAAACCGTAAGCTTCTCATCACTGACTGCCTTTTCGAGCCATTCCGGATTCTTCTCGAGATCACAGTAAGACGCCATTACTTCTCCGTCCTTATTAAGGAAGACCTGGCCGTAACCGAAATCAGAGCCTTCGCCTCCGACAAAGATCATCATCTTCGTGCCGTCCTTGTAACGCTCTTCATATTTGAAGTACTTATTGCCTTTGCAGTAATCTGTTACATCGGTCCACTTGCCGTCAAGAACGAAATACTTTCGTCCGTCTTTTTCCTGTGCATAGCTATAGCCGTTTTCTGAATCAATCTCGATGAGAGTCCTGAATCTGTTGATATCATCCTCCTCGTAGAACTCATGTTCCTGAACGACTTTGATAGTTGAATCGTTGTGATTAACTGTAATGGCTGCAATTATTGAACTTGCAGCATTTACAACAACTTTCCTTGTAGAAGGAACGATCATTATAACTGCAATTGCTGCCGCTATGGCTGCAACAGGCGCGAGCCATGTCGTCTTAGCCTTTCTCTTCTTCATGAGTCCTGCGCGGATCTCTTCCTGCCTTGTCTCATCCATTACTACTTTATCGAATGTGTCTTTCATTTTTCTATTCCTCCAACCTGATTCGCAAACGCTCCTTGCCTCTGTTGATCCGCACTGCGACGGCGGATTCAGAGATCTTTAATATCCTGCTGATCTCCTTATACGAGTAACCGGCATAGTAATGCAGATAGATCGGTACTAGATCGGTACTCTGAACTGTTCTTCCAGGCGCATAAGTTCATCGAAGACCGCTTTATTCTGTTCGTTAAAACCGTCATAGTACTGCAGATGCCATTCTTCGGAATCAAGATCGATATTATCTCTTGCCGAAGATTTCAGATGATCCTTGCACTTATTTGCCGTCATCGTCAGAAGATATGCTTTCTCGTTTCTGTTCTCGAAAAACATATGCTTGTCCAGAAGCTTTGAGAACACTTCCTGAACAACATCTTCAGCATCATGTCTCGAGCCCAGGTATGAGACGGCAAATTTGTAAAGATCATTCGAATACAGATCGAACAGTCTTACGACGTCTTCATTTTTCAAATCCAAAACCTCCCCATTAAGATTTGAGATC
>CACZML010000071.1 GCA_902782235.1 Oscillospiraceae bacterium
GGTATTCCTGCTATTCTGTCATAAGAAGGTGTTTGAATTTTGGTTTTGCTCCGTGGATAACGGAGCAGCAAGCAACGCGTTTGTGTACACAAACACAGAGAAAGCTTATCAGGGATGTCCCTGAGACCCATTTAAAAGCCCGAGATTGCTCTCGGGCTTGGATTAGATAATTCAGGAGATAACGCTCTATCGTTCATCCCGACAAATCCGAATTTGTTAAATTGATATCCACCAGCACACACCATATTTATCAATAATGGTGGCACAACATTTACTCCATGGAAGTTCTCCGATAGGTTCGATAATTACACCCCCATCGCTCAAAACTTGAAAAGCATTATAAACAGCTTCTTCTGTTCCCATTTCAAAAACGTTAAAGGTCATAGTTTCCCACTTGTATTTATGTACTACATCTATATCACAAGGATTTTTCGCTTCTGCCAATGCCAAAAAACCTTCTCCGTTTACAGATAGCTCACAGTGCTCATAAGCAGTGTTATCTTCGTTTTTAAACTCACGAGTTATTTCTGCTCCAAAAGCTTTGCAGTATGTTTCTGCTGCTTCAAAACTGTTTTTTACATATACCTGTGTATAATTCTTCATCGCAACCTCCACAAATCCCGATTTGTCTTAGTCTATTATCCTGATTATTATATTATCTAATCCCTTCGGATCAAAAACTGTATTTCATACTGATCTCCAGATGCCCGCTTTTCCGGTCGAAAACAAAAACATCTTTGCAAAACAAGAGATGCGGTGTTTCTTTCCGATTGCTTTCAAACATGTCTGAAGCCATCTTCAGAATCTTTTTCACAAGCTTCTTATCGCTTGATTTCGTGTATAAAACGATGTCCTTTGTGGGGACGCACACGATCAGATCGTCGTTCAGGTCATCCGAGAGATTTTTCCAGACATAGTCAAGGCATAAGCTTTCCGCTTCGAAATCCCCGCCTGCCAGGATGCCATAAACGCCGGGCTCTTTTGATTCACTCCATCTGTAATGAATATCTCTGCAGAGATTATCGAAGGCCTTGTTCCACAGTTCCATGACATCAGCCCCGTCAGGCAGCTTGTCGTAAGTTATGTAGGTTAGAACACTGCCCATATCTTGAACAAGCATCCCGATAAAACTGTCCATAACGCGGATCATAACCATCTGATCCGGATAATCCGGAGCAGATGCATCCGGAGGCATCAATGATACCTGGTTTTGCGGATCTTTGGCCCAGTTCTTCTTTATTCTTGGATATATTTTCGTCTCGTCGAAAACAAAATCATCGCTGAATCCGTCTTCAAACGGACCGTCTTCAGATGAATGCGTCCATTCGATATCACAGATATCATCTTTTCCCTTAATGAAAGCACGCACGCGTTCAAGAAAATCAATGCAAAACTTACTGTATGAATATTTTGCAATGATGCGGATTACGGGTCGGAGTCCGGGCTTTGCCTCTTCGGCCTGCCCACTCACGATGTAATCAAGATAATCATTGATCTTCGCCTGGAGAATATGGCCATGCTCCTGACGTGTCGCAGGCTCCCATTTCATATCATCAAGGATCACCAGGACGTATCTTCCGTCTTCTTCCAATGTTATGTCTATAACTCCGCGATCTCTTACGTTTGACATATTAATTATCCTTCATTCCCCTGTAATCCCCTTGTTTGATAGATTACGATATTATCCTGTTGATTTTACCTGCTATCACAATATCTCGACAAGCGGTTCAATTTCTATGCCAAGCGGGGCGCACATCTTCTTGAGTTTGGCAACGTCATTGCTGTTGCCGAAGATCTGCATCTTCTTAAGATTCTTAAACTGCTTAAGTTCAGATTCCGTAAGCTTGTAAAAATCGAATCTGCCATCGCTGCCATCCCATTCAGGAGCTATCTGCATATATATGTCATCAGAGCCGTCCATGTTTATCTCAGTCACGAGATCTGCAAGTCTTGCCGGAACGGGTAATTCCTTGAAGAAATTCACGGCTGCCCTGACGTTTTTGTCTGTTTCAAGATTCCAGTTAGCCTTCTTGAAAGCCATATAATCGTAGATGTCGAAGTATGGCTTCAGGACTTCCCTGTTATACATGAGCTCGTTTACGACTGCCAGTTTGAAGTTAAAGGTATCGAATACAAGGCAATCCTCATCAGGTACCACAATGTTGTAGTTCTCGTTGCTTTTCGGCCTCTCAGGTTGATAGGAGAAGCAAACATCTTTCAGTAAACGGTCCCCGTCGTAGAAAGGCAGTTCATCATCTGTATATATCGATGTGTGGACATGGAGCCATACCTTTTCTTTTCCCTCATTCTTTATAAGCGGACAGTAACCATACCCGCCCGGAGACCTGTATGACTTACACTGATCTATCTTCTGACCTAATACAGTAAGGCCGCCCTCATAGTTCTTTGCGGGTTTCTGATCTTTGGAGAAGATATTATTACCCGTAACATACAGCGTCAGTGAGATGATAATGTGATCTTTATCCTTAAACGCTTTTTTCTTTTTGAGATTGCTGAGGAAAGCAGGTGAGCCCTCAAATTCAAGGCCGAGATCATCATATATAAAATTTATGTGTAAGCCGTGCTTGTTATCCTCTTCAAGCCTTGCCTCACCGATCGCAGCCTTGATCTCATCATAAGAAAGCGGGAACTCCAGAAGGTGACCGTTTACTGTTACTGCATTATCCAATACGTCGATATGGTTCATGTATTATCCTCCGTAACAATAGAATTTTTGTTGCTCTTACTATTGATTTAATCGACTATCATCAGCTGTTAAGTGCATCTATAAGTGCTTCGAGTTGTTCCTGGCCGCCAAGACCTAATACCGAATCTGAATCAACATAATCATCATCGGTAGCGATAACCTGAAAGAACGGTTTGACGGTTAACCCTTTTACGATGTATTCGTATATTGTCTTCAGATCACGGGACCCTTTTACGATGTATTCGTATATTGTCTTCAGATCACGGGTAAAACCGTGCTTGCTGATAAACTTATCGAATACTTCACTGTAATCAGTCTCATCGTCGTCTTCGTCATCGGATTCTTCATAAGCCTCTGTAAAAGCTTCTTCTGAACTTAAAGTATCAAGATCCCAGAAATCAGCTAAAAGTGAAGACCCTTTCAAGGCCGCGATTATATTCATGAACTCATTTATATTCCGTGATACTATCCCGCATTGTCCCTCTGTGCCGATATATCCGATAAGCTCATCATCAAGAACTACCCATAAAGCGCCCGTCGCATCTCTGGCAAAAGCCTTAATGCTCTTATAACTTGATTCTCCGGGTCCCATCAGGTCTTCAAATTCCTGCCGGAAGTTTTCCTCCAGATCCTTTACCCAGTCTTCATCATAGATCTCTACATCACGGGAATAGAATGCATCGCACAGTTCCTCGTCATCAATTATCTCTTCCAAAAACGCACGGACATTCTCCGGCAGATTCGTATTACCGTATTTCATTTAGACCTCCCCTTAATTCTTGTATCCTTCTTCATAACCATGATCAACATAGTTCTTCAATTCATTTGCTATCGAAAGATATTCATCCAAATCCAATTCAACCATGTTTAACAGATCAACATCATCTATATGCAATTTTGCTCCGAAAATCTTTATCTTTTTGCCGTTTGAGACCGAAAAGATCTTGAATCCGGTATCCCCGATCTCCTGCAGTTCCCACCAAACATATTTATAATCCTGATCCGTTTCCATATCTTCGGCATAAAGAGTTTTAAACAGCTTGGCTTTTTCGAGCTCATATAAGTCAGGATCAATAACAGGATTCATAAAAGGACTGTCATCCCGCGTAAGATGGTAAAGATCAACGTTCAATGTGGTATTACGGACGGTATCGGGATAAATAGTATTATCAAGGAACAGGAACACTATCCCGCTCTGATAAGTACCGGACGCTTCCCATTCCCTGATGCGTTCGATAATAAAGCCAAACTTGCACGGATCACCGATTACCATCTATCTCTCCATCCTTTATTGGTTTCCCCAGACCGTTATTATACTAGTATATTTCAGAGCCTCTTTTACCCATTCGATAAAAGCCTGCAGAAATTCTCTTTCTTCAGAATCATGCTCAGATAAATGCTTTTCGATCTCAATTATAATGCGGTTCCAGTCATCCTTGCCTATCCAATTATATGAGCACACATCAAACTCAGGTTCCGGAGTTCCGTCAAAAGCATCTTTGGTAGGGTATATCACCGCAAAATACTTAAGCAAAAGTTGTGTGTAATCCTGTTTGTATACTCTTAACGGCTCAGGATAGCAGCTCCAATCCTCAGGCATTGGATTCCAATCCGGCTCATCAGATTCTCTAAGCGGATAAAAATCCAGGAGTACCAATTCATCTTCCGGTGCATACAATCTCAGCACAATGAATTTTTGCTTATCCATTTCATTATCGTTCAGCCATTCCATATTTACCTCTTTCCCGCACAAAACCCGGATCTCATATCAATCTGCATCTAAGCTAAGGCTTTCCAGAAACTTAGAGAAGGAATCCGCCACCTTGCTTTTTACCAGGTATCCCGTATCGGCATCCTCATATTCATGATTGCAAAGGTACACGGTTCCATAATCGTCACTATTAAGTGACAGGCACAGATAATTTCCGCCCGGATCTAAAGCGAAAGGAATATCACTTTTTCCGAGTGCCTCATCATTCCACAGATTCATACAGTTGTTCTTAAGATCATTGTAACTGCCGTCCTCATTTGTGTTCAGAATGAAGAACTCCTGTATTACCGAGTGATTGATTCTTTCCGTTACTTCATCGAAGAACTCGAAAACATAATCTCCGTCAGGCATTCCGCCATTAGATTCCTCCAGAAATGACTTGTAGTCTTCCGGAAGAACTATCGAAAAAACCTGCTCAAAACTCCTGATTTCCTCAGAAGTAATTTTTTCTCCGCTGTCGTTCAATTTCATCTGCATACCTTTATCCTCCACAAAAATCGTTATTAATTCCTGATTATTATCCTATCTAATAACAATTTTCTGTCGTTAAGTTTATCTGTCTGATAACTATTCCCAATCTTCATCAATCATTTTGCTTATATCCAGATTAGCATCCCAACGAAGTTCTTCCATTTGTTGCAGCGTGCTGTTTTCCTCAACTAAACGCCGGGCGCAATCTCAGTATATCATCTAAGTAACGAAGCCTTATAATATGTTTATGATGTACAAAAAATCTGAACTCAATGCAATAAGAATTACCGACCGCAGATGGAAAACCTGCGAGGATAAGAATGCGCTTTTCTTATCTTCAATGGATCCGGAGAGAGTCCTTGCGGGATTTAGAAGAACCTGCAAGATCAAGACTGACGCTGAGCCATATGGCGGCTGGGAAAACAGCCTTATCGCAGGACACGGGACAGGTCATTATTTCTCTGCACTTGGAATGCGCATAGCAGTTCTCCGCAGCGGAGATAACACAACTGAACTTGAAGAAAGCCTTGCAAAGGCGAACGCGATCGTTACAGGTCTTAAGGAGTGTCAGGAAAAACTCGGAAACGGATTCTTAAGTGCTGCGACAGTTCAGGATGAAGATAATCCCTATATCCAGTTCGATGTACTTGAAGGCAAGGCAGAAGGTCAGCAGTGGGTGCCCTGGTACGCGCTTCACAAGGTGCTGCAGGGGATCATGGACCTCTGGACTTACGGCAGGATCGCCGGCGCTAAAGAAACAGCTCTGGCGCTTGCAGACTGGGTCTGTGACCGCGTTCTGTCATGGGACAAAGAGACACGCAAAAAGGTGCTTTCCGTCGAATATGGCGGCATGAACGACAGTCTGTATCAGCTCTATGTGCTGACGTGCAACAATAGATATTTAAGCGCCGCGGAGGTCTTCGATGAGCCTGAATTATATGAAGATCTCTTAAGTTTTAAGAACCGCATGAAAGGTGTCCACGCAAACGCTACCATCCCCAAGATCTTAGGATATCTTGAAGGCGCTAAGGCATTTGATAAGGCAGGGATCAAAGAAGAGACTGAACTGCGCATCACAACCGCAGAGAGATTCTGGGATAAGGTCTTAAGGAATCAGACCTATGCAACAGGCGGCATCGGCGACATGGAGCACTTCTTCACTGACGGGCTTTTAGACGGCTCGCGCACGCAGTGCAATGCCGAGAGCTGCTGCTGTTATAACATGATGAAGCTCTCGCAGCTTCTTTTCGAGCTTACAGGGAAAACCAAGTATCTTGATTACATAGAACGGACACTCTGGAATGCCAGGCTGGGCTCGGTCGGACCTGATGGCGGATACACTTATTTCAATCCGATGGCGACAGGTTATTACAGGCTCTATTCGCCTTCTGAGCCTTCCGAAAATCCTTTCTGGTGCTGCGTCGGAACGGCGCTGGAAGATTTCACGATGATCGCAGATAAGATCTGTTACCACAAGGATTCAGACCTTTATATCACGCAGTGGATCTCTTCCGAAATCCGTTTTGGAGAACAGGTTTATCAGCTCCGTGTGGATTACAGCAAAGGCAAGCTTACCATAAGCTGTGCGCAGTGTGATTCAGGAATGACAGACATTAAACTCCGCATTCCAAGATGGATTAAAAACAGAGATTCAATACTACCGGACAGCGAAGATTTCCTTGATGTCGCATTCCGGTCTGACGGAACTTTTGAACTTGATCTTGAGATGCAGCTTAGGATTACCGGACTGCCTGATGAGCCTTCTGCAATTGGTTTTATGTACGGTCCTTTTGTGCTCTGCGTGCCGCTTGGAAACGACAAGTGGGGCATCACTGAGAATGCCGGTATCGAAGTTACAGCACCTGCGTGGAAAGTTGTTTTCGATGCCTCTGTAAAATGCAATATCAATTACGGCAAAACACAACGTGCCGTCCTGGACCGCGAATATCTGACGCTGCCTGAAGGCGTTACATTACAGGACTTTTCTGATGCTCCCGAAAAGTATCTCGTAAAAGACAATGACCGTTTCTTATTGACTGGTCTTAAGGACTTCAAGGGAGATCCTGTCAGCCTGCCTCTTATTCCCTACTATCAGGCGGGAAATGAGCGATACGGAATATACTGGTATTTAATCTCTAACCAAGACAGTTTAAGTTGACGGTGTTTTCGAAAATTAATAGAATCAGAGAATATAAAGTAATACATTTAGTCAATCAGGTTTAAGGGGGAGAACATGGCGACATTATGTAAGAATTGCAGCCACGCACTGGTATTTGATCCGGTATCGCAGATGATGTTCTGCTCTTCGTGCGGCAGCGAGTTCAAACCCGAAGAGGTTGAGTCAGAAGCAAAGCCTTACAGGCAGGACCTGAATCCTGAATCTGCATCCGGGGTCTATAACTCAAACGAAGAGGAGTTCATGGACTGCTACGTTTATTCGTGCAGTGAGTGCGGCGGTGAGATCATAATAAACGGCACCGAGGCATCAACAACGTGCGTTTTCTGCGGCAATCCGAATGTCGTTTTCAGCAGGATAGCAAAGCAGAAGAAGCCTGAATTCATAATGCCTTTCAGGATAACGAGAAGTGAGGCCGTAATGAGGGCCAGAGATACTATAAAGAAAGGTACTTTCGTGCCAAGAGCGATCAAGAATTTCTCGATCGATTGCTGCAGGGGAATATATCTTCCGTACTGGATCGTTAATGCCACGTATTATGACACGATGATCTTTGAGGGTACGGTAACAGAAGATAAGAAGAATGTTAAAAGGTATTTCGGACGCACCGGAAATCTCAAGTTCAAGGATCTCCCGGTCGATGCTGCCAGAGCGATCTCGGATGACAGCAGTTCAAAGTTGGAGCCCTTCGATCTGAGTCATCTGAAAGCGTTTGACGAGGATTATCTTGCAGGCTTTTATTCAAATATCTCAGATGTTACTTACAGCGACGTAAGGAAGGCTG
Organism: Oscillospiraceae bacterium; assembly: GCA_902782235.1. Lineage (GTDB taxonomy): Bacteria > Bacillota > Clostridia > Saccharofermentanales > Saccharofermentanaceae > Saccharofermentans. Next base: position 7,910 of record CACZML010000071.1, read on the forward strand.
CCCTGGAGAGAGGCAAGGAATTCTTTATTGAAGCGTCGGAGAGAGACATTGACGCATTTGACATAAAGCCCGTTGAGTCCTATCCGTCCGTAAAGGTCGACACCGATATGAAATATGCCATGCTTCCTGCGTGGTTCATCACTTTCAGATACAAGGATAAGCCTCATACGATCCTTGTTAACGGCGACACGGGCAAAGTCGTATGTGCTCTGCCTTGGAAAAAGGCATTGTTCGATATCATGCTCTTAGCTATAGCCATAACGGCATCAGTGTTGTCTTTCTTCGTATTTAAGGAGATGTTTACGTCAATGTTCGCTTCCGGCAGGGATTTAGACAAAGGCGACTTAAGAATACTCTTATTTATCATTGTCGGTATCGGTACGCTCTTCTCGACCGGGATCGGCAGGGTTAAGAGAGTCATGGAGAATATCCGGCTTACGCAGGATAAGGCGATGTTCAACTTCACGAAGAAAAGGCAGGGATAAGCTTATGATCAATTTTTTCGCCGGCCTTTTTGCATTGGCATTCGGATTCGGACTGGCATTCTGGATTTGCGGAAATAAGCTCAATAAATCGAATAATATCGGTGACAGCCGCGGAGGCAGTAAGACCTACCAGGCCGAGACCACTTTCACTTCCAAATGCAACAGAATGGATAAGACTGCTTACAGGACATATGTGCAGCAGAACCTGTTCAAGTATGATGACACCGGCGATCCTTCAGGTCAGGCGCAGGTCAGAAGACTGACTGAGGAGGAGCGCAGGAAAAAAGCCACAGAAGAGAAAAAGGCCAATATTCCCAAAGGTGCTTTTGTCTCCAAAAACACGAGCGCCGATTCCGGCCAATACGACAGACCGGATTGGGAAAAACGTGCCGAGAGGTACTTTTAAGGCGCCTTTATATAGTGTTTACAGGCCGGATGAAAGTCCGGCTGTTTTTTGCTCATTTAGGATTTCCGTCGGCATCAAACAGCGGAAGACTGTCAAGGAACTTGATGTCGTCCCTCTTGCATGCATCACCTTCCGCAAGAGCTGCGATCTTGCCTGCGACTGTTCCTCCTGCGATCTGAACAAGTGCCTCCATCGCGCGCAGTGAACCGCCCGTGGATATGACATCATCTACCAGAAGAATGCGCTTTCCCTTAATAAGGGCCGCATCATCGCTTCCGAGATAAAGCTTCTGAAGGCCCTTGGTGGTTATGGATTCGTCATCAACCGATATCGGGTCAGGCATGTAATTCTTGATGCCCTTGCGTGCCACGAAATGCTTCCTCATACCGGCCTGTCTTGCCATCTCATGGCCAAACGGAATTCCCTTGGCCTCTGCCGTAAGGATATAATCGTAGTCTTCGCGCGGAACGAGCTTTAACATTTCTCTTGCACAAGCCTCGGTAAGCTCCGCATCACCGAAGCAGATAAAGGCCGCAATATAAATATCGTCAGTCACTTTGCAAAGAGGAAGTTCTCTTGTAAGTCCTGCGATATGGATCGTATAAGTCTTTGCCTTTTCCACGCCCGTTCCTCCTTGATATCAGTAATGATCATTTATAACCAGATTATAACATCTCATAAGCCAAAGCCTGTAATTATACGGTGTTAATGTCAGAGTTTGTCCATTGTTGCGCAAGGTTTTCGCGTGCTAACCTATAGATGTTAAACAGGGAATAATTAGGCGGTGCTTTGGGAGGATGATACCATGGCAAGTCTCGAAAATGTTTCACGCGAAAAGATCAGGATCAGGAAAAAGAAAGCAACGTCAGAGACCGTCGTTGATGTGATCATCTCTGTCGTCCTCATTTTATTTGCAATAGTTGTACTTTATCCGTTAATCAACACGGTGGCATATTCCTTTAGCGACGGAAAGGACGCAATATATGGCAGGATCCACTTACTGCCGCGCGTATGGTCATTAGAGAGTTATAAGGAACTTCTGACTAACAGAATAAGCATCAGGAACGGTGCTGTTGTCACCATAGCAAGAACCTTGATCGGCGCGGCCATCGGAGTTATTGCGAATGCTTTTCTCGCATTCATTTTAAGCCGTAAGAAGTTCATCTATAACTCGGCTCTCTCGCTGTTCTGGGTCATCACGATATATGCACAGGCAGGATTAATCCCCGTACTATGCTTGTACAGACGGCTCCACCTCACGCAGTCATTCTGGGTCTACATTGTTCCGGGCATAATAAGCGGCATATATGTGCTCGTTATGAGGACATATATGAAGAGTATTCCTGATTCGCTCGAAGAAGCAGCGAAGCTTGACGGCGCCGGATATATCAGGATCTTCTGGAGCATCATATCGCCTATATGCATGCCTGTTTATGCTGCGATAGCGCTCTTCATTGCCACGGCCCAGTGGAACTCATGGTTCGATGCAATGATCTACAACAGATTCTCACCCCAGTACACGACCCTGCAATATGAATTGATGAAATTTTTTAATTACGTCGTTTCCAGCAGGACTCTTCCCGGTACAATACACAGGCAAGGATCATATCCGTTCAGCCCGAGAACACTCCGCTCAGCCTTAGCGGTCATCACAATGCTGCCGCTTTTCATAATCTATCCGTTCCTTCAGAAATACTTCGTGTCAGGACTTACGATAAGAGGGGTTAAGGATTAAGAGGCGCTGCATTCATATCATAATCCGAAAGGATCAGATCCTCTGCTCGGAGATCTCAAATCCGCCAAGCAGACATATTTTCCTTCCAAAAGGCTTACGTTCTTTTCTTTACCATTCTGACTATTGTAACAGGTGTGCCAAGAGTCCATTCCTTTTTGCATCCGTCAAATTCAAAACCATATTTGTGATAGAAGTTTATCGCTCTCTCATTCTTTTCGAACACCCACAAAAATAAAGTATCGGGTTTGCCAAGCCTGGAAATTGCTTCATTCATCAATCTATATCCGACTTTCTTGCCGTAATACTCTGAAAGGACATAGATCGCATCTATCTCTCCTGCATCAGGCAGATCTTCATCTCTCGACTGGCTATATACTGCAAAGCCTACGACTTTATCTTTATCCTTAGCTACAAGAGTATTCTCCGGGAAATTCCTGGCACGAGCTGTTGTAGCCTCTACAGTCATCGTATCAAGATAATGGTCACATACAATGCCTCTATAAGCTTCCTGCCATGCTGTACAGTGAACGTATCCCCTGCCGCACAACTCTTCATCAGTTTCAGCCGGTTTAATGATTATTGAATCTTTATACTCTTCCATAATATATCCTCCGTACTGCTTATTTCTCAAATACCAGCAGCTTGCCGCGTTCAAGGCTATCGAAAGTCACCCCGCCCTTTTGCTGGTAATAAGGGCTGTATACCTTCTCGAAATGGATCCCCTGAAGATCTTTTTCGACATATTTAAAACCGTATCCGCTTATTTCATCTATCAGCTTTTTATATGTGTACTTGCACTTCTTTTTATCCTTATCGCGGAAATTCGACAGATGGAAAGGCAGGACAGCAAGAATGCCTCCGTTCTTCAGCGTTCTTTTAGCTTCTTCTATCATCACAAAACGGTGAAGCCCGTTATAAGTCTTCTCCTCTCCGTGAAACATATCAGCATAGATAACAAGGTCGAAGAAGCCATCGTCAAAATCATGACGGTAATCTTCTCTTCCCTCAGCAGTTGTAATGCAATTGATCTTCTCGTCCTTCGCTTTGCTGTTTACATAATCCAGGCACTGCTTATTGATATCCACAGCATACACTTTGCATTTCTTTCCAAAGGCATGTGCCGTTCACATTGAGGATCGAGGAGAAGATATTTGCACCTTCAGTTTTCTCCCATTTATTTACTTCGTCGAAAATACTCATAGCATTGTGCCCGTTCAATAATTAGTGCGTTCTCATGTTTGAAGCAACTTCATAGGCCGTATACTCATGATCGAATTCGTAGCCGAATTTCTTTGACAACTGGACTGAATTCATATCGTGAGCATCCCAGCTCGGGTAGAGTCCTTCATCAAGGCAGGCAAGGATCAACGCTGAGCACACAACACTTGCAAGACCCTTGCGGCGCTCAGAAGGAATGGTATCAACTTCGATCTCTATTCCTTCTTTGTATCTTGTATAAGAAGATGCTCCTGATACGAACTTTCCGTCTTTAAGGATCATCATTCCGCGCCCGAGTTCAAGATACCTTTCCTTGCTTCCGAACGCGGATACAAAATCAAATGTAACCGGATCCTGCAAACACAGGTCATAAAGATCGGAATCAATCTTTTTAAGTTCATATCCTTCGGGCAGTCCGGCAACCATTTTCTCCAGTTTCTCCCTGTCGAAAACTGTGTCTTTCCTTATTGCGTAGCGTGTGAATTTTCGCGCGTCGGGAAAACATTCTTCGATAAGTTCAGACCATCTCTCATCCTGGGGGACCATAACTACAAAACCATCCGGCTTATTTATCACCAGTTCCCTGTCCGGTTCTCCTGCAACAAATGCAAAAACTCCGACGAATGCCATTGCCGACTTTGGGTTTTCAGTATCAGTGACAAACACCTTACCCATTACTTTCTGAATGCATGAATATATCAGGGTTATTTCCCAGTCCGCAAACAATGATTCGACTTTAGATGTGTCTTCTAATTCATAGATCATATTTATCCCCTTACATTAAGAAAGCTGTTATTGCAAAGCAGCACGCTTCGATCGCCGCAAGCGGTGTCATAACATATTTCTCTTTCTTGCTTGAAGATATTATATTCATGAATGTATTTACTGCAAAGAAGCCTGCGAAAACAAAGCATATTATCTTTACCGCTTTTCCTGCAAACCACATATTCATCAGTCCGCCGCCCTGCAGGATCATGGCTGCTCCGAAGAGCTGGAGGATTACTGATGAAGCCGCAAATATCCTGTACATCGGCGGCAGGACTTTATATCTTCCGCCCATTGTAAACTCGCCAAGCGGCAAGCCTATTATCAGAAGGACTTCCATTACTGCTACTACCAGAAGAAGCGCAGCACCGATTATTGAACTTATAGTTGATAACATATTATTTCCCTATTGATCATTTCCATCATCTCTTTCTCTGTTCCCTTAAGAACACCCGTTGCAAGCATCGTCGCAATGCCGTGGGAATATATGACCGTGTTTCTCACAAAACGGATCACCTGCTCCTCATTAAGTCCGGTCTGCTCAGCGATCATGGCGATCATCTCTTTGTTCTTTGCCTTGCCGATGTCCTTAAGGTTATATGGCTTGCCCAGTGGATTCTCTCCAAGATAAAGGAACTTAAAAAGATTAGGTTCCTTGAGCGCCATCTTCACATATGATCTTCCCAGGAATTCAAAACCTTCCAGTTTATTCTCAAAACTTGCGGCAGCCTTCTTCGCGGCATAAGCCATTGCATATTCTGAAAGCGCAAGTCTTAATCCTTCCATGTTCTCGAAATGCCAT
>CACZML010000072.1 GCA_902782235.1 Oscillospiraceae bacterium
GCTGTATTTACATCACATGTTTACGAGCAGATGTCCGGGCAGATGCAGAAGGGCCTCATTGATGCTGCAAGGAAATACGGTGTAAAGCTGATCTTTTTCGCGAGCTTTGGAGATTCATACAGCAGCCGCAACTATGGCAAGTTCTCCAGATACGATGAGGGAGACTGCGTTTCATTTGATATTCCGGATCTCAATGATTTCGACGGAATAATCAAGATCAGCACATATTTCAGCGATATCATCAAGAAGCATCTGTCCAAGCTTTTGTTGGAATATGATATTCCGGTGATCAATATCGGAGGCAAGGACAGCGATCATATCAGCATCTGCTGTGATGAAGCAAGAACGTTCGCGAAAACTGTCAGGCATGTTATCGAAGAGCACGGCTGCAAGGATATTTATCATGTTGCAGGTGACAAAGTGCATGATTTCACATTTGAACGTATTGGTGCCTACAGATCGGAACTTGAGAGCCACGGAATTCCTTTTGACGAGGATAAGATCTACTACAGCAATCTGTGGTTTGACTGCGGTGATGCGGCACTTGATTTCATACTTGAGAGCTGCAGTAAAAAGGGCAAGAAACTTCCTGACGCAGTCGTCTGCGCCAACGACTATTCAGCTATCGGTCTTATAAATGCGTGCAAGGCAAGAGGGATCAATATCCCTGAAGATCTTATCGTTACCGGATTTGATGCTGTTGTTGAATCAACCAGCGGATTCCCGACGGTAACAACTGCGACACAGCCTTTCTACCAATACGGATATAAGGCGATCGAGACCATGCTCAGGATTTTTGAAAGGGAGAAGTTCCCTGATATCATTCCCGTTGAAGGTGAGCTTATCTGCAACCAGTCATGCAGGTGTAAAGCCAAGACTGTTGATAACATTGACGATTTCAGAGTCGTTTATATCAAGAAGCTCGATTTTGCGACAGGCATAGCACAGTCGACGACAAATCTTATGCTGACCGTATCTGATGCGAAAACCCTTGAAGACTGTTTCCAGGCTATAAGCGACAATGCAAAGACGGATACGGGTTTTAAGGATATGCTTCTTTGTCTTGCACCCGGTTGGGACAAGCAGAGAACAGTCGATAAAGATTTCAATAAGCTGGATGAGGAGATGACGGTCGTCACAGGTTACAGGGGCGATACGCCCGTTCCTGTACAGACGTTCAGGAAAAAGGACATCCTGCCGAAGGATATGCTTGAGGATCCCAATCCTTACTACATTTTCGCGCTGCATCATCTTCAGTACTACATGGGATATATGATCGTTACTCCCGAGATCGGTTACCGCGAGCAGAAAGCGGTACAGGCATGGTTCGTTGATTTGGGAGTTATTCTTGAGACAAGGCGTATCCAGAGAGACCTTGAGTTGTCAGTTGACAGGCTCAGATTCCTTTATAACAGGGATATGCTGACAGAGATCTATAACAGAAGAGGACTTGAGGAATTCTTCGGCGAATACCATGACGAATGCGTCAGGAATAAGACCGGTCTTGCTGTTATTGCATTTGATATGGACGGCCTTAAGACGATCAATGATAACTACGGACACAACGAAGGTGACTATGCGATAAAGACCATCGCTTATGGTCTTACCAGATCAATAAACGGCAATGAGGTATGTGCGAGAGCAGGTGGCGATGAGTTTATCGTCCTTGCGAAAAACTACACCGAAGAACTGGCTGAATCGTTTATTGAAAAGGTCAGAACTGTCATTGAGCAGAAGGTCATGCTTGACGGCAAGGAATTCAAGGTCGAAGTAAGCTCAGGCATTCATATTGAATATCCTGTTGATACAGATGAGAACGATGCGCATAAGATATTTGAGCGCTGCCTTAAGGAAGCTGACCAGCAGATGTACTCTGAGAAGAGGCAGCATAAGGGTGGCTGATCCGGAATATATCCGTTCTTATGTTAATTTTGCACAAAACCGACGGAAATTTCTGTCGGTTTTTTGTATTTTCGGTTGGAAATTCCTCTAATTTAGTTTATAATATCTGTTATTTAGGGCAGGTGCCCTTTGATTTTGACGCGCTTATTTATTGAGGCGTCAACAATACATAACAGGGAGGCAAGGCTACATCAATGGATGCCGCTTATTTATTCAACAAGGGCGAGAACTATATGAGCTATAAGTTCCTCGGCGCTCATCCCTATGAGGATGAGAACGGGAAGGGCTTCATATTCCGCGTTTGGGCTCCTAATGCACGCATGGTCAGCGTTATGGGTGATTTCAATGATTGGGATCCCAACGACTGCCAGATGTTTATGCTTGGAAAGACAGGCATTTGGGAACAGAAGGTTCCTGATGCACAGCAGTGGGACCGCTATAAGTACAGAAGGATATACGAGAAGGGCGACCCCTTCGCAAGACATTTCGAGACCAGACCTAATAATGCGTCTATCATCTATGATCCTGACGATTATATCTGGAACGATGACGAGTTCTGCAAGAACCGTACAGATGCACTGGCACCTAAGCCGATCAACATCTATGAGATCCATCTGGGTTCATGGAGAAGACATCCGGACGGCAACTTCTTCACATACAGGGAACTCGCAATTGACCTTGCTGATTACTGCAAGAAGATGCACTACACACATGTAGAGCTCATGCCTATCTTAGAGCATCCTCTGGATGACTCATGGGGCTATCAGGTAACAGGCTACTATGCTGTTACTTCAAGATTCGGAACACCTGCAGACTTCAAGTTCATGGTCGATGTCCTTCACCAGAACGGCATCTCCGTTATCCTTGACTGGGTTCCGGCTCACTTCCCGAAGAATATGGAAGGTCTTGTCAGATTTGACGGCACACCTTGCTATGAATACGCAGATCCCAGGATCGGCGAGCACAGGGAATGGGGCACTTATGTTTTCGATTATTCCAAGAACGAAGTTATCTCGTTCCTGGTATCCAATGCGGTTTACTGGATCGATGAATATCACTTGGACGGTATCCGTGTTGACGCTGTATCTTCAATGCTCTACAGAGACTACGGAAGACAGCAGTATATTCCTAACAGGTTCGGCGGAAATGAGAACCTTGAAGCAATTGATTTCTTCAAGAGACTTAACTCCACTATCCGCAAGAACTATCCTCATGCAATGCTCATCGCAGAAGAGTCCACCGCATGGCCCAAGGTATCACATCCCGTTGAGTACGGCGGACTTGGATTCACACATAAGTGGAACATGGGCTGGATGCATGACACTCTCGATTATTTCTCTACTGATTCTTATGCAAGAGCATGGCATCACGATGAGTTCTGTTTCTCAATGATGTATGCGTTCTCCGAGAACTACATCCTAAGCTTATCTCACGATGAAGTAGTTCACGGCAAGCATTCTCTGATCGACAAGATGCCCGGTGATATCTGGAGAAAGTTCGCATCACTCCGTACCATGATGATGTACCAGATCAGCCATCCGGGCGGAAAGCTCAACTTCATGGGTTCAGAGTTCGGCCAGTTCATCGAGTGGCGTTTCTATGAGCAGCTCGAGTGGTTCCTGTTAGATTATGAATCACACCGTCTTCTCCAGAATTTCAACAGCGAACTCAACAAGTTCTATGTTGAGAATCCGCAGCTCTGGGAAGATGACCACACATGGGCAGGCTTCGAATGGATCGCTGCAGACGACACCAAGAACAATGTCTTTGTATACAAGAGATCATGTCCGGATCCCAAGAAAAACGACATCTATGTTGCTCTTAACATGGTTCCCCAGCCTCTCGAAGGTTATGAGATGCCTGTTTACGAGCTCGGCACATACAAGATCGTCTTCAATACAGATGATATGTGCCACGGCGGTTCCGGATATCCTACAGCAACCGACATGAACGGCTGCTTTGAAGCAATCGACGAGCCTCTTAACGGCAAGCCCTATAAGGTAAAGATCAACCTTCCGCCTCTTGCAGGCATCTTCTTCACCAAGGTGAAGGATCCTGTAAAGAAGAGGGCAAAGAAGGCTGTTTCCAAGACTGCTGATAAGAAGCCTGTCGAAAAGAAGACTGCTGCAAAGCCCGCTGCCAAGAAGACAACAAAGGCCGCCCCCAAAAAGGCAGTAAAGTCAGCAGAAGCAAAGCCTGCAAAGAAGACCGCAGCAAAGAAACCTGCAGCTTCCAGGAAGGCTGAAACAAAAACAAAGAAAACAAAATAAGCTCATATACGGAGGTAGTTCATTATGGCAAGAACTGAAGTCGTTGCGATGATACTCGCAGGAGGACAGGGAAGCAGACTCGGTGTTCTGACCAAGACGGTAGCAAAACCGGCGGTTCCTTTTGGAAGCCGTTACAGAATCATCGATTTCCCGCTCTCTAACTGTGTCAACTCAGGAATAGAGATCGTTGGTGTTCTTACGCAGTATCAGCCGCTGGCACTTAACACTTACGTAGGTAACGGACATCCGTGGGACCTCGACAGAAACAACGCTGGTGCGTACATCCTTCCGCCTTTCCAGAGTAATTCGGGCTCTGACTGGTATAAGGGTACAGCTAACGCTATCTACCAGAATATGAGTTTTATTGACGATAACGATCCTGAATATGTAGTTATTCTCTCGGGTGACCATATCTACAAGATGGATTATGCAGCAATGCTCAAAGCTCATATTGAGAAGAACGCAGACGCTACGATCGCAGTATATGAGGTACCGTGGGAAGAAGCTCCCAGATTCGGTATCCTCAATACTAAGGAAGACGACGTCATCGAAGAATTCGAAGAGAAGCCTGCTAATCCGAAGAGCAATCTCGCTTCAATGGGCGTTTACATCTTCACATGGAGCGTTCTGAGACAGGCATTGATCGAAGACGAAGCAAATCCGAATTCAAATAACGACTTCGGTAAGAACATCGTTCCGAATCTCTTAGCTCAGGGCAAGAAGCTTTGCGCTTACAGATTCTCCGGCTACTGGAAGGACGTTGGAACGATCTCATCCCTCTGGGAAACTAACATGGATATCCTTGATAAGCCTGAAGAGATCAACCTCGTAGACAGATCCTGGAAGATCTTCTCCAGAAACCCTGTTAAGCCTTCACACTTTATCGGCTCAGGCGCAAAGGTTAAGAATTCCGCTCTGACAGACGGATGCCGTATCTTCGGTGACGTAGAGCATTCAGTTCTTTCCGAATCCGTAATCGTAGAGAAGGGCGCTATCGTTAAGGACTGCGTCCTCATGCCGGGTGTTGTCGTCAAGGAAGGCGCACACATCGAGCGCTGCGTTATCGACCAGGGAACTGTGATCGGTAAGAACGTTCAGGCAGGAAGCTTCGTCGAGGGCGAAGGGCCTTACACCAACCATAAGATCTGCTCAGAAGGCATCTGCGTTTTCGAGCGCGGTCTTACGATTAAGGAAGGTGCGGTCATACCTAAGAACAGCATGATCGATTCTGATCTGGAAGTACCCGACGACTGCAAGGTCATCGAGTCAAAATTCAGAGCATGAGGTAAAGGAGACTAAGACATATGTTTAATAATGCGATGGGCCTGATCCTGGCCGACAACAAAAAGATATCTCTGGGCGAGCTCTCCAATCCTCGCGCACTTTCCGCTATGCCTTTCGGCGGAAGATACAGAATCATTGACTTCATGTTATCCAACATGGTCAACTCAGGCATTAAGAACGTCGGACTTCTTACTTACAACAAGTACAAGTCACTGATGGACCACACCGGCACAGGCGGCGCATGGTCTCTGGACAGAAAGAATGACGGTCTTCATATCCTGCCGCCTTACGTTAACTCTGAGGCTACGAATATCAGCTCTGACGAAGAGCTCACGGGCGTTATCGACTTCTTAAGACAGTCCAGGACTCCTTATGTAATCGTTGCAGGCGCTAACGTTATCCTTAACACGACATTCGATTCATTCATCAAGTCACACGAGGAATCCGGTGCTGACATTTCCGTTATGTACAACCGTGACGGCACAAAGTTCGGCAATCCTTCCTATATCCTCGACATCGATGATGACGGTTTTGTAAGAGACATGCTCTACAATCCCGCAAAGGCTACATCCCCCAAGTGTTCACTCGGTATCCTCTGCCTCAGAAGAGACCTCCTGATCGACATCCTTGCTCGTCAGATGGCACACGGCCAGAGCCACTTCGGTATCCACTCCATCGTTAAGATGTTCGATGAGTTCAAGGTTCACGGCTTTGAGTATTCCGGCGTGGTTTTGAGGATCAACAGCGTACAGAGCTACTTCAACGCTTCAATGTCACTTCTTACAGATTCGGTCCGAAATGACCTGTTCTGGAGTGGTAAGCCTATCTATACTAAAGTCAAGGACGAGGCTCCGACACTTTATTTCGACAACGCCGAGATGAGCGATTCTATCGTATCCGACGGCTGCCGCATCTATGGTAAGGTTGAGAGCTCTGTTATATTCAGAAGTGTTACTATTGCAAAGAACACAACGATCAAGAATTGCGTTATCATGCAGGACGTTCACATTTCTGAGAACTGCCATCTCGAAAACGTTATCTTGGACAAGAACGCTTTCGTTAGACCTGGCGTAAGACTTGTCGGACATCCCGACTATCCTATTGTTATAGGAAAAGGAGCAGGTATCTGATTATGGAAAAAAACATCAAAGTATTGTTCGCATCGTCCGAGTGCAGTCCGTTCGTTAAAGTCGGTGGTCTGGCTGACGTTGTAGGCAGCCTGCCTGTAGAGCTTAATAAGCAGGGCGTTGATGCACGTGTTATTATTCCGCTCTACAAGAAGATCAAGGTTAAATACAGCGACAAACTCCAGTTCCTCGGATGGAAGATGGTTCATATGGGATGGAGATCGCTTTATGCCGGTCTGTTCTCACTTGAAGTTAACGGCGTGGTTTTCTACTTCATTGATAACGAATACTATTTCAACTTCGACCAGATCTATGTTGATTATGTTTTCGATATCGAGCGTTATTGCTTCTATCAGAGAGCAGTTCTGGACTTCATGGGCGACTTCATGAACTTCGAACCTAATGTCCTCCACTGCAACGACTGGCAGACGGGCATGATGCCTATGCTCCTTGACTGTCACTTCAAGAAGAACGGTTATCACACCAACGTTCAGACTGTTTACACGATCCACAACCTCAAGTATCAGGGCGTTCATTCTATCGACGTTGTAAGAGAGATGTTAGATCTCCCTGATGATTACTTAAGAGAGGATTTCTGCATCAAGGATAAGGCCATCAACTTCATGAAGGCCGGTATCGTATTCAGTAATTCAGTTACCACGGTATCTCCGACATATGCTTATGAGATCATGACCGACTATTATGGTGAAGGCCTTAACTACACACTGCAGAAATATGCATACAAGGTATCAGGCATCCTCAACGGCATGAACGATCTTGAGTACGATCCTTCAAAGGACGACAAGATCCCGATGAAGTATTCGATCAAGAACTATAAGGAAGGTAAGGCTTGTTGCAAGAAGTCATTGCAGGAGCAGCTCAACCTTGAAGTTAATCCCGGTGCACCTCTTTGCGCTATGATCTCGCGTCTTGTAGACCAGAAGGGATTGGATCTCCTGCTCTATGTATTAGAGGAAATGCTCTACGACGGAATGCAGGTCGTTATCCTCGGTACGGGCGATCCTTACTATGAGAGAGCTCTCGTTGATATCGCCAACCGCAACCAGGGCAAGATGTGCGCATGCATTGATTTCGACAGCGGACTTGCCCACACGATCTATGCGGCATCAGATATCTTCCTTATGCCGAGTATCTTCGAACCCTGCGGCCTCTCACAGCTCTGCTCCATGGCATATGGTTCAGTACCTGTAGTAAGAGAGACAGGCGGCCTTAAGGATACGGTAACTCCTTATAACGAATACACAGGCGAGGGCAACGGCTTCTCATTTGCAAACATCAATGCTCACGAGTTCTTATTCGTAACCAAGTATGCTGCTGACATCTACCGTCATCACCCTGATGTATGGGATAAGATCATCGAAGCAGGCATGAAGGGTGACTATTCATGGAAGAAGAGTGCAGGCGAATATGCAGGTCTTTATTCCCTGATCACAGGCATTCCGAGAATCGAAGTTAAGCCTGAACCTGCTCCTGCCAAGGAAGCGAAAAAGGAAACTGCTCCGGTAAAGGCAGAAAAACCTGCCGAGAAGAAGCCGGCAGCCAAGAAGGCTCCTGCAAAGAAGGAGACCGAGAAGAAGGCTCCCGCCAAAAAGCCCGCAGCAAAAAAGGCTCCTGCAAAAAAGCCTGCAGCAAAGAAACCTGACGTAAAGGCCGAAGCAAAGAAGCCTGAAGAGAAGGAGAAGAAAGACTGATGTCTGATAAGACACAGACTGATTCAAAAGAGTTTACAAGGGCGCGGTGCATTCATGCATCGCGCCTTCCTGAGTACAGGCAGCCGTTTGGCGCGAGGCCATGTGCTTCTTATGTCGACATCTTTTTCGACACCTACAAAGAAGCTTCAAACGTAACGTTCTGTTATACTTACGGACTTTATAATTTCACTTATCACGAAGAGCCGATGTATTCGGTATCAGGACTTGGAAGATATCATGTAAACCTCATGCTTCCTTCAGAGCCTTCGGTACTGTTCTACTGGTTCAGATTCAACTGCCCGGGCGATCTTGCGGACCTTCCGGACGGATTTAAGGAAGATAATCCTAATCTCACGCTCTACTACGGAGCGGGTATGGATACTGTGAACGGCGAGGGAACGCTCTATAAGGAGCCTCCGAGAGTCGGTGTTGACGAGGATAAGTATCCTTATGCATTCCAGATAACCGTTTTTAACAAGGACTTCAGGACTCCTGAATTCTTAAAGGGTGCCATGATGTACCAGATCTTCCCGGACAGATTTGCCAGGGATACTGCTTTTGATTATCAGAAGATGATCAATACAGATGACAGGTCTGAGAGGATCTATCACGAAGACTGGTATGAGGACGTAGATACGAAGGGCAAGCCTGAGACCGGTTATCTTGCCTGTGACTTCTATGGCGGTAGCCTTAAAGGCATTGAGGAGAGGCTTGATTACCTGAAGGAACTTGGAATCAACGTTCTTTACATGAATCCTATTTTCGAGGCCAGATCTTCGCACAGATATGATACGGCTGACTATCTTAATGTCGACCCCATACTTGGCGGCACAGCGGCTTTTATGAGCCTTCAGAGTGCCTGTGAGGAGAGAGGCATAAAGATCATATTAGACGGCGTATTCAGCCACACAGGAGCCGATTCCAAGTATTTCAACAAGTTTAACAGATATGAGGGTGTCGGAGCCTACCAGGCCTTTAATGAAGGCGAGGAGAGCAGGTTTCGTTCCTGGTATAACTTCTACAGGAACGCCGATGGCTCAGTTGGTTACGATTCCTGGTGGGGTTTCCCTGATCTTCCCAATATCAACGAGGACGATCTTGCATACAGGAACTTCATCTTCGGTAAGGACGGAGTAGTTGACACCTGGATCTCCAGAGGCGCAGCAGGCTTCAGGCTTGACGTATCTGACGAGCTTCCTGACAGCTTCATCAGACAGATGAGGACAACCGTCAAGGAAAAGACCGGCGGCGAGGGTGCCGTTATAGGCGAAGTCTGGGAAGATGCTTCAAATAAGTGCAGCTACGGGAATTACAGGGACTTCATGCTCGGAAATACACACGATTCTGTCATGGGATATACCTTCAGGCATATCCTTCTGGATTTCCTTGCAGGCTATATCGATGCTGATATCGCGAATACAAGATTCGAAGGATTCCGTGAGCGTTATCCCGAGGAAGCTTATTATTCCATGATGAATCTCGTTTCCTCCCACGACGTTCCGAGGATAATGACAATGCTCTCAAGGCCTGAAGATACTGATGACAGGGATATCCAGAGAGGCTTTAAGGTCGATCCGATGTACTATGACACGGTATCTTCATTGTGCAAGATGGCTTTTGCCTTCCAGACCTGCTACATAGGCGCTTCCTGCATCTATTACGGCGACGAGATCCTTATGGAGGGTTATAAGGATCCTTTCAACAGAAGGACATATCCGTGGTACAGGACAGAACAGAAGCAGCAGGAGGCTTTGTCTTACTTTAAGCGCATCGCAAGGCTAAGGACTGAGAACCAGTGCCTTAAGACCGGTTACTATAAGACCCTTATGGCAGAGGGCGGTACCTTTGCCTTTGTCAGATACCTTAAAGAAGACCGTGACGCTTTCGGTAAGGAAGCAGGCGGCAGCAGGGCAGTGGTATTTGTGATGAACAGGTCCGACAAGCCCATCTTTGTTGACGTTTCCGAGCATTACGGCAGCTATGAATGCAAGGCTTCAGCTGATTCAGGTGATATCCATCCGGTATCCGAGCAGTTCATTCTGGGCGGTATCCTGGGCGGAACGAGGAAGATCGGCATTAAGCCGTTTGGCACCGCATTTTTGCTCTTCTAATTCCACATATTTCATATATTGATTTTTTAAAAGATTGATATAATCTAAATGCCGACCGAGCGTCGGCATTTCTAATTTTCTCGAAAGGTAGCGCTGATAGTGAAGTTTTCCCGTGACCGCAGGACTTTGAAAATGCTTCTGAC
>CACZML010000073.1 GCA_902782235.1 Oscillospiraceae bacterium
TTCTCGGGAATCATCGTTCTGGTATCGCTGATACCGGTATTTAAGATCAACAGGGAAAACAATCTGGATATGCTGATCCGCGATAAGATCGTCTGATAAGGAGATAAGGAAAATGCCATTGGTTGAATTTAAGAACATTTGCAAGAGTTTTAAGGCAGGCGGCAAGGAGACGGTTATCTGCGATAATTTCGATCTGGCTGTCGAAAAGGGCGAGCTTGTAGCGATTATGGGCAAGAGCGGATGCGGAAAGACCACGATCCTCAACATGATCGCGGGAATAGAACCCATAGACAGCGGTGAATATATTTTCGACGGAGTTCCGGTAAAGATAAGGACGGCATCGGACGGAGTTAAGTTCAGACGCAATAAGATCGGCATAATCCTCCAGCATTTCGCGCTGATAAACGATTACAACGTTTATGAGAATGTTGAACTGGGGCTCTGGGAGTCAGGACTTGGCGAGAAGGAGATCCGTCACCGCACGCATGAGATGCTGGAATCCCTTGGAATTGCAGATCTCAGGGATAAATATCCCAATAAGCTTTCAGGCGGAGAGAAGCAGAGGGTCGCTATCGGAAGGGCTCTGGTCTGCAAGCCGGCCCTGCTCCTGGCTGATGAGCCGACTGGAGCTCTTGATGCCGAGACGGAGGCTGAGATCGTGGCTCTAATTAAGAAAATAAATAAAGAGACCAATACTACAATGATCATTGTCACCCACGATAAGGAAGTTGCAGATAACTGCAGCAGGATAATCACTCTGGATAAGCATTGATGCCTCAACTTTTAATCCCTTAATAATAATAGTGCTATAATGTGTTACTAAAGCATGATTAAGAAATGACAGAAAACGTCTTGTCGGAGGGATTATGAAAGTTGAAAAACTGGTTGAGATAATAGGTTCTGATTTTTATTCCGGTGTTCCGGACAGTCAGCTCAAGGCTCTTTGCAATTACCTGATGGCTACATACGGAATAGATCCGAAGCATCATGTGATCGCAGCAAATGAGGGCAACTGCACGGCTCTGGCTGCAGGCTATCATCTCGCTACCGGCAAGGTCCCGGTAGTTTACATGCAGAACTCCGGCGAGGGCAACATCATCAATCCCGTTGCTTCACTTCTGAACGATAAGGTCTATGCGATCCCTATGGTATTCATCGTAGGCTGGAGAGGCGAGCCCGGTATTCACGACGAGCCCCAGCACATCTACCAGGGTGAAGTCACAGTTAAGCTCCTGGAAGATATGGACATTGCAACCTTCATTATCGGCAAGGAAACCACCGATGAGGAAGTTGAAGCCAAGATGGCTGAATTCAGAGAGATCCTCGCAAAGGGCAAGGACGTTGCATTCGTTATCAGAAAGGGCGCTCTCTCATTTGACGGCAAGGTCGAATACAAGAACGACAACAAGATGATCCGTGAAGAGATCATCCAGCATATAGTTAAGGCTTCAGGCGAAGATCCGATCGTTTCCACTACCGGTAAAGCTTCAAGAGAGCTTTTCGAGACACGTGTGGCAAATGGACAGTCCCACAAGTATGACTTCCTTACTGTAGGATCGATGGGACATTCTTCATCTATCGCTTTGGGAGTTGCCATCAACAAGCCCGACATGCGCATCTGGTGCGTTGACGGCGATGGTGCAGTCCTCATGCACATGGGCTCAATGGCCGTACTTGGCGCAAATAAGCCCAATAATCTCATTCACGTTGTAATCAATAACAGTGCTCACGAGACAGTAGGCGGAATGCCGACAGTTGCTGGTGCAATCGATATCGTAGCTATCGCAAAGGCCTGCGGTTATCCCAATGCTGTATGCGTTGATAATTTCGAGGACTTGGACAGAGAGCTCGAAGCTGCTAAATCCAGAAAAGAATTAAGCCTCATTGAAGTTAAGTGTTCCATTGGTGCCAGAGACGATCTCGGAAGACCGACTACCACGGCATTAGAGAACAAAGAAAACTTCATGGATTACATTAAATAATCAGAAATAATACTTGTGATCAGTACCTGTGTAGATGCCCTCAAGGGGATCTGCATATGGTTTCTGCATTAAAGCGCTCAGCACATAATCCATCATCTGGAGCATTTCTTCGGATGCGTAATAACCTCTGCCGTTAATGGATACGTTATAGACATCAGTGGAATTGGTCTCCTTCGGAAGGATCCTTATCTCCATGTTGTGGGAGATGATCAGGATCTCGACCAGATAGAGCTTGTAGTCATTGCCTTTGGGCGACTTCCAGCTGCCGAGTTCCTTATATTCCTTGAAACTTACGGAGAAATCCGTGTTGTAGTAGCCGAGCCAGCGGAAAGTGGCATCATAAGCCTTCATCTTGTAAGTGTCTTTCAGATAGAAAGTATCTATCCAGCTGCACTGGCAGTCCCTGGCGCCAAAATCATAGACGGCGCCGTCTTCAGGCTTGATCATCATCGAGACATCCGTCTGTGAACGGAACTTGATGTTGCGTCTCATGAAGGCATAAGGGCCATTGCCGACTTCCTTGGAAGCTGAGACGAAAGTGGGCTCAGCAGTGGTCTCGGTTGTAGCTTCAGGATCTGATGAAGTCTCAGATTCCTCCGGTTCTTCCTCCTCAGTCTCCTCGGAAGACTGGGTTGCGGAAGTGGTGGTGGATTCCGCCCCTTCAGCTTCAAAACTCCAGTCTGAAGAATCAGGATACAGAGTGATCTCAGTCTCTGAACTCTCCGTTTTGCCTGTAACATCCGTGCTTATCGACTGACATGCACAGAAAAGTACGCTTGATACGATCATCAAAGCGATAACATGTGTGAAATGATGGTTCAATCTTTTACGAGCCATAATAATACGCACCTATCCTTATTTTTCCCCAAGAGCATTATAACCCTTCCGGGCATTAAGTCCAGTTCTATTACCCGATGGTCTTTCCGGAGGGCTTGTTGAAGAAGATCTTCCCGGCCTCAAAACCGAGAACGACCTGACCGTTCCTTACGAATGAGAATCTTGAAGCATTCTTCTGTTCATTGCTCCTTACGACGAGCTTATCGAATGTGCCTTCCTCACCGGTTCTCGCAAGATAGTCCATGGCGTCATTGCCGCATTCAGGCGGCACGGTGAATACGAGATTATCGCAAAGACCCGCGCGCAGCAGCCAGGGCTGTACTGACAAAGACAGCGGCGGATATGCATCCGGGAACAATGAGTGGCGCTTTATGGTGAGCTTATACCTGTTGCTCTTAAGCTTCCTTACGCCGACAGTGTAGTAAGCGGGGAACGGGGGACCTGCGAAATCGTCAAAGACATCGTTAACGTCATCAAGACCGAGCTGCTGCCAGCCGGAATTGATCTTAACGGGGTCGTCCTTGGTGAATTCGTTGATCGCCTTATCGATCTCAGCCTGAACTTCCTTGGAGAATTCCAGGTCTGAATACATCTTATTGTTCTGATAACGGACGAATGCCGAATATGTGGCCTCCAAAAGGAGCTTGAGCCTCTTGACCTTCTGGTCAGGGAAGAGCTTCAGAGCTCTTGCGATCCTGATGGCGCTCTCGGGCAGATTGCTGCTGTAGTCGCCGGATTCAAATCTGATCCTCGCGTCGTGATAGACCTGAAGGTATGTGTTATAGGCAAGAATGGGGTCCGGATTGCCCGCGTCGCCCAGAAGGAGCATGTCTGCGAACTTGAGCTTGGCCTCAGCGATGCCGTAATTGGATGCGATGGCAAAGTAGGCAAAAGCCTTATCGAAGTCGGGCTTGCCCGTAAGCTTGCCGTCGTAGTAGATGAATCCAAGAGCGTTGGCAGCATAACCGAAGCCGAATTCCTTAAGAAGGATCGTAAGCAGCTTTACCGCTTCAGCATAGTCGCAGGGGAAAGCGGCATTGCCGCCGTTGCATGCGAATGCCTTTATCTTCAAAGCCTCGAAAACATGCTGTCCGCAAAGGATATTCGTAAACTCAACGAAGTGGTTGATAATGTCTTCCCTGGCATCTGCAAGGAGCAGGCTGTTGTCCCAGTGATTGAGGAACGTGATCATCTGATCCTTTGTATATGTGCGTTCTTCGGGAGGGAGTTCCTTGTTCTCCTCGAAGTTGTCGATCATATTAATGAGGTTAGCGAGCCCAAGTACTTCTGAAGCCGTGCCCTTAGGCATACCGCCGTTCTCATCAAAAGTATCGGCGATCTTGGCGATCTTCAGGAAGACGGTTACTATCATGTCCTCATCTGTCTCCGGAAGAGGCGGCAGGGGAAGATCACAGATATTGTCAGGATCAGGTCCTAAGAGCTCATCCAGACAGAGGTCTTCATAGAAATATGTGGTGATGGGGCACCACCAGTCGAATGCGAAGTCTTCAAAGGAGAGCTTCTCATCCTCAAAATGGCTGAGCGCAGTCTTAAGATCCGATAAAAGCATCGGATATTCATTCTCACACTGGACATCAAAGCCTGATTCGGGATAAGCATCGATATCAGAACCGCCGACGACTTCGATCCAGCCGATGTCATATCTGCAAAGATCGATCAGCTTGTCCTGTGTCATAAAGATGTAGGGTCTGCGTTTACTCATATAAATATTATAGACGGGTGAACCGTCGTATTAAAGTCCTTGACAAGCCCGATAATGGGACAGATATCAGGGGATTACTCTACGGTAACGCTTTTCGCGAGGTTACGGGGCTTATCGACGTCGAGACCTCTTGCGCAGGAAACGTAGTAGCCAAGAAGCTGGAGCGGAACGACAGCAAGGGATGCTGCGAAGAGCTCGTTGATCTTGGGAACGTAAACGACAAAGTCTGCTGAATCCTCGATAGCGTAATTGCCGAAGGATGTGAGGGCCATGAGGTAAGCGCCTCTTGCCTTGGTCTCAACCAGGTTGGAGAGGGTCTTCTCATAAAGTCCGCTCTGTGTGAGAACACCGATGACGAAAGTGCCTTCCTCGATGAGGCTGATTGTGCCGTGCTTTAATTCGCCTGCAGCGTAAGCTTCGCTGTGGATGTAGGAGATCTCCTTCATCTTGAGGCTTCCTTCCATCGTGATCGCATAGTCGATGCCACGGCCGATGAAGAAGATGTCCTTCTGTGCGGCAAGTTTTGCTGCGAACCACTGGAGACGCTCCTTGTCCTCTAAGACCTTGTTGATCTTACAGGGGATAGACATTACTTCTGTTGTAAGTTCATTTGCCTGTTCAGCTGTGATCGTGCCTTTTGCAAGGGCTAATTTGATAGCGAGAACATAGCATATTGCGAGCTGTGCGGAATATGCCTTGGTCGTTGCAACGGAGATCTCAGGACCTGCGAGTGTGTAGAGAACGTAGTCTGCTTCACGTGCGATCGTTGATCCGACAACGTTTACGATAGCGAGAGTCTTGATGCCGTTTGCCTTGGCACCTCTTAATGCTGCAAGTGAGTCAGCAGTCTCGCCGGACTGGCTGATGATGATGCAGAGCGCATTCTTGTTGAGAGGCATCGTTCTGTATCTGAACTCGGAAGCGAGCTCGCATCTTACGGGAATTCCCGCAAGGCTTTCGACGATGTACTGTGTGCAGCAGCCTACGTGATATGCGGAGCCGCAGGCAACGATGTAGATCTGCTCAAAGCTCTTGAGGTCCTCGTCTGTGAGGCTTGTAGCCGAGAGGTCGATCTTATAGGAATCGCCGTCGGGAACGATAACGGAATTAAGTGTATCCTGAACTGCCTTGGGCTGCTCGTGGATCTCCTTCATCATGAAATGCTCAAAACCGCCCTTTTCAGCTGATGCTGCGTCCCAGTCGATCTCTGTGGGAGTCTTCTCGATCGTGTCACCGTCCAGGTTATAGAAAGTAACGCTGCCTGCATCGAGGCAAGCCATCTCGAGATCGTTGATGTAATAAACGGATCTTGTGTACTTGAGGATCGCGGGAACGTCGGATGCAAGGTACGAAGCGTCCTTGTCGCAGCCGATGATCATGGGGGAATCCTTACGTGCAACGAAGATCTTGCCCGGATGATCCTTGAACATTACTGCGAGAGCGTAAGAGCCTCTTACACGGACCATTGTCTTTGCGAGAGCTTCGATCGGATCGTGTGTATATTTCTTGTAGTAGTAATCGATAGTCTTGATGGCTACTTCGGTGTCTGTTTCTGAATAGAACTTGTAGCCCTTGCGGATCATCTTGTCTCTTAATTCCTGGTAATTCTCGATGATACCGTTATGTACGCCTACGACGTTATAGTCATCAACGATGTGGGGGTGAGCATTGTTCTCTGTGGGTTCGCCGTGTGTGGCCCATCTTGTGTGACCGATACCGCATGTGCCCTTGAGCGCGCTGCCTGCGTCAGTCTTCTCGGAAAGAACCTTAAGTCTGCCCTTTGCTTTTACGACTACCGGATTAGCGTCGCCGTCTCTGATCGCGAGTCCTGCTGAGTCGTAACCTCTGTATTCGAGCTTGGCGAGACCGTCCAGAAGGATGGGAGCTGCCTTTTTCTTACCTGTGTAACCGACTATTCCGCACATATGTAGAGTTCTCCTCTATTAATAATTTAAATATTGTAACACCTGTCATTTTCATGTTAAAAAACAATCTGGGTATAGTTACCATACCTTAATGGCATGATACAGCGCGGAAAAATAATCGTCATATGTCGAAAATTACTATTGATAATTGCCCCCAAACCATTTAAAGTAAATTGGTTTTATAGGAGGGGGTACTCGTCAGTGCCAAAGATGCCCCTTTCAGAAAGGGTAAAGAGTATATGCTCGAACTGCAGAACATCAGCTTCCATGCGGATGACAAAGACATCCTCAAGGACATAAGCCTTAAGATCGACGACAAGTTCGTTGCGATCACGGGACCTAACGGAAGCGGCAAATCAACGCTTTTGAAGGTCATCATGGGAATCATCACACCTACGTCAGGAAGGATCATCTTTGACGGTCAGGATATTACGGATCTTCCGGTAAACGAGAGAGCGGGTCTCGGTATGAGCTTTGCTTTCCAGCAGCCCGTAAGATTCAAGGGCCTTAAGGTCAAGGACCTCTTAAGCATTGCTGCAGGCAAGGATGTCAGCAAGGACTGTTCTTATTTAAGATCTGTTGGTCTTTGCCCCAGAGATTATCTCAACCGTGAGATCAACGATACGCTTTCCGGCGGTGAGATGAAGAGAATTGAGATCGCCATGGCAGCTGCAAGAGGCGGAAAGATGAGCCTTTTCGATGAGCCTGAGGCAGGCATCGACCTCTGGAGCTTCCAGAGCCTTATCGAGGTTTTCGAGAATCTTCGAAACATAACCAATGGAAATATCCTTATCATCAGCCATCAGGAGAGGATCCTTGAGATCGCTGACAAGATCATCTATCTGAAGGACGGCGTGATCGACAGATACGACGAGTCAGCGAAAATCATGGATGAACTTAATATGAGGCGCAGAGGCGGATGCGACTGTGCATATGGTCAGAAGGGGGTGTCTTGCAATGGATGAGCTTGAAAAGAGAATGCTCAAAGAAGTGGCAGAGTTAGACAGCCTTCCTGTCGGCGCCTTCAATATCAGAAGTAATGGTAAGAGTGAGGGCAGATGCTCTACTGCCAATATCCAGATCGAATCCAGGGAATCAGGCGACGGCATCAACGTCTACTTCAAGGACGGCACTAAGAACGAGTCCTGCCACATCCCTGTTATCATCAGCAAATCCGGCCACAAAGAGTGCGTTTATAACGACTTTTTCGTAGGCTCTGACTGTGACGTTACCATCATCGCAGGCTGCGGTATCAGCAACTGCGGCGGTCACGACAGCCAGCACGACGGTATCCATACTTTCCATATCGGAAAGAATTCCAAGGTAAAGTACATTGAGAAGCACTACGGCGAGGGTACCGGCACGGGCAAGAGGTTAATGAACCCCACCACTGTCGTATATCTCGAAGAGGGTGCCACTATGGATATGGACACCTCGCAAATTGCAGGAATCAACGACACATACAGGATCACAAAGGCTGAGATCGGAGCTGATGCAACACTCATCATGCACGACAAGATCCTTACAAACTTTGACCAGACAGCCAAGGCTGAGATCACTGTAGATCTCAACGGCGACGGCTCTGTCTGCGACATCGTAAGCCGTGGTGTAGCCAAGGGAGAATCCGAGCAGGACGTCATCATCGACATCTCCGGCAATGCCCGCTGCAAGGGTCACGCCGAGTGCGATTCAATCATCATGGACAAGGGCGTTATCGTTGCAACACCTAAGCTCAAGGCCACATGCGTTGACGCATCCCTGATCAGGTGAGCAGATCACAAAGCTCATGACTCTGGGTCTCAACGAGCAGGAAGCTGAGCAGAAGATCATCGAAGGATTCCTGAGATAAGGAAGATTTAAGTGACTATTTGGGCCGTCCTGCGGGGCGGCCGTTTTTATGGCCGTGCCTTTTTCGCGCTGTTGCCAAAAATGGTGCCAAAACTCTACTTTATTTGGCACCAAAAACAGCAAAAAGGAGCTTGTTGCCAAAAATGGTGCCAAAACAAGCGCCTATTTGGCAACAATTCGTGTTTTTCTATCGCGTCGCGAAAAGATACAGCCGCTAAAAAACGCCGCCTAAAATAAATACGCGCAATTAAAGCATACAAGCATATTTGCAGACGGATTTGTGTTAAAATTGTTTTATCATTTTATTCCGGAGGAACTGCATATGGGACTTAATTTCCGCAAATCGATCTCTTTGGGTAAAGGCTTAAAGCTTAACTTGAGCAAATCAGGACCCAGTGTTTCATTTGGTAAGAGCGGATTCAGGCAGTCCGTAAACCTCAAGGGCCAGGCAAGGACCACGGTCGGAATTCCGGGAACAGGTATCTATTACACGAAGAATACCAATGTGAAGAATGTTGTAAGCGGACTGACCGGCAAGGCTCAGGAAGCTAAGAATAAGAAGGCTGCAGGAAAGGCAGCAGCTGAGCCCAAGGCAGCTAAAGCGCCCAAGGGAACAAAGGCCGCAGCAGGTGTGGCAGCAGGTGCAGCAGCAGGCGCAACAGCCGCAGCAGCTAAGCCCGCAGTTAATGAAGAACTCATCGCAGCATCCAAGGCTAAGGTCGAGGAATTTGCAGCCGGAATCGAAGCTCTTAAGTCAGTTCATAAGCAGTCTGACGGTTATATCGACTGGGAAGCTGTTGCAAACGGCGCAGTATCAGGCCAGATGAAGCCAGATGAAAGAGCTCCAGCCTTTTGCACAGAGCGTGCTTGCAGGCGATATCGATTCATATTTCAAGGTAATTGCAGAGGTCGGACCTTTTGACGATCTTCTCGAATACGGAAGCGGATTTGAAGTCGGAACCGACGATCCCAGCCTCCTCGAGATCGAATTCCAGGTTAAGTCCGGCGATATCATCCCTACACAGTATCCTGACATGAAGGCTTCAGGCGAGATCGTAATGAAGGATTTCACAAAGTCTGCTTACTATGAACTCGTTCAGGATTACGTCTCAAGCACGATGCTCAGAGTAGCAAGAGATACATTCGCACTTCTCCCTGTAAGACAGGTCATCATCCACGCTGTAGATAAGGTTTTGAATCCTGCAACAGGCAACGATGAGGAAGTTACAATAGCTTCTGTAAAGATCAAGAGAGATGCCCTTGCCACATTGAATTTTGAGCGTATCGATCCTTCTGACTGCTTGGAGAGCTTCGAGAGCAACGTTAAGTTCAAGAAGACAACGGGATATGCTCCTGTTGACAGGGTTCTCGCATAAGCGGACTGCGATTTTATTGCCATAGTGTAAACTTTCAGTCTTTATCCTGATAATAATTGAATTGGTTTATTGCTTTTCGAAAAACGGATATTTAGACTATCGACATACGTGCTTCAACTAGGATTTTTGGATTGTTAATTAGGGGTCTTTTATGGCTGACCGCAAAAGAATAGCATTACTTGTAGCCCAGGCTGATGAATACTATCAGTCTCAGTTCATTGAGGGGTTTATCGATAACGCTTTCCAGCACAATGCTGATGTCCTGGTTTTTGCAAGCTATCTGAAGTATCAGAATAATTTAGGGCGTGAAGTCGGCGAGACGTCGATCTTCTCGCTCGTTCCTTTTGAGGAGTTTGATGCAGTTGCCGTTATGGCGGACACACTGCAGTCACCGGGTCTTGCAGACAGCGTCGAGGAGATGATCCACGAGCGCTGCAAGTGTCCTGTCGTATTCATCGATAAGGAGAGCAAGTATTTCCCGTCCATCTTCCCGAATCACTACGATGCGGTAAAGATGCTCGTAAACCACCTTATCGAAGAGCACGGATATACGGATATCGCATTCCTTACAGGTAAGGCATGGCACCATTACTCGAAGCAGAGACTTCAGGCATTTATGGATGCCATGAGCGAGCACAGCCTTTCTGTCGGCCGTGACAGAGTCTTTTACGGCGATTTCTGGTATACAAGCGGCGAGAGCTTAGGCGACCGCCTCATCAAGAAGGGCGGCAAGATGCCTCAGGCAATTGCATGTGCAAATGACTGCATGGCAATCGGTCTTTGCAAGGCGCTCGAAGAGGGCGGCCTCTGTGTTCCTGATGACATAGCCGTTGCAGGTTACGATTCGAGCGAAGAGGGAAGATATTCACCTAAGCCGATAACTTCTATCAAGATCCCTGCCAGGGCGATGGGTTCTTATGCGCTTGAGAGGCTTTTCGATTCCATGGAAGGCAGGAAAAGCGCCACATTTAAGGATCTTGGCGAGTTCTTCCGCGGCAGGACATGCGGATGCAGCGAAGATAAGGTCCAGTATGAGACCAAGCTCCGCAAGCGCTGGGATACCGATACCTCGCATAACAGCGTATTCTCATCCTTTAACCATCTGGATGAGGATCTCGTAATCCAGAACGATTTTGACGGTCTCATGAAGACCACATTCTCCTACGTTTTCCAGATAAGGGATTTCGAGAGCTTCTCTATCTGCCTCAATGACAAGTGGCAGATCAAGGCAAAGGCGATGTCCGGCGCTATCGACGACTCAAGACTCTCACCGGAGAGACTCTCCGATACTGACAAGTTCTTCACTAGAAAGATGATGCACGTTATCGCGTGCCGTCCCGAAAATCTTAACTGCGACAGAGTAAGTGACGATGTTTACTTCGACAGGAGCGTGCTCGTTCCGAGGCTCGATGCCAGCAGGATGAAGCCGGAAGCATTCTTCTTCACGCCGCTGCATTTCGAGGAATCCATCTTCGGCTACGCAGTTCTCTCATATACCGAAGCAAGATCTTATAAGAAGTCTTACCGTTTCTGGCTCCACAGCATCATGAGGGGTCTTGAGAACTTCAGAAGATACGATGAGCTCGTTGCGATCAACAAGAAGCTTGAAGCAAGCCTCATCAGAGATCCGCTTACGGGTATCTTCAATTACAATGGTTTCTTAAGACAGACCGAGGATATCATCGCAATGAATCCTCTTGGCGCGACTGAGAAGCTCGGTGTCCTTGCGATTGATATCAAGAACCTCGCAAAGATCAATAATGATAACGGAAGAGCGGCAGGCGACAACGCGATCATAAGCATCGGACGTTATCTGGACGAGGTCTTCACAAGAGGCCGCGTATACTGCATGGGCAACGGCGAGATGGTCGCAATGGAAGTTGCAGACGATAATGTGGATACCCGTGAACTTCTCGAAGACAGAGTCAAAGAGCTCTCGGAGAAGATCGAACTCTTCAACGCATCTCTTGAAGAAGGCTCCAGAAAACTTGAAGTCTACTATGGAACTTCAGAGGGAAGACCGAGAACGAGAGCTGATTATGAGAGCCTCGTAAGCGTTGCGCTCTCACGTAAGAACGGCCAGAAGTCGAGTCTCCAGAAGCTCAATGCTGACGGCTTCGACGACTCTCAGATCGAAGAGGCGAAGGTCGTTAACGAGATACTCGACAAGAATAAGATCAACTATCACTTCCAGCCGATCATCAATGCGAGGAACGGCGAGATCTATGCATATGAAGCATTGATGAGGGTCGATACGAATACCATCATCCAGCCGCTGCTGGTGATCAAGTATGCCGGTATCTTCAACAGGCTTTACGATATCGAAAATGCAACATTCAATAATGTTCTGACATATATCAACAAGAATGCCGACAAGTTCAGTCCGGAGACGAAGATCTTCATCAATTCCATTCCGGGCCAGCGTCTGAAGAACGAAGACATGCAGATCGTGGCAGATAAGGCAAAGGCCTTTGCAGGCAGGCTCGTTGTTGAGTTCACTGAGCAGTCAGAGATCGACGATCAGGAGCTCAGCGCCATGAAGGCAGAGTACAGGAATGCCGGATTCGAGACCGCCGTAGATGACTACGGAACGGGCTATTCCAACGTAAGCAACCTCCTGCGCTACATGCCGAACTATGTAAAGATCGACAGGGCGCTTCTGGCAAATATTCAGGATTCTCCTCAAAAGCAGCACTTCGTTAAGGACATTATCGAGTTCGCACATGACAACAACATAATGGCCCTGGCAGAAGGCATTGAGACAGCAGAAGAGATCGAGACCGTGATCAATCTCGGCATCGATCTTATCCAAGGTTATTACACCGCTCGTCCTTCTGAGAGGATCATCAAGTCTATCGCTCCGGCAATTAAGGAAGAGATCGTCAGATACAGCTCCAACAGAACCAAGAACCGCACAAAGAGAGATTATATTGCGGGAAGAGAAGCAAGGATCTCATTGCCGATCCTCATCAAGGAAGGCTATAACACCATCCATGTCACTTCCGGCCATGTAACCCACAGGGATCTCCACATAATCGGCGTGCCCGGTGATGAGGCTGTGATCTCCCTCGAAATAGAGGACGGCTACAAGGGCAAGATCGCCATCGAGAACTGTTCGTTTACGGGCAAGGCAGACGAAGCTGCGATCATTATCGGCGATGACTGCGAAGTCGTTCTCTCACTTACAGGTGAGAACACCCTTACGGGCGGCGGTATCAAGGTATCTCCTTCCGCAATCCTTACTTTCGAGGGCGCAGGAAACCTGTCCATCAGTACGACCGGTGTTGAGACGTTCGGTATCGGCAACGATATGGATTCTTATCACGGAGATCTTGTTTTCGATCAGGACGGACTTATCGAAGTCACCGTAAATGCCAACAGGAGCGTTGCTATCGGAAGCGGCCTCGGCGGACACCTCACCATCAGGAGAGGTATGTATAAGCTCAATCTCATGGGCCAGCATGCTGTCGGAATCGGTTCAAACACCGGCGACATCGATCCTTTGATCGGCAACTGCTTCATCGGCATCAAGAGTGTGGCTCTGTCTGCAGTAGGCATCGGATCTTTCATGGGAAGATGCGACATGATGATCGAACATGCTTCCGTAAATATGGATTTCGAGGGCTCCGAGATAGTCATGCTTGGTTCGAAGCACTCCGAGAAGCTCCAGATAAGCATCTACAGTGCGACCGTTATTGCCCAGTCCAAGGCGCATGACATTACAGTTATCGGCTCAGGTACGGCAGCTCCGTCAAACATCATTATCGACTATGTATCTTTGAGAGTTGACCTGGGCGGCAAGCAGGCCGGTATCTATCGCGGAATGGATGACAGGGTCAAGGTCAGGGTGTCCAATTCAAAGGTTGAAGGCGTCATATTCACGAACCTTGATGTTCCGAAGCATTCAGAAGACATGGATTTCCAGGTAACGGGATCCATTACGAAGCTCGATATCAACGGCCACCTTTTCGAACTGAATTCGAGAGAAGCTTAAATATCCAGATAGATAGGGCAGTGATCCGATCCCATGATGTCAGTCATCATGTTGGATTCCTTTACGCGTGAATTAAGCCCGTCTGTTGTGAAGAAATAGTCGATCCTCCAGCCTACATTACGCTCTCTTGCGGCGGTCTTGTAAGACCACCAGGTGTAGCATTCCTTATCATCGGGATGGAGCATTCTGAAGGTATCTGTAAGTCCTCTTTCGATGAACTTGTCCATATATGCGCGCTCTTCGGGAAGGAATCCTGAGATCTTGGAGTTTGCCTTGGGGTTGGACAGGTCGATCTCCTTGTGCGCGGTATTAACGTCGCCGCAGCAGATGACTTCCTTGCCCTGTGCCTTAAGCGCGTCGACCTGATCTAAGAAGCAGTCGTAGAATCTGAGCTTGAACTTAACGAAGTCATCGCCTCTGCCGCCGTTCGGGAAGTATATGTTGAAGAGCACAAAATCGCCGAAATCCGCCTTGATAACGCGGCCTTCGTGGTCGAACTCCTCAACGCCGAAGCCGAAATCAACGCTTAAAGGTTCGATCTTCGAATAGAGAGCCGTGCCGGAATAGCCCTTGCGCTCAGCGGAATAGAACCAGCTCTTATAGCCCGGAATGTCAGTGATCTCAGGGCCCAACTGGTCTCTCATTGCCTTGATCTCCTGGATGCCGATAACGTCGGCGCCGATCTTCTCAAGGCTCTCTGCAAAACCCTTTGTTGCCACTGCCCTGATTCCGTTTACGTTCCAGCTCGCTATTCTCATATAAACCCCCGTGACTTATAATTGTATGGGTAGATTTTACTATTCTTTGGCTTTGGAAGGAAAGGGAAATGAGGATATTAGGCGCGATGCTCGGAGGAACTATCTCCTCTTACAACAGCTCCGGTACGGTAATGCTCGGGGAACCTTCTTTTGCATGCCGGTTCCTGCTCGAAAATCATCCTTCCCACGAATTCGTATTTCCTGAGTTTGAGACTTATTCTTCAGAGGATGCAACTCCTTATCTTTACCGTGATGCCCTGAAGAAGATCGTAAAAGAAGCAGATGGCTTTGACGGGATCCTTATTACCCACGGCACTGACACATGTGCTTTTTTCGCGCAGCTCGCAGCAAGGGTACTGGCATCACTTGATATCCCGTTTGTAATTACAGGCGCCATGAGATCTCCTGATGTCGATCCTGATGAGGCTTCCGGCAATCTGGACTTTGCGGTAAAGTGCCTTGAAGAGGGCAGGAGCGGGGTCGTTTTTAAGAATGCACGAGGGATAGAGCAGCTTTATAAGGCGCACCTGATCATGTCGCCTGACATAAACGGGATCTACACTGAATATAGTGAGGGCGCTGCCCCTGAGAAGAGAGACTGCACGGAGTTCCTTGAAAAGGAGGAACTCCCTAAGATACTTGTTATTCCTGCTGTTCCGGGAGCACTGGTTCCTGAGAGCGGATTTGACAGAGTCCTTATCTGCTGCAACCATTCGGGCACGGCATCTGCAGGCCTTGTACCGCTGGTGGAAGATTGGACCGCCAAAGGGATCAGCTGCTTCATGGCGCCCATACCGGAAGGCGCGGGTATCTATGAGAGCAGGAAGAGATTAAGGGATGCGGGAGCAATAGAATTACCGGGAATGCCCGTCGAGGGAGCCTGGTCGGAGGTATTGATAAGATGAGTTTGCCGCCTAAGATCTATGACGAGAACGGCAGGGCGTCGTTTGGCGGAAGCCAGATGTGGCTTCCTGATCCGATGCTCCTTAACAGCGGATGCGGAATAATCGCAGGCCTTGATGCCATCACACGCCTTAAAGGCGAGGAGGGCATGACGAGGAAAGAGTATTTCGACAGGTTCTTTGAAGCAAAGGACTATATAAGGCCGATCACGATCGGAAAGAACAGGGAAGCCAGGAAGGTCTTCGGTAAAGAATTTCTGGGGAGTCTTGGCGTCAGCGCCGGAAGATTCAGAAGGGGAATCAGAAAGCTCGCGGTTAAGGAAGGCCTAAATATCAGGGTAAAGCCGTTCCTTTTCAAGTGGTGGGAGAAGATCCCGGGGTATCTTGAAGGCGGCGATCCTCTGGTCATGCTTTTCGTATCGCCCTTCAAAAAGATCACTGTTGAGTATCCTGACGGCTGGAAGGCAATGTGCGACTACCACTGGGTAACCATTACGGAAATGGATGGCGACACCCTCTGGGTCTCCTCATGGGGCGAGAGATGCCGTATGTCGGTTAAAGAACTTAAAAGATTTGGCGTCATTTTGCGCTTTTATTCCGTTTCATTGGAAAAACAGAGCGACATAGTGTAAGGTTATTGCGTAAGTTTTTACTTTTAATATAGGAGGAAGCAAGGAAATGAATAATGAGATTGCCGAGAAGATCAAGGGAATGCTGGTAGAAAGACTCAGGATCCCGGAAGATGAGCTCGAATACGATTCAGAGCTTTTCGGAGAGGATATCGGACTTGATTCCATCGATTCCATCGAGATCATCGTAGGTATCGAGAATCTCTTCGGAGTAGACATTTCCGGTGCAGGTGCTACAAGAGAGGACTTCCGTTCCATCGAGACTCTTACAGCATTCGTAGAAGCACACAAAGAGGACTGATAATGCCAATGAATGAGAAGCGTTGCGTAATCACGGGCTTAGGCCTCGTATGCGCAATCGGTAATGATACTGAGGAATGCTTCGAATCAGCCTTAAACGGCAAGTCGGGCATTACGGACGTTAAGAGCTTTGACACTTCAGCATGCTATTCACACAAGGGCGCTGAAGTATCAAGCACCAATGAACAGCTCGCAAAAGGCAGATATGACAGGACGACAGCATTAGGAATAAAGGCTGCCGGTGAAGCCCTGGCAGATGCTGGGATCGATACTGATTCCGAAGGTGCATCTGATATCGGCGTTATCCTGGGTTCCTGCATCGCAGGCGCTGCTTGTGTCGAGAAATATTACAACGCAAAAGTTAATGGCGGGAAGGGCGACATCGACGATCTTAAGGCGATGCCGGCTTCTGTCATTGCGGGCAATGTTGCCGACTACTACAACGCCGGCGGAATCACCGCAAATATCGTAAATGCCTGTGCGGCAGGCACTTTAAGTGTCGCAATGGCAATAGATCTTATCAGGGGCGGCAAAGGCGAGATCTTCCTTGCCGGCGGATGTGATTCTTTCTCATCCCTCGCTTATGCAGGTTTCCATGCATTAAGGGCTCTGGCCCCCTCTGACTGCTCCCCCTTCAACCACAGTGACGGAATCACTTTGGGCGAAGGCGCAGGCGTTCTCGTTGTAGAGAGCTATGAGCATGCCGTTAAGCGCGGCGCAAAGATCTACTGCGACGTTTTAGGCTCAGGCGTAAGTTCTGACGCTTATCACATCACCGCTCCGAGGCCCGACGGCGAAGGCCAGATGAGCGTTATCACCAGAGCAGTTAAGAATTCAGGCCTGAAGTTCACCGATATCGAATACGTCAACGCGCACGGTACCGGAACAGCCAAGAACGACGAGTCGGAATTCCTCTCATTAAATACGGTTTTCGCTGACAACAAAGACCTGTCGGTAAGCTCCACCAAGTCCATGACCGGCCACTGTCTGGGCGCTGCAGGCGCTATCGAGGCAGTCCTTACGGTCAAGGCTCTCAAGGAAGGGAGGAAGACCTGAAGGTTCTGGCTGAGAAGTCAGGCGATATCAATTTCATCGCCAACAAGCCGCTCGAAAAGGACATCAAGTACGCGATGTCGAATTCTTTTGCTTTCGGCGGCAACAACGCGAGCATCGTTTTCGCGAAGGATCCGAACCTTCTTAACCTCACATGCCCCAAGCAGGATCTCTACGTCACAGGCGTAGGCATCGTAGGCGGCGAATTTGATGAGGCTTCAAAGACTTATGTCGCAAAGCTCGATACAGATACATTCAAGTCCTACGGAGTAAAGTCGGCATTCTTAAGAAAGCTCGACAGATTATCACAGCTCCAGCTCTTAAGCGGACTTAGGGCATTAGAGGATGCCGGTGTAACAGTTACACCTGAGAACGAAGGCATCATCGGTATCTGCATCGGAACCAACGATGGTCCTATGACAGAGATTGCCAACTTCCAGAAGGGCATCATCAGGGACGGAATCGACAAGGGATCCGCATTCGCTTTCCCTAACACCGTTTATAACGCTGCAGGCGGATATTTAAGCATCGCTACGGGCATCAAGGGCTACAACGTAACTATCGCAAACGGTTTCCAGTCCGGTCTCCAGAGCGTTTGCGCCGCAGCAGGTGCGATCATGTTCGGCTATGAGAGCATCATGCTCGCATCCGGAACCGACGAGTGCACGGATATCGACGAAGAGATCTATTCCGACCTCGGAATGGCCGGCGAAGGCAAGATGACATTGGGCGAAGGCTCAGTAACCTGCGTCATCGAGAAGGATTCTTCCGCAACAGAGCGCGGCGCAAAGCGTTATGCGAAGATCGCAGGATTCTCTTCAACAAGAGATACATCAGGTGACAGATCTGACAACCTGAGACTTTCTGAAGCTGCACTTACAAAGGCTATCCTGAACGTTCTTGAAGAAGGCGGAATGAAGGCTTCTGACGTTAAGTGCATATACGGTTTCGGCAATGGAATTGCTGAGATCGATAATTTCGAGATGGATGTATATAAAAAGATCTTCGGTGACGGTATCGAAGTCAAGCTTGTTAAGAAGGACTTCGGTGAAGCAAGAGCTGCATCATCTTCATTGCAGTTTGCGATGCTCGCCAAGGACATAAGCGACGGCAAGTTCGAGAGCGGAATCGCAGTCTCATACGGAACCAGCGCGCTTTACTCGGCAGTACTTCTGACCAAAGCATAAGAAAGAGG
Organism: Oscillospiraceae bacterium; assembly: GCA_902782235.1. Taxonomy (GTDB): domain Bacteria; phylum Bacillota; class Clostridia; order Saccharofermentanales; family Saccharofermentanaceae; genus Saccharofermentans. The sequence goes on from CACZML010000073.1 coordinate 18,523, forward strand.
ACACATTATGGGCAAGACAGCGGTTGTTACAGGCGGCTCAAGAGGAATCGGCAAGGCCATCGCGCTCAAACTCGCGAAAGAAGGCTACGACATTGCTCTTAACTATGCGAGCAACGACGAAGCCGCCAAGGCTGCCCAGGATGAGATCACTGCATTAGGCGTCCGCTGTGAGGTCTATAAGGCTGACACTTCCGACATCGCTCAGGTCAAGGATATGTTCAAGGCTATCAAGAAGGCTTTTGAGACTATCGACGTTCTGGTCAACAACGCCGGTGTCGTCGATGACGCTTATCTGCTCATGATCAGACCCGATTCGCTGCAGAGGAGCCTTGCGATCAACATCCAGGGCTACATCAACTGCGCACAGGCCGCAAGCCTTAAGATGTGCTCACAGAAGAGCGGAAAGATCATCAATGTATCTTCAGTAAGCTCCATCCTCGCTGTCCCCGGACAGACTGTTTACAGCGCCACGAAGGGCGCGGTCAATTCCATGACACAGACGATGGCAAAAGAGCTTGCTCCCTACGGCATTCAGGTTAATGCAGTAGCTCCGGGCTTTATCGGCACCGACATGATCAAGTCGATCCCCGGCGACCTTGCCGAGAAGTATCTTGAGGCAGTTCCCATGAAGCGCTTCGGCTCAGCTGAAGACGTCGCTGACTGCGTCGCAAGCCTTGTATCAGATGCGTTTAATTACATGACAGGCCAGGTAATCGTACTCGACGGAGGCTTAAGTCTCTGATGAAGGTCCTCGTTCTTAACGGCAGTCCCAAGAAGGACAGGAGCAACACCATCCAGGTTACGAATGCGTTCGTATCCGGTTTTCCCGAGGGCACGGAAGTTAAGAAGATCAATATCTACGAGAAGAATATCAAGCCCTGCCAGGGCTGCTTTGCATGCTGGGCTTCCCCCGACGGAACATGCGCCATCAAGGACGATATGGCAGAGATCATTGCTGCCATCAAGGAAGCAGATATCATCATCGAGAGCTTCCCTTTGTATTTCTACGGCATGCCTTCACAGCTTAAGGCTGTGACAGACAGGTGCCTCTCTCTCGCCGAGCCCTACATGGGCACAAGGTCTGACGACGGCCAGACTTTCAATAAGATGAGAGATCCTTCTATATTTGAAAAGAAATTCGTTGTTATAAGTTCCTGCGGCTATGTTGAGCTCGAGCCTGTTTATCCTGCTTTGCTTGCACAGTACGACCTGATCTGCGGCGGCAGGGACAGATATACATGCATCCTCTGCCCGATGGGCGAAGTCTTCATGACCGGCAAGGCCAAAAGGCAGATCAGGGTCTATCTGGAAGATCTGAAAAAGGCCGGAGCTGAGTATTTTGAAAACGGTTTTAAGCTTGAGGCCGAGACGATCCGCAAACTGCAGATCCCGTTGCTGTCACCTGAAGGTTTTGCGACCCTTACGAATTCGCACATGAACGAAGGCGGCTGGGCAGCTTCAAGGTTTGAGAAGTAAGCCGCTGTTGTCCTGTTTTTCGAATAATCCCCGCAAAGCTGAAGGGCTTGAAACGCTTTTGCTGAAATATTGCTGAAAATATAGCGTTTTTAGCAAGGTTTTTGTCAAAATCCATGTTTTTGATGATTTTCTTGCTGATTTTGGGGTGTTTTCAGCAATTTTTCAGCAATGGAGCATGCTACATTATCAAGAGAAAATTCTGCCTCCAAAAACGTACTTTTTCAGCCTCGAAAAAAAGTACGATTGTACCCGTTTTCGAAAACCGGAAAACCACCACCACCGAACCGGGGCAGTATTTATCCTGAATACATGTAATTGCGGCAATAAATCAGACCATTTTGCCATTCCTTTGACAATCAAAGCACTTGACAAAACACCTGTCCTGTGAAATACTTTGACAATCAAACTATTTAGCCTGAGGGAAAGTGCCCCCGCGTTTAAAGGCTAAGCAGAAGAGGTTGGATTAATGACAGGCAGAATTATAGGACTCGGTGCTTATATCCCAAAGAAAGTCGTCACAAACGACGATTTTGCGAAGTTTCTGGATACAAGCGATGAATGGATCACCGAGCGCACCGGAATCAAGGAAAGACATATTGCAGACCACATTACAGAGAAGCCTTCCACAATGGCTGTTGAGGCTGCAAAGAAAGCAATAGAGGATGCAGGCATCGACCCTAAGGACATCGATCTTATCGTTACGGCATCCACGACACCCGACCTTGTAATTCCTTCACTTTCATGTGTAGTACATGAAGCTATCGGCGCGACAGAAGACTGCGGATGCTTTGACGTCAATTCGGCATGCCCCGGTTTTGTTGCTGCATGGAACACAGTTCAGAGCTTTATCGAATCAGGCAATTCAAAGGTTGCTCTCTGCATCGGTTCAGAGTGCAATTCGAATTTTGCAAACTATGAAGACAGAGGAACATGCATTCTTTTCGGAGACGGCGCAGGCGCAGCAGTTCTTAAGGCTGACGAATCTGCAAAGAGGAACGAGTTCATCATGAGATCTTCAGGCGCAAGGGGCGGATGCCTCCACTGCGAAGCTGCCAGACAGCCTGACAGATGGGAGGAAGAGGGCTTCAAGACAGCAACATCTTTCTACATGCAGGGCAGGGAAGTATTTAAGTTTGCGGTATCTGAAGTTCCACAGATCATCAAGGATCTTTCAGAGAAGTTTAATTTCGATCTTGATAAGGATGTTGATTACTACATCCTTCACCAGGCTAATGCAAGGATCATCGAAGCCACGGCTAAGAAGCTCGGCATCGAGAGAAGCAGATTCCCCATGAACATTATGAACTACGGCAATATTTCCTCGGCAAGTATTCCGATCCTTCTTTCAGAGATGAAGAAGGACGGAAGACTCAAGCCCGGAATGAAGCTCGTTATGGCAAGCTTCGGCGCAGGTCTTACATGGGACGCTAACTATATAGTTTTCTAAACGGAATTCTCGAAAATACAAAGGAGATAAAAGGACATGACAAGAATCACAGATTTGATCGGCATCAAGTATCCTATCTTCCAGGGCGGTATGGCCTGGGTAGCTGACTGGCACATCGCTGCAGCAGTTTCAGAGGCAGGCGGTCTTGGCATCATCGGTGTCGGCGGCGCTGACGAGAACTGGCTCCGCGACCAGATCAAGAAGTGCAGGGAAGCAACAGACAAGCCGTTTGGCGTAAACCTCATGCTCATGAATCCCAGAGCTCCTGAGATCGCAAAGGTTATCGCAGAAGAGAAGGTTAAGGTCGTAACGACAGGCGCAGGCTCTCCGGAAAAGTACATGGATATGTGGAAGGAAGCAGGCATTATCGTTATCCCCGTTACAGCAGGCGTTGCTCTCGCAAAGAGAATGGAACAGTGCGGTGCTGACGCAGTTATCGCTGAGGGCACAGAGTCCGGCGGACACATCGGTGAGGCTACAACAATGACACTGGTTCCCCAGGTCGTTGATGCGGTATCCATTCCCGTTATCGCTGCAGGCGGTATCGCAGACGGCAGAGGCGTAGCAGCTGCATTTATGCTCGGTGCTGAAGGCGTTCAGTGCGGAACTGTTTTCTGCGCATGTGACGAAGTTAATGTTCATCAGAATTACAAGGATATGGTCATCAAGGCAAAGGACAACTCCAC
>CACZML010000074.1 GCA_902782235.1 Oscillospiraceae bacterium
CCGACTCTTATTGACAACAACATTCTGCTCTCCGACGCTACGCTCCGTATCGCAACACAGGGCGTCGCAATGGTACATAACCTCATCTGCGGCGCATTCACATCCGTAGGCGAAGGCACAGACTGGCGCTACACGCCTTACCACATGCCGCACAGGACTGAAGTCATGGGCTTCATGACGATCCTCCACGGCGACGACAGATTCTATAACAACATCTTCTTCCAGAAGCACCCCAAGGAGTCACTCATCTCCCGCTTTGACGACGGTGAGATCTGGGAAGAAGAGCGCGTAGTCGGCACCCACGTCTGGGATCACTATCCGCTCTACGAGGACTGGATCAAGCAGTTCGACATGGACAGCGACACGCCCGACATGATGAAGATCGCAAAGGCACATTTCGACCACCTTCCCGTCTGGATCGAAGGCAACGCTTACCTTGGCGGCGCTCAGCGCTTCTGCAAGGAAAAGAACTTCCTTATGGATTCGAAGACCGAAGTATACGTCAACGTCCGCGAAGAAGGCGACAAAGTATATCTCGACACCAACCTCGCTGATGCGATCGGCTCGTTCACTTCCGCTCTGGTCACCACCGACGTTCTCGGCAAGGCTTTTGAGCCCCAGCAGCGATTCGAAGACAAGGACGGCAACGACATCATCTTCGACACAGACTATTTCGGCGCAAAGAGAACGGCCATCATTCCGGGCCCGTTCGCTACACTCGACATCGAAGGCATCAACGTAGTTCTGTAAGTTCTAAAGCATTCGAAAACAAAGGCTGTCTCAATTTGAGGCAGCCTTTTTAATTATCTCTCGTTCAGCACTTTCTGCGCTCTGTCCTGTGCGATCTTGATGACCGATTTAAGATCTTTCTGTCCCAAGAAGTAAGGCGGCATCTCTTCGATCAGGATGATGTTGATAGCTGCATCAGCAGAATCAAAATGAGTGCAGTTCATGATAGTATTCTCAAGAGAATTGAGGTCATCTTCCGTGAATTTCATCCTGCCATCGAACGGCTCGAAAGTCACGTGATTGATACTAAATTCATTGTTTGCCCTTGGGCCGTTGGAGTAATCAAGAACTAGGCCTGACGCCTTCTTAAATGCTTCGCGGCTTACGGTAAAAAGATTCGATTCTGCGAACTTATTCTGAATCTCATCAGTAAGAAGAATCTTCACAAATTCCGCACAGGCATCGATATCCACAGCCTGCGAAGAAACCGCAACCGCGAGGTTGGAGCAGAGCATGGGGCCGCGTCCGTCGGCAGAAGGAATGCCGAGAATTGCTCTTGCGCCCTGCATCTCATTGACTCCGGCAAGATACTGTGTAAACGAAGCATAGGTAACAAGCCTTGCAATCCTTGAATTCTGCTTGCGCTCATCAGAAAACATTTCCTCTGAATCCCACGCAGGGCCCTTTTCGGGAACATTATTCTTGACGAATTCAGCCAGCTCGGCAAATTCCTGTCCGGAAAGATCGATCTTCCCGTTAACGATGAACTTGTCATTCATCGCATTAAACAAATCCGCGAAATAAAAAGCCTGTCCGTAAATGTTCAGATCACAGCCGTTGAGCGGCCCATAGAGGAACTGCTCATATTCCTTGGTTGTAAATCCAAAACCTGAAGCACCCGCATTTGCAGCATCGGTATGAATTCCTTCGATCTTGAATGTGACCGGAAGCTGATAGAGCTTACCGTCGGTCTTCGCTGCATTGATCACGTTCGTAAAATACTTTTCCGGATCAAGGTCACCCAGATATTTACTTAAGTCAACAAGATTGTTGGGGTTATTCAACCTTCCCATATCATCAGCAATTATAAGGATGTCAGGGCCCTCGCCGTTAATGATATCCATAGCAAGCTTGTCGTTCAGTGACATATTGCTCTGAAGCAGTGCATTTGATACATCATCCTCGCTGTCATCCTGCTGAGACGTATATCCATTATCAACTGTGTAGCGGCCTGTAACTTCGATGAAGTAGTCTTTGTTCGTCTCATTAAAACGGACAATCGCTTCGGAGATCGTCTGATTCACATATCCGTTTGCGGCATAGAGTTCAAGAACATTCTTTCCCGCATTAGGATTTTCTGTGGCTTTCGTGATTACATAAATATCGAAGTCAGCTTTAGTAGAATTAATTAACGAGAAAGTTCCGACACGGCCCCCGAGAAGAATGATGCTGTTTTCTGAACAATCTGCTATCGTGCTATTTGAGAGAAGTTCTTTATTGATCGGACAGGCATTGTAGTTGAAGAAATCTTCGATCTTTTTATTCTTCATGTCGATCTTTGAGATGCCGACAGAATTTGCGAAATACGCCTGTCCGTCCTTACTGCCAAAAGCGTTATTGATCCTTTTGAAATCGATCCATTCGTAATCTTTGCCGTCTACTTCAACTGCTTTTTCAGCCTTGATATCAACTTCAAAATATGCCGGTTCATTAGTTGATGTACTCGGGAAAGGAACCATGAGTTTATCGTCATCTGTAGACAAGATAAGCGGAATATACCCAAGATCGGTATGATCTTTTTTTATCTCGACACATTTTTCTTCTCCTTCAGAAGAAATAGTCTTAAGCTTGTAATAAGGTTCATCTGATGACCTGTCATATACCGATTTTGCCAAGATCGTATATTTCCCGGCAGTGAATCTCTCGTAATTTCCAGAATCGTCATTTTCGCCAAGATCTCGTTCATCAGTTTTTTCTCCAGTCAGCACATCGTTATCAACCTCGACAACAACTTGCGTTTCCCCCTGATAATTGTAAATTCTCGACGTGATCTTGCCATTATGATACTCAACAGAGCTTACAAATCCCTGATTTGAAAGATACTGATTCAAGTCGATGGTACGGATCTTATCTTCGGTATTCCTGTCAACTATGGTAACAAGATAGTATGAGTAATCACGTGAATCGTAATTCTCCGTATCATCAGGACATGCAAGGTTTCCGTTTGAAAAAACTATAATATACTTATCGTCTATGCCCACCAGTTGTTGCTGCCCATATTCGATTGCTTTCCCTTTGGTGTCGAGATCAGGCACGATATTATAAACCTTGGCATTGAACCAGGGATCTTCAGGCGTGATCTTTCTGGCTTTTTTACCAGAGGCCTTCTTGCCGCACGATGCAATTGATAACAGCATAGCGGGGATCAGTATTAGAGATAATGTTTTGCTTATTAACGTTCGTTTCATTTGTTGTATTCTTCCCACTGTTTTCTCGCAGAGCTTAAGTATTCATCCATACCATCTGCCTTGAGTTTTGCAGAGTATTTCCTGACTATTTCATCAAAATTATTACTGGTAAGACAGTCCATAAATTCATCGAAATCCTGCGAGATAACACCTCTTTTATCGTTAATCGGATGAAATCCTGCAAATGGGGATAGCGTCATGCTGTCATAATAAGAGAAGTAAGCTTCTTTACGGTTGTTGACAAAATCTTCGCCGTTAACAGGATGTGTATATATAAATAAGTTTAGACTAGATTTTGTATAGTAGTTGTAAAAATATTGCCGTTCGGTTCCGTCCATATCAGCCACATAACCATCTTTAAGCTTATAGTCCTCGTTCAGCTTGCCATACAACAGGAGATTTCCATATTTCTCTTCCCCATATAAGAGACCAAGGAATTCAATGACTGCATCTAAATTAGTTGTGTTTTTGGAGATTCCTATTGAAGTAGCAATCATAGACGGAAGGCACTGCGGAACTTGTTTTATGCAGATATTGTCTTTTAATAAATATTCTCCTGGTTCACCTGCTGCTAATACTACAAGGAATTTTCCCGATTCCAGATTATCTTTCTCATCGTCATAAGCAGTATTTGCGTAATATGATACAGACTTAGGTATAAACCCGTCAGTTTTCATTTGATTAAGCAATTTAATATAACTGATAAACTTCTCAGACTCTAGCGGATTTTCTATCCTCATGGTGTCATAATCATAAAGCAGACCCGCTTGAATATCACACCCAATCATATTTCCGAAATCATTATAAGATATGAGATATTGCAAGCGAGGTGTTTTCTCATCATCCCACTTGGTATTTTTGATTATCTTGTAAATACCTTCAAGGCTTCCATCCCAGTTCTCTATAACTTCATCGCTTACATAATTCTTATTAAATGCAGCAAACACACCCACTTTTACTGGTATAGCGCTCGGAATGGAATAAGTGTGTCCATTAAATTTAACTCTCTCCCAAAAAGTCTTGGGGAAAGCCTCATAAAGTGCTTTTCCCTTATCCGAGGATATTACCTCATCAATGTCAAGTAATGACCCAGAATTGAAAAGATCAATTAAACCGCTGCTTCCATCATCCTCGCCTAGAAATGCAACATCAGCTTTCCCGCTTTTCAATTCATTCTCAATACTTTTGTAATACTCCTGATCTTCAACATTATCAGCAAAGGTGTTTACTTGAAGCCTGTATTTGTAACCATCTTTTGCTAGTTCATCATTGAAAAGCTTCAAATTCTTATCATCAATACGACAATACTCAGGAACAGCAAAGGTTATTGTTGTTACATCAGGATCTTCATCACTTTGACCGCTTTGCTCACTTTGTTCCGTAACTGGTGTCGTCTGACTCACATCCGTCTGACTGCACGATGCAAAGGATAGCGCCATGACAGAGATCAGGGCTGTGCTGATAGCTTTTTGTATAATCCTTTTCATCCTATTCCCCTTTTCGCAGATGACTCTTCTATATTTTTAAATAACATGAATGCAGGTCACAAATCAACGAAAATGGCCAAACTCAGGGATAAAGTAAAAAATCCGGTGATAAAGTAAAATTATCAGCGTAAAAAGCCACCCGTGATAGAATATGTGCATGAATGATATGAAGATCTATTTCGCGCCGCTCGAAGGCGTTACAGGTTATATATTCCGCAATGCTTTCAGCGGGATCTACGGGCATGTCGACAAGTACTTTGCGCCGTTTATTTCGCCGTGCGAGAAATACGCGATGACGCCCCGCGAGCGCAAGGACATTGACCCTGAGAACAATATCGGAATAAACCTTGTCCCCCAGATCCTCACGTGCAGATCCGACTGCTTTATCGACGCAGCGAAAGAGCTTCATGCTATGGGCTACAAGGAAATAAACCTTAATCTCGGATGCCCTTCCGGAACCGTCTGCGCGAAGGGCAAAGGCGCGGGATTCCTCCCTGAGACATCTGCTCTTAAGGCGTTTCTGGATGACATCTATTCCTACGCCGCCACTGCGGACATCAAGATATCGGTCAAGACGAGGCTCGGCTTCTATAATCCTGACGAGTTCTACGATCTTCTGGAGATATTCAACAGCTACCCCCTTAGCGAGCTGATCGTGCACCCCAGGATCAGGTCAGACTACTACAAAGGCGACATCCGCAAAGAATACTTCGCATATGCTCTTGAGAACTCGAGAAATCCCCTTGTCTACAACGGAAACATCTATTCCGTAAAGGATTACGATGCGCTGTCGGACTCATTCGGAACAATCCTTGATCCTGTAATGCTGGGCAGAGGCCTTATATCAGATCCGTCACTGGCTGATAAACTTAAAGGCTTTGAGTCACGAGTATCAGAAGATCATGTCACCTGACATCAATGTGCTCTTCAAGATGCGGGAGCTTTGGACCTATTGGCAGATGCTTTTCGACGGCAAAGAACGCGACATCAAGCATCTTATGAAGGCCAGGAAATACGCAGAGTACGAGGATATCGTTAATAAGATCCTGTAAATCCGTGAAGCTTAAGCTTCGTCCGCCTCGGCAGTTTTCTTCTCTTTCACGTTCTTGTCTTTCATGAAGCGGTCAAGGATGCCGGAGAAGTATGTGCCGGCCATCTTGTCGATCTCGAAAACCTTGATTACCTGGATGATGATGATCGCGAGGACAGGTCCGATGAGGAAGCCTGCAGCGCCCCAGATGTAGACACCTGCTGCCATTGCGATGAGTGTGATGAGCGGGTGCATCTTCAGGGATTTGCCGAGAACGGCAGGTTCGACGAAGCGGCGGATGATGGACATCACGATAAGACCGCCTAAAAGGATGCATGCGGAGATGTAATTGCCGTTTGCGACCTGGTAGATCATCATGGGGATCATGGTGGCGCTGACGCCCAATACAGGCAGGAAGTCGATGAGCGCCGTGATGATGGAAAGGACGATCGCATATTCGTGAAGGCCTGCAACCCAGAAGACGATAAGGGACTCAAATGCCGTGATGATGAAGAGTACGAGATAGCCTCCGAGAACGCGGAAGACTGTGACTGAGAGCTCGTTGAGGAGCGTAAATACTCTGTTTCTGAACTTTTTGTTGGGCGTGTTCTTTACGAAGAACTTCATAACGGCGGGACCGTCGTTAATGAAGTAGAAGCCGCTCAAGAGGATGCTGATGACGAAGAAAACGCCGTAAGGAAGGTTGCCGACGAGCTGCCAGACCTTGGAAAGGGTCGTGCTGGCGAACTGGGGAACGTTCTTTATGATCGTCTGGCCCATGTTGGTGATGCTCTCGCTTAAGGATTCGATCATGTCAGCAGTGAGGAACCCGCCGTTGTCGACGCTGAAGCGTTCTAAGATCTGGGTGTTGACCATTTCGCCGGGCTTGATGGTCCTTGAGAGGTCAACGACCGTGACGAGGAGGCTGTTTGCCTGGTAGACAAGGCCGATGCATGTGAGCACGATCAGTATGAATACGATGATGTTCAAGATTACATAGACGACGAGCGATGTTTTGGTGTGGGTCGATTTGCGCTTGCCGGGCTTGATCTTCGTGGCATCCTTATCAAAGAGCTTCGAGATGGGCTTTGCCATGAGAACTGACGTTTTCGAGAGCAGGAAGCCTATAAGGAAAGGCACGAGGATGACTACGACGATCTTGCCGACGTATGCGGCACCGATGAGGATCGCGACGATGAGGATGAACTTGAGCATGGACATGACAGAAGCTCTGTCGCGCTCATATCTCTCGACGTCACTTAATTGTTTGGTTTCTCCCTTGGGAGCTTTGGTTTTGCTTTTTTCTTCCATTTCTTATTCCTGTTTCCTAATTTATTCCCCTAAAACTAAATACCCTTTTTATAATCGTACACCCTTTGTCAACAGTATCCAGAAAGCTATCAGGATGAGGACGCCCAGGATCAGGGTGATATTGAAGCCGTACAATACGCTGTTCGCAAGGCCTCCGTCCCTGTCTTCAGGGCCTTTCTCGTCTCCGTAGATATCTGCGCTGTAAGCGGCGAAGAACTCGCCCAGTGATTTTCTGAAGAATGCGAAAAGGATCACCGCAACTATGATCGCAGGGATCGTTGCAAAATACATTGTGCTCGGAATGTCGCTGTAGACTCTTATCGTTGTGAGGTCGATCTCGTAGAGGATGGAGTCGATCAGGATGCCCGTAAGGCGCGAACCGATGAGCGCAAGGATCGGGCCGTAGATGTTTCCGGTGTTCTTTCTTACGATGCAGAGCCACCATCCGATGATAAGGATGGAGAAAACATCCATAAGATCGTAGGCAAAGAGCGCCATGAGGAGCGGGACGATGATAAAAGCCCATTTCTTGTTATTCTCGGAAAAGCCCTGCCATACTGCGCCGAAGAAGAACAGCGAGAAGCCAAAGGCAGGAATTATGGTATCGATAAGTATCTCAAGAAACAGTGTCTGTCCCGTCAGGCCGTCCACGTGGTAGAAAACTGCCGGGAATATGACTGTACCGCCGAGCTTGAGCCAGAGGGACGTCAGAATGTTATGGAATGAGACCTTTACGAGATAAACGGGCGCACCTGAAAGAAATGACAGGATCAGGACGCCGATGCCGGTGTAATGGCCTGTAATGCAGATTCCGCCGCGCTCAGCGATCAGAACCGAAGGCGCTACGAATGCGAACATCACGATCATGATGACCGTAATAGCGCAGCCGATCAGGGATGTCGATGAGAACTGGAACGCGCCCGAGAACATGAGCTTTAAGATGAGGGCAGCTATGGCAAAGCCCGCTGCACCGTAAAATACAGGATATCCCCAGTTATAAGGCTTTGGGATTCTGAATGCGCGTAATATGAGATCTCTTACGGACTTCAGGATGTCCATCAGAAATACACTCCGAAAAGATTCATCGTCATGACCATCTTCTCAAAGAAGAAAGGCTCCATGACCGCAAATACAGCGCAGCCAAGTGCGAGGAAAGGTCCGAATGCCATGTAATCCGGGTCTTCCGCAAAGTGGATGGCGGCCTTCTCGCGCTGGAGCTTAAGCTTCTCAGCCCTCGGATCGTCTGCTTCGGCGATCCTCTTCTTCTCTGCAGCGATCCTCTTCCACTTTCTGATGAGGAGCGGGACTGCGAAGAAAATAGCCGAGAAGATCGATACATACATAAGGACGATAAGTCCGTAGCAGCCTGTGATAAGGCCGGTTGCAAACAAAAGTCTCATGTCGCCCATTCCCATGCCTTCGCGGCCGAGGAATGTGATCGACAAAAATCCGATAAGCCAGATAACACCGCCGCCAACAACGGATGCGATGACCTTGTTGAGGATGGGCATCCACCACTTGGCGTCAGGTGTGAACCAGACAGAGCCTTCGAAAAAGTCCGCAGCGATCGAAAGAACGCCGCATGCAGCGATATAGATGGAAAACTGGTCAGGAATGATCCTGTTGAGCTTGTCAGCCATCATGACCAGCATAAGTGCAGGAATTACAAGGAGAATGACCGCCAGATGCATGGGTCTGAAGTGCTCGATGTAGTCAACTCTGCAGAAATAAACGGTTACGCAATAGCATGCAACGCAGAACGCAGCAGCAATAAGGCCCTCCGGGAAAGGTCTCATGCGCTTGGATGGCCTGTAATCAGGGTCTTCGGGCGTTACACCGTAATCCTGAAGCCACTTGTCGGGAAATTTCCCGAACAGATATGTAATCAGTGCGCCTGTGAGCACACCTGCCACAACGGCTAAAACATAGTAAATTGCTGTATTCATAATCAGTAGAAGTTTAATATACCCAGAGCAAAAATACAAATGGGAGGGACGGTTTTCGGGCAGATTCACGCAATAATCATACGAAGTTCAAAGGTTCTGTTAAAAATCAGTAAATTTCGGTGATTTTTGTTAGTTTTTCGAGGTCTCCGTTGTCAAAAAACCACGCGTGAATACTGGATTCCGAGCCCTTTTTGGCTAAAAAATCGAACTTGATTCTTATAAATTGCGCACACCCTACGTTACAGTTATAATCAAACGTAATTATTTTGGAGGTTAAGTAGATGTCTTTGGGGTAAGAGAGACATCGAAGAAGGACAATGGCAACAGTTACAGCAAAAGCGCTTGAACAGATGATGCAGGCCCACGTCAGAGCTGAAACAGGCTTAAGCCTTGAGCAGGCTACACCGCGTGACTACTGGACAGCGCTGTCAAAGAGCATCGTTGAGATCATTTCCGAGAACTGGATGGCAACAAGGCACAAGTACAACCAGGGCCGTCAGGCTCACTACTTCTCAGCCGAGTTCCTCGAAGGACGCTCAATGCTCAACAATCTCGTAAACCTGGGTATTTACGATCAGGCAAAGGACGCTCTCGCTTCTTTCGGCCTTGATATCACAGATATTCTCGAGCAGGAAACAGACCCGGCTTTGGGTAACGGCGGTCTGGGACGTCTTGCAGCATGCTTCCTCGATTCATGCGCAACACTCAACCTTCCTGTTACAGGTTATGGAATCCTCTACCGTTACGGCCTTTTCAGACAGGCAATCGAGAACGGTTTCCAGAATGAGTATCCTGACTCCTGGATGGAGCACGGATATCCCTTCATTCTCCCCAGATACGACCGCAAGGTTAAGGTCCACTACTCAGACATCGACGTCTGGGCAGTTCCCTGCGACCTCCCTATCACAGGTTACGGCACAAAGAACGTTAACCTCTTGAGACTCTGGAAGGCTGAGCCCGCACAGGAGTTCAACTTCAATCTCTTCAACTCACAGAGATTCGACGACGCCGTTATCGAGAGAAACCGCGTTCAGGACATCTGGAGAGTCCTCTATCCGAACGATACTTCCTACGACGGAAAGGTACTCCGTGTAAGACAGCAGTACTTCTTCGTTTCCGCATCTCTGCAGGACATCATCTACAGATACAAGAAGTATCATGGTGACGATCTCCACGATTTCGCTAAGTACAACACGATCCAGCTCAACGATACACACCCTGTAGTCGCTATCCCTGAGCTCATGAGACTTTTGGTCGACGAGAACGGCATCGAGTGGACAGAGGCATGGGAGATCGTTAAGGCTACATTCGCTTATACAAACCACACGATCATGGCAGAGGCACTCGAGAAGTGGGATATTTCCATCTTCCGTTTCCTCTTCCCCCGTATTTTCGAGATCATCGAAGGCATCAACAACCAGTTCCGTGCACAGATGTACGAGGCTGGCCTCTATTCCGAGCTCATCGACCGCATGTCTCCTCTGGGTGACGGCAAGATCCACATGGCTTGGATGGCTATCTACGGCTCACACTCCGTAAACGGCGTTGCTGCCCTCCACACAGACATCCTCAAGAACGAGACACTCAAGGACTGGTACAACATCTATCCTGAGAAGTTCTCCAACAAGACAAACGGCGTTACACCCAGAAGATGGCTCCGTGCGTGCGATCCTGACCTTGCTAACCTCATCACTGACCTCCTTGGCAGCGATAAATGGGTAACAAACCTCGATCTTCTCAAGGACCTCGAGAAGTATAAGGACGATGACAAGATCATGAAGAAGTTCATCGCCATCAAGAAGGCTAACAAGAAGCACCTTTCCGAATATCTCGAAAAGACAAAGGGTATCAAGCTCAATCCCAACAGCTGCTTCGACGTACAGATCAAGCGTCTCCACGAATACAAGAGACAGCTCCTCAATGCCCTCTATGCGTTGAACCTTTACGACAGACTTAAGGAAAATCCGAAGCTCGACATGCCTCCGGTAACTATCCTTTTCGCTGCAAAGGCTGCACCGGGCTACTTCAGAGCTAAGGCAATCATCAAGTTCATCAACGAGATCGCAAAGCTCATCGATTCCGACCCTGCAATGAAGAACAAGCTCAAGGTCGTCTTCGTTGAGAACTACAACGTTTCCGTCGGCGAAAAGATGTTCCCCGCAGCAGACGTTTCCGAGCAGATCTCCACAGCAGGCCTTGAGGCTTCCGGTACAGGCAACATGAAGTTCATGATGAACGGTGCCGTAACCCTCGGTACATTGGACGGCGCAAACGTTGAGATCGCTGAGTGCGTTGGCGACGACAACATCTACATCTTCGGCTGCCGCTCACAGGACATGGCTGCAACAAAGGCTTACTACAACCCGAAGTGGCAGTACGAGAACATCCCCGGCCTCAAGAAGTGCTTAGACCGCTTGGTTGACGGCTCCTTCAACGACGAAGGCACAGGCATGTTCAACGACCTCTTCAACGGCCTCATCTACGGCTCCAACTGGCAGCCCGGCGATCCTTACTATGTCCTCGGCGACTTCGACGACTACAGAAAGCAGCGCGACCGCCTCTACAAGGACTACCAGGACAACCTCGAGTGGGCAAGAAAGTGCTGGATCAACATCTGCAACTCCGGCAAGTTCTCCTCCGACCGTACGATCAAGGAATACGCTTCCGGCATCTGGAAGATCAAGCCGCAGAAGATCTGAGTTAACGTTTTTTCGAAAACCAACAGGCCGCTCCTTCACTGGGGCGGCTTTTTTACTGCCGTGAAACACCGAGTCAACTTTTCAGCTAGCAAAAATCCCAAAAATGCTAGGTAAAAAGCTGGATTTTGCGAAAATCCAACTTTTTTGCTAGCTAAATTCGGGAAAATGCTAGCTAAAAAGTTGACTACTGTCCGGCGGTGGGCAGCCTTATTGACGATTTTATTGACAAAATCCACTGTTTTCGTACAGTTTTTTGTCAATCAGGGGCCGCACCCCCTTCCGCACGCGCGCATTCCCGCCCAATGCTCGAAAAATCACACCCGTCGCCGACCCCGCCCCCCAAAGCACCCCAAAATTCCTCAATTTTCCTTAAAGTATTATAAATAATGACATTTCGGCGGAAATTGTTGTATAATCTTCTTTAAATCTTTTAAGGAGGAACTTAATATGCCCATTTTCCAGGACCAAAAGGGAAAGAACATTTCCAACTTTCAGAAGATGATCGATGAGAAGAAAAATACCATTCGCAAGTATTACGATGAGATCGGCCATCTGTATTATGGACAGTACAAGGATGTTAACGTTGATATGACAAAGGATATCAACGCCAGATGCGAATCCATCTCCAACCTCTACATCGAGATTGAAGACCTCAATGTTAAGATCCTCCGTGAGAGAGGACTCAAGAAGTGCGCAGTCTGCGGTACGGAGAATAACCTTTCCAACGCTTTCTGCTTCAAGTGCGGTGCCAGATTTGATGACGCTGATGCAGTTCCTGCTGACGTTATCGCTCCTCCGAACGCTTCTGCTACGCCCTCTCGTCAAGATACAAAGCAGACTAAAATTGAACCCGCAGTTACTCCCGTAACAGCTGAGCCCGTCATCGACGCATCAGCAACAGCAGAAGTAACAGACGAGGGCAAGGAGGAATAAGGAGACATATGGCAAAGATTTTCGAAGAAGAGTCAAGAACATTTTCTGAGTACCTTTTGGTACCCAATCTCACAACAGAGAAGAACACACCTGATCAGGTAGATCTTTCAGCACCTATCGCCAAGTACAAGAAGGGCCAGGAAGAGTCACGCCTTAAGATCAATATCCCTATGGTATCTGCAGTCATGCAGGCTGTTTCGGACGACGGCATGGCAATCGCTCTCGCCAGATGCGGCGGTTTGTCATTTATCTTCCAGTCACAGTCCATCGAGTCGCAGTGCGCGATGATCAGAAGAGTTAAGAAGTACAAGGCAGGCATCGTTGAGTCCGACTCCAACCTCTCTCCTGAGGATACTCTTGAGAAGGTTATCGAGCTCCACGAGAGAACAGGCCACGGCACAGCAGCTGTTACTGAAGACGGCACTGCTGAAGGCAAGCTCTTAGGCCTCGTTACAACACGTGACTACCGTGTCAGCAGACTTTCGCTCGATACCAAGGTTAAAGAGTTCATGACTCCTATCGAAAAGCTCGTTACAGCACCTGAGGGCACATCCCTTAAGGAAGCTAACGACATCATCTGGGACAACAAGATCAACCAGCTTCCTATCGTTAATTCAGAAGGCAGACTCGTTGGTCTCGTTTTCCGTAAGGACTACGAATTCCACAAGGCTAACCCCTATGAGCTCCTCGACTCTGAGAAGAAGCTCATCGTTGGTGCCGGAATCAACACAAGAGACTATCAGGAGCGTATCCCTGCTCTTCTCGAAGCAGGCGCTGACGTTCTCTGCCTCGACTCCTCCGACGGATTCTCCGTATGGCAGGAAAGAGCACTCAAGTGGTGCAAGGAAAACTATCCTGACGCAATCATCGGCGCAGGCAACGTAGTTGACGCTGAGGGCTTCAAGTTCCTCGCTGACTGCGGCGCAGACTTCATCAAGATCGGTATCGGCGGCGGTTCCATCTGCATCACACGTGAGCAGAAGGGTATCGGCTGCGGCCAGGCTGGAGACAGGTTATTACATTCCTCTTTGCTCTGACGGCGGTATCGTTCATGACTACCACATGGCATTGGCTCTCGCTATGGGCGCTGATTTCATGATGCTCGGACGTTATTTCGCAAGATTCGACGAATCCCCTACGAGAAAGCTTCTTGTAGGCGGCACATATGTTAAAGAGTATTGGGGCGAAGGCTCCAACCGTGCGCGCAACTGGCAGCGTTACGACGACGGCGGCAAGGGCGGCAAGATGGCTTTCGAAGAAGGCGTTGACTCTTACGTTCCTTATGCCGGCAACCTCAAGGACGGCTTGGACGTATCCCTTGCAAAGGTTAAGGCAACAATGTGCTCCTGCGGCTCCTCTTCCATTGAGGAATTCCAGCAGAAGGCACGCCTCGTAGTCGTTTCCTCCACATCCATCATCGAGGGCGGCGCACACGACGTTATCCAGAAGGAAAACGACAGAACAGCGAGATAATTTTCGAACACTCGAAAACAGAATAAACGATATCCAAACAAAAGGAGACATAACATGGCTGACGAAATCATCAAGAAGCAGATTACCAAGGAAGGTTACGACGAATTACAGAACGAGCTTTCCGAGCGTAAGACCAAGAAGAGAAGCGAGATCGCTGCAAGAATTGAAGATGCTAAGGCACAGGGCGACCTTTCAGAGAACTCCGAGTACGATGAAGCGAGAGCCGAGCAGGCTGAGAACGAGACACGTATCGAAGAGCTCGAAGCTATCCTCAAGGCTGTTGAAGTTGTTGACGATTCCAACCTTTCCACAGATAAGGTTTCTCTGGGTTCCACAGTAACCCTGCAGAACACAGCTACAAAGCAGGAATATAAGTACAAGCTCGTTGGTGAGTCCGAGATCGACTTCAAGAAGAAGAGAATCTCCGAGAACTCCCCTGTAGGAAGAGCTATCTCCAACCAGAAGAAGGGCAAGACAGTTTCCGTCTCCACACCTTCCGGCATCATCAAGTACAAGATCATCAAGATCGAGAAGTAATCCTTGTACCAAATTCGCGAAAACTATAACTAGAACAGAGAGTAACTATGGCTAAGAAATTCGTACCTCAGACAGAACCTTTAAGTGCAGAAGAGATCCAGGAACAGACCAGATTCCGTATGGAGAAGCTTAAGGCCCTCCAGGAAGCCGGCAAGGATCCTTATGAAGAGCTTACATATGACGTTACAAACCACTCGACAGAGATCACCGGCGACTACGATTCTTTCGCAGGCAAGACAGTCAGAGTAGCAGGACGTCTGATGAGTAAGCGCGGCATGGGCAAGGTATCTTTCTGTGACCTTTACGACAGAAGGGGCAAGATCCAGATCTTCACAAAGATCGACAATCTCCCTGAGGAAGAGTACAAGGAATGGCAGAACCTCGATATCGGCGACCTGGTCGGTGTTGAAGGCGAGGTCTACATGACCGAGAAGGGCGAGGTATCCATCCTCACCAAGTCCTATAAGCTCCTTGCCAAGTGCCTCCATCCGCTCCCGAACAAGTATCAGGGATTAAAGGATACAGAGATCCGTTACCGTCAGAGATACTTGGACCTCATCGTTAATCCCCAGGT
>CACZML010000075.1 GCA_902782235.1 Oscillospiraceae bacterium
GCATAGCCGCCGCCGGGGAGGACCAGCATGCATGGATGTGTGGCGCCGTCGTCGATGAGATAAGGCCTTAAATTGGGCTCAAAATCAAATGCGAGCGGGTATGTATATTCGCCCTTTTGCCAGATGCTGATCTTTTCCATAGAGTGAAGCCCCCTTTTGAGAGTTTGGGAATGCAATCTTATTTTACAACGGCCCTGTAGATCAGGCTCGCGATTATATCAAGCGCAAAGATGGCCGCCGGCACGTAGCAGAGGATGAGCCAGGCTTTTTTGGGCATTTTCTTTTCGAGCTTCTCGAAGACAGGGATCACCACGAACTGCAGGAATACGCCCGCGATGCCGAAGAACAATACCGATCTCGCACAGACGAAGCCGTTGATGTTGCCCCAGTTTAAGATCTCCTCGTTATAGTCCCAAAGCCTTACGTGGAAGAAAGTCAGGCATACCCATCCGGGCTTTTTCCTGAACTTGAAAGTGAGGCCCAGGATTATGAGGCCGCCAAAGCCGTAGATCGGGATCCACGGTCCGAATGTCGTGCCGCGCTTGACCCACTCGCCAAGATCGAAGCGGTAGAAGATCTCCTCATAAATGAAGCCGAAGATGCCGCCGAAGGTAAACACGAGCATCAGAAGCGGGAATCTGGCTTTGAGGTAGTCTTTGTTCATTTTGGGGTCTCCTTTGGGGGATTTTTAATGCATTCCGGGTGGCTTATTTTATCGTAAAGCTCAGCACTATGTCGAGCACAAAAAGCCCGAATAGAGCGAATGTAACAATGTTAAATGCCTTCGGGCGCCTGTTCTGGAACTTCTCAGCAAGGGGCAGGACACCGTACATCAGAAGCATCCCGAAAAGGCCCCAGGTGATGACCGATCTGACGCAGATGTAGCCGTTCAGATTCCCCCAGTTCAGTATGACGTTCGAATAGTTCCACAGCCTCATGTGGAAAAATCTGTCGATGACATATCCGCTGGCAAGTTCAAAAAGTCCGCACGCGACAGTGGCGATAAGGAATACAAGCAGAGGCTTTTTTCTGATCCTGAACGTGAGCGCAAAGACCAGGAGTGCACCGAACCCGTAGATCGGGATCCATGGTCCGAATGTTGTTCCGCGCTTAAAGAAATGCCCCTCATTGATGTATCCGCAGATCTCCTCGTAAATGAACCCGATGACACCTGCTATCGTGAAGATAAGCATGAGCAGCGGGATAAGTTTTCTGGCGGATTTTTTACTCAAAACGGGGCTCCTTATGCCTTGGTCACGTCTTCCTTCGGCCTGTAAACGTAGTGGATCTTCTCGTAATTGTTGTTTTTCGCGCGCTCGGTCATGGCATTGAAGGCAGCGTCTCTCAAAGCCTCTTTGCGCTTATCCATAGGCAGATCCATATCAGGCATGAACGGTCCGTCGACATAAACGACGGTCCTTGCGCCCGGAAGGATCTTTCTCTTCTGCCATGTGGTCGTGAAAGTGAAGACAGGCTTGCCGGATTCTGCCGGATAGTGAAGCGTCGCCGGCTTGAACGGACGGATGCCCGTATACTGCGGCCAGATGTGCGCCTCAGGATAGAGCGTGACGATATGCCCTTTCTCGGCGTGGGTCTTTATTGCCTGCGAATAGTTTTTATATCCTGTAGTTGTCGTGGGAAGCGCGATGCCGCCCAGGTCCTCGACGACCCTCCTGATCCCCTTGATCGAGAAGCAGTCCGCGCTTGCAACGATATAAGCTTTCTTCGGGAACGCAAGAAGATTGGGGCAGTACGCGTCACCCATGGTTCTCGTGTGATTGCCGTAAAGGAAGAAACCGTCTTTGCGGTAACCCTTGAGCTTCTCTCTGCCGACGATCTTCTCGCCGTAAACGGTCTGCTGGAGCAAAAGGATAATAGGTGAGATGGCAAAATTGAGTCCGCCCGCAAAACCGCGCCTTATGGCCGTCTTGGGGAAATACTTATAGTCATCGGGAAGCGTGACCGTGTTGATATCCGTGCCGGCAAAGTCATCATTAAGCGGGTCTGAATAGTAGATTGTGCGCTCTTTCATGACTTATGCCTCTTTCTGCCTCGTGCCCGCAGCTTCCTGCAGCATTAATTCCATTTTGTTCATGCACTCGCCAAGTCTTGAGACATTAGCCTGCGTCCTGTATTTTTCCCTGCACTCATCAAGCGCCTTGGGGTGATCCATGAAGTATTCGATCTTGTTCTTGAGATCTTCCGAATCCCACTTCCTGTAAAGGCATCTGTCGTCCTTGGCAAAAAATCTTGCCGCGCTTCTCTGCGAATTGCAGATGATCGGCACGAGCCCCGTAACGATAGCCTCGAGGCACGCGATCGATTCGAGTTCAACATAAGCTGTATGCACATAAAGATCTGCAGCATTAAGGACTTCCTTCAGCTCATCGTGATCGATGAAACGCATCTCGCAGTCAACGCCGTTCCTTCTCGCAAGACGCCTGTAGCTCTTGCCTTTGGGGCCTTCACCCGCCATGATGAGCTTGATCCTGTCCTTGTACTTGGACTTCGCGATCGCCTTGATCAGCACCTGCTGCGCCTTCTCGGAGGAATATCTTCCGACAACGACGATCGTGAATTTATCGTGATTTCTCTTCTTCTGCTTTTTGATCGCTTCTACCGGCGTGGGCTCGAAAAACGACTCCGACACACCATTTGATATTACCTTCGAAGGCACGCTCTTTTTGACGTTGCTCTCAAAATCCCGCTTAATGAATTCAGTAGGATAATGCGTCATCGCACAGTGGCTGTATACCTTCCTGTAGAAATATCTGTAGACTTCCTTGGTGGCAAAAGCCGACTTCATCATGCCGATATGGCAGGTGAAATTCTCCGCCTGCACATGGAAGCTGGACGTCATCGGAATGCCGTACTTTTCGCATATCGGGATAGCCTTCCAGGCCAAAGGAAACGGCATCAGAAGATGAACAACATCAGCACCTTTGATAGCATCCTCAAGTATCTTGGGATCTGCCTTAGCCGGAACGACCTCATTCCTTGCGAGCGCGGCATTAATGATAGGCCCCAGATCAAGCGTAGGCACGATGCGGAAACCACTCTTGCCCTTTTTGTCAGCATCGCAGCAAACGACAGTGACATTATGTCCCTGAGACTTCAAATGATCGATCAGATTGTAAGCTGCGACGCTCGTGCCGTTGTTCGCCTCGCCGAGCACATCGCATATGATCGTGATATTCATACGACCAGCCACCCTTATATAGACACCCTTTTGTTTGCTTCTCTCGCGTACATTATACAACAAGATTTGAAAATCAAAGGAATGCGTGGTTCCCTGCCGGGCGCAGGCGCTGATGTTGCCAATTCCGACTCGTTTTTGGCACCATTTTTGGCAACACGAGGTTTTTTGCAGGAATTGGTGCCAATTCAGGTGGAGTTTTGGCACCATTTTTGGCAACACATAAACATCAGAAGGAATTAGCTGTTAACGTTTCTGTTCCAATCGTTACTGCATACCATTGTTCCGAAGAGCGCAGTGTTGATCTTGGCCGCCAAATACCTTGTATCGAGAGGTTGATCCTCGTCGCTGTAAGTGAAGAAAACATCCTGGTCAATAGTTAATCCTGCGTCTATGAAAGTACTGCATTTGAGTTTTAAATCACGGCTATAACTAGAATAGTTCATTAAGCCAAGATGCTCATGAATCTTGCATGTATCAAGTTCGGGAATATATAAGACAAAATCAGGGAACTGAGGTTTTTTCGAGCCAAGCAAATATATCTCAGGTTCATATTTGAATGGTATGTTCATCTCGGTGTAAAACATTGCAATTTCCTTTTCGGCCGTAGAACGATATTGAATCCCGTTAAACGAATAAATCATTGGCTTAGGATAATTTGTGTTGGCATCATTTTTCAGGCCGTCGAAAAACGCTTTGTTCATTACGAGTTGTTTATCATTATTGGTTATTAATGTTCTCACTATCTTGGGTGGATCGTATACCGGCGCAGGAGTTTTATAATAGTAGTCCCAGATGGCTTCATAAATTTTGAGCTGCCGCTCTATGTCTTCTCGCTCGAGCATAGCCGAATAGAGTTCTTGTCCTTGAACGGAATTCATCCTAAATCTGTGCTTATCACTTCTTAGCCTGACGACTTGAACTCCTCTTATATTGGCTTTGGACATACTCACTTTAGGCAACTCGCGGAGCCGCTTTTTACAGTAGTTGATCTTAAGAGCAAGGAGCTCTTTTGGTATGTATTTGTCTAAGTATTCCATAGTTTGATTCTAGATGGTTTATTAGCAGATTCAACCGACAAATACCGACAAAAACCGACAAGGAAAAAAGCATGAAAACAGGCTTTTCGAGCGCAAAAGATAAAACAAATATAATTACTACAACTAGTGGTAAAAGTGGTGCCCAAAAGTTGCCATTAGGAGCTTGATTTTGGCACCATTTTTGGCAACACGAGGTTTTTTGCAGGAATTGGTGCCAATTCAGGTGGAGTTTTGGCACCATTTTTGGCAACAGCGAAGATGTTGGAGATTTTCAGTTACCCGCGCGAAAAAACTTCACTACAACAAAAAAGGCGCCCCATTAAGGAGCGCCCGTGGATCAAGCAAAAACTTTATCAGCCTTCTCCGAGTTCATCCCATGTTCTGGAATCTTCTTCGTAGCCTGAAGCGGACTTGATCTTGACGATGATCTTTACGATCAGTCCGGAGCAGAGGATCAGGACAACGACGCCCCAGCCGAAGAGAATGTTTGCCCAGAGAGCATATCCGTCAGCAGCGCCGTAGATGCCGCCGCCCTTGAAGAGGTTTACAAGGTTCCAGATAAAGAGGCCGATGAGGACAACAGGTGAGACGACCTTGATGGAAGGAATGAACCACCATTTGGGCATCTTGAAACCGTTTGTGTTGCGGTTGAGCTCGTCGAGGATCTTTGTTGTCTTGAAGAACCAGCCTGCAGCGATCATCTCGAGAATACCTGTGATGATGAGTGTGTAGCTGTTGATGAAGTAGTCAACGATGTCGAGGACTGCAAGGCCTGCACCTGTTACATAGATGAGGCTGATGACGCCTTCGACAAGGCAGATGATAAGTGTTGTATTCTTCTTGCTGAGCTTGAACTTATCGGACACAGCAGTCGAGATACCTTCGATGATCGAGAACAGTGAGTCGATCGCGAGAGTGATCAGGCAGAAGTAGAAGATGAACGCGAAGATCATGTTGAAGACAGGGCTTCCGGAGATCTGGACGATTGCCTGAGGATAGATGATGAATGCTGTTGCGATACCTGAAGCAGACATATTGTCGAGCATTCCGACGCCTGCCATTGTCGTGAACATAACGACGCCTGCGAGGATGCTGATAAACATGTCAGAGAAAGAGATGATGATCGTGTCGACTACGATGTTGGAATCCTTATCAAGGAATGAACCGTAAGCGAACATGATCGCCATTGATGTTGAAAGTGAATAGAATACCTGGCCGATAGCGTCAACCCAGAGATTGGAGTCAGCAAGAGCTTTCCAGTCAGGGATGAAGAGCTTTAAAAGACCGGACATAGCACCGGGCATTACGATACCGCGGACAGCCATGATGAGAAGGCAGATGACAGGGAGAGATACGGTGTATTTAACGACCTTTCCCACTGTTGTCGTGCCGTTTCTGATGCAGAGATAGCAGAGAGCCCATGCTGCGATGAGGCAGCCTACAACGGGCCATGAGACAATATTAAAACCGGTGGTTGTTCCTGTTGTCTTGATCGTTGCAGCCCAGAGACCGCTGGCAGCTTCTGTGTTGCCTGACATACCCATGAACTTATAGCTCATGACGAACATCAATATTACCCATGCGAAAACTGCTGCGTAGTAGATCGAGATGCCGATACCGTTTGATACTGCGAGCCAGCCGATGCCTTCAGTCTTCTTGTTTATCGCACGCATTGAACCGGGCGCACCCTGTCTCGTGTATCTTGCGACCGAGATCTCCATCATGAGGAGCGGAATGCCGATAACGAGCATTGCAATGAGATAAACAAAAAGGAACGCACCGCCGCCGTACTTAGCGGCTAATCCCGGAAATCTCCAGGCGTTTCCCAAACCTACGGCAGAACCGATTGCTGCCAGAATGAAAGCGGATCTTGATGTCCATTTTTCGCGCATAAGTTAACACCCCCTCGCACAAAGACAATAATACTCCGCGTGTATAGAACAAGTCAAAGATAAATATTCTATGATAAAATTCTGGTAATTGGATTAGGGGGAAACGTTTATGAATAAGACAAAGATCACCGCATTATTGCTGTCAGTTGTAATGCTCGCCGGGATCATTTCCGGATGCAGCAAGTCCTTTAATGTCACTGCCGACAAGTTCGTCAAAGCCTGCGAAAAGCTTGGCCTCGAAGAATACGTGGACACTCAAATGCAGTATCCCGATTTATCCGACGCGGAAAATGGTTTCTACATCATGACTGACGATGAGGATGAGATCGGGGACCTTACGGGAGATTCATTTACAGACCTTTTGAACCTCATGGATCTTAATGATGATATCGGGGCGGATGATATCTCGTCCATAGCCGCTGCGGTAAAGTGCACAAGTCTTGATGACATTACCGGCAAAGACAGCCTTGCAGACATGAAGTTCAACGGTGCGCTTGCTCTTCAGATCACGTTAAAGAACGAGAATCTTGCCAAAGACATTATTGACGGTGCTGACGATGTATTAGGTATTGGCGGCATAATGACAAAGCATCTTTCGGGCAAGGAATATTATTGTTCGGGAAAAGAAGGCTACATAAGACTTCATGTTGATATTGCGGAATTAATCAAGGTCTTTCTGAACGACGATACAGCAGTAAAACAATTCAAGAACAACTTTGGCTGGGATCCTGAAGAATTTTTTGACGGAGTTAAAGGTGATATAGCTGTTTCGATCGATGTCCGCGGCGCCAATGTCTTTGTTCTCTTAGGCTGTGCACTTAATACAAAGCCGGTTGTATACGAAGACTTTTTAAAGGCTTTCTTCCTCACTAACGACCCGATGAAGATCCCTGACAACAATAAGCTTTATCAGGATCTGGCAGACCTTCTGCCGTCGCTCCTTAAGCTTTTTATTAAGGATACGGGTGAATCGGGTTCATGCGGTACTATACCCAAAGGCAACGGCCAGAAGGTCGGCATATCTCTTCCCACAAAGGATCTCAAGAGATGGGACCAGGACGGGGAAAACATGAGAAAAGGGCTTAAGGCCAAGGGCTACAGTGTTGATCTTCAGTATGCGGAAAATGATGTTTCCAAACAGATATCCCAGATCGATAACATGATCAACTCAGGCTGCAAAGTGTTGATAATTGCCGCTATTGATTCACCGTCTCTCATTAATGTTCTGGAAAAGGCTCATCAGAAAAACATACCGGTAATTGCATATGACAACTTAATCATGGAATCCGAGTATGTTGATTACTATGTAACTTTCGACAGCTACATGACCGGAGTGCTGCAGGCGGAGTATATCATCAATAAGCTCGATCTGAAAAACTCAAAAGGTCCTTTCACTATTGAGTTTACGGCAGGAGAACCGGGTGATTTCAACGCAGTTTATTACTACACCGGTGCAAGGGATGCATTATATTCTTACATTCATAATGGCAGGCTTAAGGTGGTCTCAGGCATGGATGATTTTACTTTAGCAGCTACCGATGGGTGGATGACGGATAAAGCACAGGCCAGGGCAGAAGATATCATTACCAGATTCTATTCTAACGGAACTCAGATAGATGCATGGCTTTGCGCCAACGATTCCACGGCTCTGGGTGTCGCAAATGCCCTCGAAGCCAAATATACCGGCAAATACCCGATAATCACGGGCCAGGACTGTGAAATCGCCAATGTGAAGAACATTATAAATGGCAAGCAGTCCATGTCAGTTTTCAGAGACACCAGGACCCTTGCTTCCAGGGCTGTATTAATGGCTGACCAGATAATCAGCGGCCAGGATGTGGAGACTAATGACACCGTGACATTTGACAACGGCAAGAAGGTGGTTCCCGCTTACCTTTGCGTGCCTGTAGTCGTCACTGCAGATAACTACAAGGAAATTCTTATAGACAGCGGATATTACACGGCAGACCAGCTCGCATAATCTGTGAAAAATGCCGTAATCCTGCTTTTCGCGGGGGCAAAACAATAGGTATTATTCATATTTCGCGAACAAGTCAAAATAAAATGATTTGTAGTATAATTCTGGTATTCCCAAAAGGAGGGTACTTATTATGAAGAGAATAAAGGCTATGGCAGTAGTACTTACAGTTGCTATGCTTGCAGTTGTTTTCGCCGGATGCGCAAACACAACTACTATTTCCACAGACAAGTTCCAGAAGGCATGTGAGAAGCTTAAGCTCGAAGAATTTGATTTCGAAGATGATTCACCCGAGTTGGATGATGTCGAAGACGGTTTCTTCGCAGTTGCAGACGAGGATATGGTCGAAGA
>CACZML010000076.1 GCA_902782235.1 Oscillospiraceae bacterium
TAGCCTCCAAATCCTTTACTCCAACATCTTCTTCAATACACATTTTCTCAAAATAATTTTAATCTTCCTACACAATACCGCTGTTTATTGTTGGATTTATGACAAAATGTGGTCGAGTTTGTGATTTTTTAACTGATATTTACAGATTACAGAAGAGATTTTTCGAAATAACCGGCACCGTGTAAACATTAATAAAACGAAAAATTAACAGTTTTTGAGGCAGGGGAGGGCATAAAAAAGGGCTGCGCTTAAGGCAGCCCGTAAGAATCCGTTGTTTGCGGTGAAAGCTTACAGTTGATCAGCCGGAACATACGGCAGCTCGTAGGCTGTAGGGCGGGAAGTTTCATCCTGTTGATCTTCGCCACTCGTGACAATAATGTCTCCGGTATCGAAAACTATGATCTCGAGTTCAAGTTCTTCGTAGGCTTTCATGGGTCCGCTCCTGTTTTTCAGTTCCTGTATTATAAATGCCCGCAGGAGACATGCCAACAGTAATCAGAGGAAAAGTTGCTAAAAATGCTTAATTTTTCCACATATACCCGCTCTTGATGACGGTCTCTATGTGGTAGCTTGCCTTTCCGAGTGTCTGGCGGAGTTTCTTGACGTATGTGTCGACAGCGCGGTCGTAGCCGATAAAATCCTGTCCCCAGACTGCATCGAGGATCTGGTCACGCGATAAGACCTGTTCCTTGTTCTCAATGAAATACAAAAGGAGATCGTACTCTCTTGGAGAGATGTCCAGTCTGACGCCGTCCACGCTCACCACGTGCTTGAATGGCTCGATTATGAGTTCGTTTATTATGATGCGGCCGTCCTTCACGAGAAGGCCCTTGTAGCGCTTTATAAGGGCATTTACTTTAACGAGCAGGAGCTTGGTCGAGAAAGGCTTGGTGACGTACTCGTCAGCGCCGACCTCATAGCCGTCGATTATATCGTTCTCGGTGCCCAGGGCGGTCAGGAATATAACGGGGACGTCATATCTGGTCCTTATGAATTTGCAGACCTCAATGCCGTCTTTGCCGGGCATCATGATGTCCAGGATTATTACGTCGTAACGGTTGTGCATGACCAGACCGCAGGCTTCGATACCGTCTGCCGCTTCGTCAACTTCAAAGCCGTTTTTTACAAAAAAAGCAGAGACGATGTGCCTTAACGACACATCATCTTCTGCTATCAGGAGTCTATATTTTCCAGTGGTACCTATCATTGCTTTGCTTTTTTCATCTCAAACCAGAATGTTGTGCCTTCTGCGCTGCTGTCGACGCCGAACTTTGCCTTATGGAGCTCTAAAATGCTCTTGTTTACTGCAAGGCCGACACCGTTGCTGCTGAGGCGGTCAGATCCTGACTTGTCCTTCTTATAGAACAGGTCCCATATCTTCTTCTGATCCTTTTTGCTTATGGGTTCCCCATCGTTTGTTATCCTGAAGATAACGTTGTTTCCGCTGTTTGCCAGTTTGATAACGGCCTTTTCCTTACCATATTTTATCGCATTGGAAAGGAAATTGGAGATGACCATTCTGATCATGTCGAGGTCTGCAGATACAGCATAATCGCCGTCTTCGCTGTCATTTTCAAGTTCGACCGTGATATTACGGCTTCTCGCGAGCTCCTCCATGTGATTGAGGCATACTCTTGAGAGGTCGAAAAGCTCTACATCTTCAAGATTGAGCTTAACGTCGCCGGCATCCATTTTCGAGAGGTCCAGAAGAGTGTTGACCATCTTGGTCATGTGATCAACCTCAAAATTGATCTTCTCAGCGACCAGAGGACGCTCAGCCTCACCGACGATATCCCAGTTCTCAACATAAGACTTTGTAACCGCAAGAGGAGTCTTGAGCTCGTGAGCAAAGCTCCTAGTGAGATTCCTGGTCCTTGTCTCATAGCGCATCCTGTTGACGTACATCCTGCGCATCGTGAAGATCGTGAGCGCGAGAAGGATGATGAGTACAAACGGGAACAGATAGAACGCATATGCGTAGCGCTCGAAAACGATAGCCAGCGGGTGATAGACGAATGCATCGCTTATGACCACATAGACATCGTTATTGTAAAGATATGAAGAGTTCAGGTAATATGCATACGATGTTCGCCAGCCGATGTGGGTCTCTTCAACCACCTTATCATTGCCTGAATCTGCATTTACGATTTTGTCATATACATCTTTGGCTTCCAGATTAAGCGGGTTGATATAGCCTTGATAATCTGATTTGTTGCCAAGTGAGAATTCAACAGTCTTATCACCTGTACCTTCTTCAGCATCACTGGAAGTGGATACTCCCCAATATTCATTGTCACCTTCGCTGTTGGAGAAATACACGATCGCATCACCGGTTCCGTCATTGCTCGGCACAAGCCTTACATACACGCCGTCTCCGGTTTCCGAATCCATAACCGCGTTAGCACGGACGAAATCCGTTGAATACATTATGTGCGAACCGCCGCCAATAGTGAGGCGCCATTCATTTGTACCGTAATAACCGATGTCGGGATTATCCGTACAGCTGTACATTTTATCGATGTTGTAAGTCATCATTACAAAATCCGGATCAGTGTCTGTAATATGCTGATTGTAATCGATCGGTCTGTAATTTACGGCGCGCTGGATCTCATTCATGTAATCAGAGTTGATCCTACTTATCATCACATAGGTAAACAGTGTGCCGCCGAGCATCATCACGGCAATTACCAAAGCACAGATCAAAACTGTGATCTTGATGTAAGTTTTCTTCATTCCTATTCTCCTTCTATTTGCGACCAAATCCCCACTTGCACCGCTTTCGATACTTGGAGTATAAGGCGCCCGTGTGTAATCTTTATGAACATGTGAAAATTATTTTCTTCTGCTGCTTCGGACAGTCCTCGGCTTCGCCTGCGGAACTCGCAGCTTAGAAGAAAATAATTTTCATTCTCTTCGGAGAGACTTTGGCTTCGCCTGCGGAACTCGCGGCATAGAAGAGTATTATTCTCATTCCCTTTGGAGAGACTTCGGCTTCGCCTGCGGAACTCGCAGCTTAGAAGAGTATTTTCTTCATTAAAAGTGCAAAGTGGTAAAATATCAATACAATCAAGCAGATTGGGGATTGGAGAAAAGTAATGAATTCAGAATTAATGAGAAAACTTGAATTATTAGCATCGAACAAGAAGGCTATCGACAAGGGCTTTTATTTTGAGATGGGAATGAGCCAGGTCGTTGCGGGACTGCTTTTCGCGAGCGCCGGCAAAGAAGCCGATATCGAGAGAATGAAGGAAGCAAGAAACATTCTCAAAAAGAAGGCCGGTGTCTTCTCCGCTTTCAGAGATGCTACGGAACTTGTAATTCTCGCAAGAATGGCAACGGCACCCGACATGGAAAAATACATCGACGACCTTATCGACGTGTTTAACGTGCTTATGAAGGGCAAGGTCTTCGAAGATTCTTACCTGGTGCTTACCGCCATGATCATCGTCGACCGCGACAGAAAAGCTGATGCCGAGAACATCAAGGACACGACAAATGAGATCATGCGCCGCATGAGCAAGCTTCACCCGATCCTCACGTCATCTGAGGATCTCGCTCTGGCAGCGCTCCTTGCAATGTCCGGCCGCGATATCGATTCCGTCATGAACGACATGGAAGAGAGCTTCGTATACACCAAGAAGACGCTTAAACTCAGGGCTGATGCAAACTCCATTCAGGCTCTGTCACAGATACTGGCACTTACTGAAGGCGACATGAAGGCAAAGTGCGACAAGGTCGCTGAGCTTTTCGCAGCATTCAAGGAGCACGGCTCCAAGTTCGGCACATATCTGGAATTCCCTGCACTCGGAACATTGCTCGATGTACAGGTTCCTACAGAAGTGCTCGTTCCGGAGATAATCGAGGCGGCTGATTTCCTCAAGAAGAGCAAGGGCTTCGGCGGTCTCAGCATGGATAAGAAGACAAGACTGATGTTTGCCGCGCTGCTCGCGAGCGAAGTATATACGAGCGGCATGGGAACGTCCGAAACTATTGCCACCAACAGTGCGATCGTTACAAACAGCGCTATCGCAATGGTTGTTGCCGAAGAGATCGCGCTCATGGTAATCGTTATGTGCGCATCTACGGCGAACAGCGACTGATTAGAATTACAATGAATTAACCTGAATCCAGGCTGCAGCTAAGGCTGCGGCCTGTTTTTCTGGAATTCTGAAAGCACCATAAATAACAAAATGGCAAGGGAATGGGGGTCCCTTGCCATTTGGCTAAATATTCGAGAAAAGCGGCAGCTGATCATAAGTGGCTTTGAATGACAGTAACCTGCCGCTTATCTGACGTGATTAGATCTCCTCGACTCTGACGTTCTTGATATGGATCGTAGCAGTGTCTTTGTGCTTGCCCATGTTGAACTCGAGTCTGCCGTTGTTGTCGTCTTTGTCCTTCATCTCGAACTCGAAAGTGAATGTCTTCCATTCGGTCTCAAGATCGATCGACGTGTCTTGGAGGTATCGGATCCAGCCGGCGTTCGGCGCGGATACGCAGACGATACATTTTCGGGCTTCGTCGGCTCGGATATCGAAGGTTACTTTGTATTTGTGGCCCTTGAGCATCGGAAGATCAGGATGAACGAGCTGAACAGAATATTCCTCGGTACCATAATTCTGTGTGTAGATGATCATCTCGCCATCCTTGATCTCTGCTGAGCCTTCGCCGCCGTTGAAAAGAAGGAACTTCCAGTCGATATCATCATCGAGGTTCTCTGCTACGGAGAAGTCTCCGTTGCGGATGAAGTTGCCGTCAGGAAGCGCTTCTCTGAACTTCATCGGGGGCTTGGTTACGTTAGTGTCGTATTCAGCTTTCTGATAAACGCGTACGTAGTCGATCTGGAACTCTGCCTTTGAGAAATCCGTTGTGGAATCAGGATTTCCGGGCCAGTTGCCGCCTACTGCGAGGTTCATCTGGATCTGGAAAGGCTGGTTGAAAGGTGCCGGATAGGGCTTGTCGTCCATGCCCTCTTCAGCTGTGAACCAGTCGTTGCATGTGAGGACGAGCTCGCCGTCTGTGTAGAAGCGCATCTCGCCGGGTTCCCACTCTACGGAGTATTCGTGGAACTTGGCAGAGAATCTCTCGTCGCCTTCCTTGGTGATCGTGCCCTGCTGCTCAGCATGAGGCTCACCGTAGTGAATTGTTGAATAAGAGACAGTGGTGTCGTTGCCGAGAGACTCCATGATGTCGATCTCGCCGCACTTAGGCCACTGACCGTAATATGATTCCTGGTTGGGCATCATCCAGATTGCAGGCCATAAGCCCTGTCCTTCAGGTACCTTGGCGGAAACAACTACTTTGCCGTACTGGAACTGTGATTTATTCCATCCGTTGACCTTGCCGGAGGTGTAATAAGCCTTACCGTTCTTCTCGGTCTTGATAGCTTTCAATACGAGCTTGCCGTCTTTAACGAAAATGTTCTCGTCAGATTCGGTGTATTCCTGAAGCTCGTTGTTGGTCCAGCCCGGTTCACGCTTTTCGCGGTTCCACTTTGTCTCATCCAGCTTGTCGCCGTCGAACTCGTCGCTCCAGAGAAGGTTGTAGCCTTCGATAGAGGGTGTCTGAGTTGCCTTTTTGCCGCAAGCAGCAAGAGGGAGCAGCATGGAAAGTGCCAGGATAGAACTGATGATTCTAGTGCTCTTCATAAATGCCTCCTGTTTGTAATTGTCCGTCTGACCACAAAATATCAACTTTGCGCTTTTGGTTATTGCTTTTTCATAACTAATTTTGGCGTTTTCATGCTATAATGATGCTCGAAAACCGTAATCTCATACTTATTTGATTTCCACAATTCCGGGGCACGGAGGCACATAATGCCGGTTCAGAGAAAGAAGATATCCTATCAGGAATTCCTTCACAGGGAATACGAGTTTTTCAGGGCTCCGCTGGCTCCTGAGATGGATTTCTATGAGACGATCCGCTCCGGCAATCTCCGTAAAGTTAAGCAGCTTCTGAACGAACCAATCGATTCCAAGCAGGGACTGGGCGTCCTCTCGAACGACCCTCTGCAAAACCTCAAATACCACATGACCGTCACGACGGCTTTGGTCGCGCGTTTCTGCATCAGCGGCGGTCTTTCCCAGTCCGAAGCTTACTCTCTGAGCGATTACTATATCCGCCTCGCTGACGAGGCAACGACAGCCGAAGAGATATCTGAACTTCATAATGAGATGTGCCTTCACTACACGAGGCAGATGTCGGGACTGCAGCGCTCAAGCGTAACTTCCAAAGCGGTAAGCACTGCGATCAATTACATTTACGATCATCTGCACACGCGTATTACTCTTGAGACACTGGCGTCGGTGACGAATCTGTCAGCGCCTTATTTTTCGCGCCTTTTTAAGAAAGAAGTAGGATATTCCGTAAGCGAATACATCATGAACAAGAAGCTCGAGACGGCAAAATCAATGCTCGCCTCATCAGACTATCCGATAGCGGAGATCTCAGCATCATTGGCATTCCCGAGCCAGAGCTACTTTACGAACGTGCTGAAAAAGGACTGCGGCTTGACGCCTAAGGAATACAGGAACAAATATGCAGGTCCGATAACAAGAAAATCGGAAAAGTTTCAAGATTAGTCTTTGGCTTTTTCCCCGGGCTTTAATGTGCCTTTTTTAATATTTCTTTTCTCTCTTTTGTCTACCAAAGAATAAATCAGTGCAATTAAGATCACATAGCCTGCGATAGCTATTGGCAGATCGTAGCTTTTATCGGCAGGAACATATTCTCTGGTGAGCCAGTCGCATATTGCGATATAAGCATCCTTCGGATCGTCTGCCTTGTAATAAACCCTGTAGGGCTTATTGATTATGCGTGGTCCGAGATCGTTTTTGCCTATCTCATAATACTTATCGGAACCTTCAGGTTTATAAGCGACTTTTATGTAAGTTGTGGTCGTCCGCCTGCGCCACTTATACCACCTGTATTTTTTTTGTGTACTGACTTCGACCACGCGGGCATCAACATATGAGTAACCGTCGTTCTTGCCGATATCCTTGTAACGCTGGTATAGACTGAGACCGAAGAGAGCCACAACAATAATAAGAAGGCCAAGGATCCACGCCCAGGTATACTTATGACCTGCGGCACCGGGTTCAGCTTTTATCTTTTTTCTGTCCTTCTTTTGATCCATTACAGATATAATTCCATGTCAACACATCTCCAGTCACCGTAAGGTGTGGTGATGATGTGTTCGCCGTATTCTTTAAAACCTGCTGCTTCATAGCATTTTGCTGCTTTGGGATTGTTTACGAAAACACCTAAGTCGACTCTTGTCGCTGTGAGGTTTTGACGTATATAGTCAATGGTGAGCTTGAGCAGTTCGCGGCCGTAACCCTTGCCTCTGATAGTGGGGTCAACGATGACAAAACCAAGCCTTACGGATGAGTCGTCGTTCTCGTTCGGATATCTGATGATTATGTGCGCGACAACATTACCTTCTTCATCGATTCCTGTGAGGGGAATGAAGCGGCCTGTCTTCATTTGCGGGGCGTAGTTGTCGTCGATGCTGTAGGGCAGGAGAGGGAAGAAACCGTAGCGGTCAGCTGACCACTGATAGAGCTCTGTCTCCGTGCGGAGCCATTTCGCGATTACCGGTGAATCTTCTCTTGTATATGCACGTAAGATCATGTGTTGCCTCCGCAGAATTCAGCTATTTCCTTCTCAAGCAAGCGGTAAACATTTGCCACCAGATATCCGTCAGCGATTGCGTGATTGAGGCGCACGGTGAGCGGCATCATGAGGCGGCCGTTTTCTTCTCTGTACTTACCCCAGTTTACTATAGGAAGGAAGTAAAGATAACCATCTGGCAGTTCCACATTGAGCGAATCGTATGAGAGCCAGGAGACATAAGACGCATCGAACCAGTTCGGATGGTCTGCATCGAGCAGATATTCACGGGTCTGCTTTGCGGCCTCAACGTCAGCAACTGCGTTCTTATAGAACTCGTTGTAGTCCTCATAATATGTTGTGTAAACGGGTGAGCAGGTCTCAGTATCCTCGTGGAAAACATACTGTGTCGGATTGATCACGTCGTAGCAGATGAGCTCGTCCGACTGCCAGAGATACTGCATTCTGTAGTCATCTCTGGAGAATTCAGGACCTTTGTAAGGAGGTATAGGAAGTTGATGTAAAACTTCGTGCCGGTCTCCTTCGAATGCTTAACAAGGTCAGTGACGTCAACGCGCGCGGTCATTGAGACCGAGCACTTGCAGTCCTCCGTAAAATGGCGGTAAACGCCTTTTCTGTAGTATTTTTCTCTATCGATAACCTTGTAGTTCATATTTCAGCCCTTCTCGTAAAAAACAATGTCCATGCGGTCGTTGATATGCTCGACCTTGCCGGTCTGATGGTAGCCCATCTTCTCGTAGAGATGGCAGTTGCCTTTCTCCTGCAGGATCGTGTCGAGGCTCCAGTTGTCAGCGCCGTAGATTTCTTCCACAGCAAGGATCGCAGCCTGCGCATAGCCTTTGCCTCTGTACTCTTCCATGATCCA
>CACZML010000077.1 GCA_902782235.1 Oscillospiraceae bacterium
CTGAAGCTCAGAAATATGCTCTGGTTGCGTACTATAATTACTACGTTTCTGCTATGGCATACGGTAATTAATACATGGAGGATAGTACGATGGAAAAATATGAAGAATTAAAGCTTACAGTGATCGTTTTCGAATCTGAAGACGTAATTGTCACAAGCAATCCTAATGGCGAGATCGTTCTTCCGGATCTTCCCACCTGATAATCAATCAAGTTAAATCACTAAGGGGTTACCTCAGTTCACCGCTGAGGCAACCCCTTTTTATGTTTGGAGAATCTTGTGGGTAGTATGTAAAGTTATACGAGTCCCTGGATCGTCTTGACCTTGATCTCAGGTGTCTGATCATCTTTCATGTAGGCGGGATCGATAAGCCAGACCTCGCCTGAACCAAGGCAGAGACCCTGTCCATTGAAGAACATGTCCTTGCAGTCTTCCTTTTCCATATCCTCGCGGGATTCAGCCTGGATCTTCCTGCCCTTCATGACCTTGAGGTATTCTTCCTCGTTCTCGACAGAAGCGCCGTTGATCATGACAGGATACTGGATCATTGTCTTCATGCCTTCCCAGTCTTCAGCAAGATATAACTTACGGATCTTATCTGCATTCTCTTCGATTCCGTTTCTGCTCATAGCAGAGAAGCCTGAGTAGTAGCTCTCATCTGCAGCACTGTCAGAAGATGCGGTTACGGAAGT
The DNA here is from genome assembly GCA_902782235.1 of Oscillospiraceae bacterium. Taxonomy (GTDB): domain Bacteria; phylum Bacillota; class Clostridia; order Saccharofermentanales; family Saccharofermentanaceae; genus Saccharofermentans. Next base: position 692 of record CACZML010000077.1, read on the forward strand.
CGCTGGCTCATCCCTGTAGATCTTGAAGATAAGGCCGTCTGCAACGTTATCCTTCTTGTCGGTCCAGGTGAAGTTATCACCTGTAGTGTTGAAAATAAGCGTTCCGGTACCGTCAGAGTAGACTGTATCTTCCTTCTCGACTGTGTTTGCATCAGAATACTTAACGTTCTTCATGACGCCGTCAGTATATGTGATCATGTTGGTTTCCTTGTCGTAGTCACCTGTCATAGTCCACTCTGCACACTCGGTAGCAGAGCCTCCCCAGCTGGCCTTGATCTTGACCTTGTTCTGTCCCTCAGCCTCTAAATCGATGCAGCATCTGTCTCCGTAATACCTGCCGCTGTACGGAAAACCTTCCGTGGCGGAGTCGGAACTCTCAACAGTTGTGCCGTTGTCTTCTGAAGAAACATTTGCGTCTGTAGAATCTGTCTGTAATTCTGACTGGTCAGGAACTGAAGATCCTGCCTGGTTTGATGAACATGCTGTCATGGACATCAAAGTACATGCCGTTAACACAGATGCGATAATTCTTTTATTCATTGTTTTAATACCATCCTTCCATCCTTACGGATATTACTGTTGGCAGCAATTATTATCCCCGCTGCGAGACCTGATTCTACACCCCTCGAAAACAAATTATGAGCCAAAAAAGTGGCAAAAGAACAATCGTAACCGAAAAGAAATATGAACAGGTGTTATAATCAAACCAGCTTTATTTTTTGGTGCTTCATATTACTTTTCTGACGCAGGACGCGTGCGGTAGAATAGTAAAGAGAATCAAGGGGGGTCACTTTATGAAGAAGCCTGCTTATTTCATCATCCAGCTGCTCTGGTCATTTATTCTTGCGACTATCATCTGGTTTGGATTCTTAAGCACAGCATCTGTTGACGGCGACAATTCCATTGCAGCAATAATGCTTTTCGGCGGCGGCGCTTTTTATCTGCTCCTCACGGTTGCTTACATCATTCTGGGTTACAAGAAGGTCGCTGATTTCGGGATTGCCCTGATAGTGGTCGCGATAGTGATCAATATAGTCATGCTGATCCTGGGCTTCTTCGGCGCAACAGCCGCTTCTGCTTTATTTATAAAGCTTTTCGGCATTAAGCCCTTCTTCAGTTAATAAAATTTGGGATAGGTTACGGTTTGAACATGGACGAGTACAAGAAGCGTGAAAGAACTTTAATACTGAACGGACTTGCAACGGGCGTTGCCACAATGTGCTTTATCGGCAACCCGGTAGCATGCTGGATGTGGTTTATCTCAATTGCTGAGAGAAGCAGGAATTACATAACCCAGTCAACGTTCCTTATCGTGATCTGCGGTGTCGGAGCATTAGCAAGCCTTGCCGCATCTATTGTTGCGAGAGTTCTGGACAAGAAGAGCAACTGGGCGATCGCCAATATCGTCTATATCAGCATCTGCTTCGTAATAGGCGGGCTCCTTACATGGGGCTTCATTGCACTTATTAATTCTGTCGCCTGGTAATATGGGATATATCTTTGATCTTAGGAAAAAGCTTGGTCACGACACACTGATCCTAACCGGATCAGCTGTTATCGTCGTCAATGACAGGGACGAGATCTTACTGGGAAAGCGCACTGACAACGGCTACTGGGACTTCCCTGCAGGCTCTATGGAACTTGGCGAGAGCTTCGAAGAATGCGCCAGAAGAGAGACACTTGAAGAGACAGGTCTTGTGCTGGGCGAGCTTCATTACCTCATGGACATATCCGGCAAGGATACTTACTATGTCTATCCCAATGGTGACCAGATCTACTTTGCCGGGATCTACTATATCTGTTTCGATTTTACGGGTGAGATGAAAGTGCAGGAGGAAGAAGTCTCAGAGCAGGCATTCTTCCCGCTCGATAACCTGCCTGAGAACATACCGCCCCGTAAAGAGAAGGTTTTCGCGAAGATAAGAGAATACCTGGAGAACAGGGCTTAAGTCGTTGTCTCCGTTGTCTCGTCAGTACCTGACGTTGTTGTCGTATCCGTACCTGAAGGTGCACCTGGTACATCAGGCACAGGGATCGATTTCTCATCGAATAAGTCAGGAGCCCACTTGTCAAACAGCTTAAAGTTCGACAGTTCCTTGGTCTCAAAATTATAGTCAACGATAACCGTTTTATAGTCTTTGATATCACCCTCGAGAGGTGCGGACGTTGCAACGACCTTGAGTTCGCCGTTGACATAGAAAGGTCCGGGCATTCCCGCGAAGCCCCATTTGGTATCATAGTCGCCTGTCTCACTCGTGATGAAGCCCCAGATCTGGTAGATCTCCATCTGGTCAATACCCTTAAGCTTCGAATAGAACTTCTTGTATTCTGAATCTATCTTGCTGAAGTGATCGTCATTCATACTGCCGAGAATAAAGCAGAAAGTCTTGTCATTCTCGTAGTCAGGCCCGATGTTCTTTATATAGAGCTTGATCAATACTTCTCTCGGATCTATGGAATTCTTGGGATCCGTTATGCCGATGTCCGTCTCCTGCATAGTGTGAGAGAACTTCACGATCTCTTCATTCGTCATGCCGGCATCTATCAGGAGCTGGACGAACTGCCAGTCAGAATCGGGATCAAAGAACATATCAGTTATTTTCTTATCGCCGAAAATATACTTCAGAGCAACCATGAACCTTACTCTCATGAGGTAGGCATTGGGTGAGACTGTGAAGTACTCGGCGGTAAACATCTCGCATCCGCCTTCGGTAAAGTATGTCCTTACATAATCCGTGACCCAGCCGCGCTCAGCATAATTCAGATCGCCGTATTTCCTGAGTGTTCCGTCCGACATATATGCAACAACGCAATCGATAATATCTCCGTTGATATTAAGATCGATGAAGTGCATCATCTCGTGATAAAGAACTGACGAGAACAGATCCTCGCCCATTGTTTCCTTCAGATCCGGCTCGATCTCTATCTTGTTATCGTCCCTGATATACTGTCCGTCAACGCCGTCCGTGTGATTCTCAACGATCTTGAGCGTCTTGACCCTCTCGAAAAAGAACTTCTCATTCTCGGGCTTCAAATAATCTGCGACAATCGGGAAAAGGTGGAAAACATACGCTTTGTAGCCTTCCAGGTTGGGATTCTCAGATACTGCGACAGCATATTTCTCGAAAAGCTCATACTTCCCTCTCAAGTCCTCTTCTGTAAGCCCGACATATTCAGCAACCTTCATTGCTTCCTGCTTCGGATCGGGCGTAGGGGAAGGTGTGGGCGTCGGCGAAGCTTCAGTCGGCGTGCCCGGCTTTATGTATTCTGCAGCAGTTTCATGAGTGTGCGATGTCGGGTTCGTACGGTAAAACTTCTGACATCCTGAAAGTGCGGTCGTTCCCAATATGAGCGATGCCGTAAGAACGGCGCACTCAAGTTTTATGCTTAATTCTTTAAACCTGTTTCCCGTCATTAGATTGCTTTCTCCCATGCGGTCTGAGCGGGCCACTTAGCCGTATCAAAGACCTTTCTTAATCCGTTGCTCAGTTCCTGAACCTTCGCTTTCTGCTCTGGTGTCAATTCTATAGCCTTTTTGCCTGTCAAAGCAGACAGCATTAAATATTCATAAAGAAGATGTCTGTCTACATCGGCAGAGGTAACAGCCTCAACACTGATAAAGTAATCCATCTTAACATCTTCTTTTACAACATAAGTAGTTGGTTTTCTGCCAATCCTCATTGCTCACTACCGGTTTTTCATTAAAGCAGTTTGTTCTTTCAATGTAATTGTCCGTCAGATCCCAGATATCACAAATAAGTCTGGCCTGGATTGCAGTAACTGTGGGAGCGTATTTATCTCTTATAAAGTACTCACCAAAGTGTTTTTCTATATCTCCGCCGACCTGGTAACTATAATCTGTTGCCACAAAGAGCACGAGATAGTTGAAGCCATTAATACCGGCTGTCTGTTTCATATCAAAGAAATTGGAAGGAGTAGCATCGTCATAAAGACATATTCCAATACCTTTAAATCCGCCATTGTTCAGAAGCTGGTCAAAATAATCTTCAGGATACAGATCCAGGACCGCTTCAATCTGATCAAGTGCACTTCCAATCTTCTCCGGGTCTACAGACTTATAGTAATAGATGGTGCTGATCAGGCATTCCGGAGTCAGATCATCAAACCAGATGTAGATTCCATGCTTGTTTCCAATCTCTTCGGCTCTCTTGTACAAATTCTCCAGATCAGGATTTGTACCCCTGACTATCTGATTATGAGCAGCAGAATTATCTGCATTAAGCCCCTTTATGTAATCGTAGTCTTCCTGGCTGTTAAGTTCGATCTTCTCAAGCTTCCAATCTGTATAAAGACTGATGTCATTCACACTCTTCTTATCAAAATCATAATCAAAGATCACCGAAGTGTAGACCGGCTTGTCTTTGCTGTATGTGCATGCCATCGTTACAAGCTTAAGCTCGCCATCTAAAAAGATCGTATAAGGTGCTTCCTCAAAATAGACATTCTTGCCGCCGATCTTCTTTAAAGCAGCTTTTTCCAGACTGCTCACTTCTTTGGATGCACTGCTTGTAACCTTCTTGATAAAGTCTCTGTATTCAGTCGGAATATTATTGATAAGGAATTTATCCATGCTGGCAATGATCCTGCAGAACTTGGCATCTTTCTCATAATCAGGACCGATCTTGGTCTTATAAAGTCTGATCAGGACTTCTCTCGGATCGATATAAAGGAGTTCATCAGTCATTTCTTCATCAGTAACAGATGTTCTCATCATGCGGATGATATCCTCATCGCTGAATCCGTTATCCCTCAATAAATTGCAGAACTTTGCACCTGATTCAGCGCTGAAGTACAGATCATCAACTGTCTCTTTTCCAAAGATATATTCCAAGCCGACCAGGAATTCCAGACCTGTCGGTGTAGGGTCAGTGCTGGCTTTGGTGAAATATTGTGTCTTATATTTCTCGGCACCGCCTTCAGTTAAGTATCCCATGTCTGAATAATAAACGACATCATCATCAAAATCGAAATTCATGACCCTCATTTCAGATTGGAAAACGGTTTTGATCGTGCCGTCTTTCAAAATTACAGTCTGACCTGTTTCCCCATTGATATAAGCATCAATGAAATGCATGGATTCGTGATACGTAACCAGCGAATAGTAATCGTTTCCCAGGGAATCCATTGCATCCTTATTAAACATGATGGAATTGTAGTAAAAACCGCCGCCAAAATCATTGGTATCTACTAAACCCATTTCAAGAGAGCTTACTTTACCTAAGAAATAATCCTCATTCTCAGGCTTTATCTGATCAGCAACCAACGGGAAATAACTGAACATGTATGAATAGTAATCTCTTACTCCAATATTGGTTGCAACAGCTCTATAGTACCTGAGAAACAGTGAATACTTTCCCCTCAGATCATCTTTGGTAAGGCCGACTTTCCCTGCAAGCTTTACAGCCTCAGCTTCAGCCTCCTGATCAGACATAGCACTCTGAGAGTAAGAAGGGAACGGTGTAGGAATAAATACCGTCTCCGTAGCACTGGGCTCTGTTATTTCCGTCTCAGTCTCAGTAGGTTCCGGCTTCTCATTGCACCCGCACAACATAAGCGGTGAGAGCATTACAGTTGCTGCCAAAACCGAACATTCTGCCTTTAAGAATCTATCCTTAATTCCCATGGTGTCCCTCCTTTACATGATCCACGTTGAACATTAATCTGCTGTCATTACCATTGAAAGTGAGAGTTACGGACAGATCAATATTCTCGGCAGCTTTAAAGTGTGTAACATATTTATTGCCGGGATCTTCCGTCTCGTCGGGAGCAGTTGATATCAGCTGCTTAAACCTGGCTGTTACTCCCTTATAATAATCTGCAGCAGGATCTTGCTCCATTTTCGCTGTTAAGAAAGCAACGTTGTATACAGTATTTTTTGCGGTTGAGACATAAAGATCGACCTGATCGTATTTGACGCCGTCGATCTTAACGTCGCAAGGATAAGAATAAACAGTATAAGACTTGTCACTGCTCGTCTCAGTAACAGGATCGCCGAGCTTAGAGAAAAGGATTGACTCCACCCAGGTCTTTGCTGCGTCGACCTTCTGTCCGAGAGTTAAGAGCGACATTACGTAAACATAATCACTGGTAAGATCCGTGGAAGAGGTGGTGCCGCCTGTAGGTGCAGGAGTTGTGCCTGTTGGATCAGGAATCTGTCCTGTAGGCTCCTTGGTGTTGATATTGCCATTATAGTTGACCTCAAGAACGAGCTGGTCATTGTTCTTATTGCCCTGGCAGCCCTGTCCCCAGAAAACAGATACGATATATTCACCGTCATTCCAGCCGGTTACGCCCTTCTCATTGAAGTCGATCCACTGCTCTGTGTAATTAGGGATCGGATCTCCATATGCGTTGGTTAAGATGGCTGAGAGATCTTCGTTAACCTTCTTAGAATCAAAGGATTCATCTTTGGCAAGGATAGGTTCAGCTCTCATTGTGAATGTTACCTGACAGACCTTGTTGCTCTTCATATGCATTCCGATGCTCTTGTAAGTAACACCGTCAATATCGATATTCTTGTCCCAGTATCTTATGAAACGCTCAGAAGGCACATTATTGCTGTCGAATAAACCATCTACGGGTGTGAATTCTTTGATGTTCAGACACTGTGTCAGATAGGTTGTCGCATCCTCATAGCCCATGCCTACTGCACTTTCGCCCAACTTGATAAGATCGAGCGTATCCTTGATCTCTCCGGGCTGATATTTTGTATCAGGTGCAGTTGTAGTTGTCGGCTCCGGAGTCGTCGGATCGGGTTCTGTCGGAGCAGGTTCTGTTTCCGTAGGTTCAGGAATAGTAGTCTCAACACTGTGCTCGGGCTTGTCGTACTCATCGAGTTCGACAGGTTCAACACCCTTTCTCCTTGCGCCACATGAGCATACGGAAAGAGCCATCGATGCAATCAGCAACAACGTAATAAACTTGGTAGATCTCTTCATCTTGCACCTCCGATACAACGTCATTAATAGGAGTAGGATAACAGATTCCGAGTTTAATAATCAATAATACTTAAGGTATATTATAATGAATTAGTATTTCGAAAAGACGAAAAGGCCGCATATGAGACTTTGCACCGAATGCCACTGGGATGGCTGGGACAGGATAGTTGATATTTATCCGGAGAGATCAGACAAGCTCCCCGAATATATCAATGACCCTGATAACTATAAGGTGATAATACTCGAAAAGGGTTCTCTCGAGATATCCGGCGAAGGCCGCACACGCGTGGTCAAAGCACCCGCCCTTATCGGCCTGTCTCAAAAAGATGTCCTCGACTATAAGATCTTACAGGGCATCAAGGTATGCATCCTTTTCTTTAACCCCACGGTTATCCGCGAAGAATTCACTTATGAGCGCATCGATTCAGGCGAGTTCGAAAGGGCTTGGGGCACATCGATCTATCAGGACTATATGCTCATCAAATATGCGACATTAAGCACCAATACATGCGACCATGTGATCGAGCTTCCATTAAATGGCCTCAAGCGTCTGAAAGATCTTTTCACATCTGCGGAAAAAGAACTTCACGGCCAGAAGGATGGTTTCTGGCCCTGCCGCTCCAGATCTTATCTCATGGAGCTTCTCTACTACATCCTCTATTCGTTTATAGCAGTCACGCCAGCCAAAGAAGAGACACCTCTACAGGACGACTTCAGCGCCATCACAGAGTATCTGAACGAGCACATCGACGAGCAGATCTCAGTCGAGACCATCACCAAAAAGTTTGCTATCAACAAGAACAAGCTCAATGACCTCTTCATGAAGCAGGCTTCCATGACATGCCACGACTATCTTCTGACATTGAGGATGGATCTTGCAAAGGTCATGCTCACCAATACAGAGCTCCCCATTAACGAGATCGCATCGCGCGTCGGTTATCCTGATGCAGGTTATTTCGCAAAGATCTTCAAGCACGTAACGGGCAAGACGCCGTCGCTTTACAGATCAGATAAATAATCCACGCCATTGGTTCACACCTTTTTTGTGCGGATATTCCCATTATCCGTGCCGTTTTTTCTATTTGTTCCGGACATGCTAAAGTAAAATATCGTTGAATATCAGGATCTTAGGGAGGATCGCTTACATGTTCGAACATAAGCTTGAAAGGAACGTAGTTGCTGCGTTTCTGGTGTCCGGAATGCTGCTTACAGCTTGCGGTGACAGATCTTCCAAGACATATGGTGCCGATCTGATCGCAAAAAGAGAAGGCTTGCAGTCTGTCACTATCGATTCTCAGATCAACGATAAAGTCAAAGACTTTAATTACTCTGATTCCGACACAGTAAAGTACCATTACGAAGTCTCCATGATAGGCGGTCTCCTCACCCAGAAAGTCACCAAGGAAATCAATGCTGTACTTAATAAAAATACAGGTGAATGGGAGGTTTTGACCGAGGACCTGATCTCCTGTGAAGTCGATGCTGCAAAGCTTCCCGGCTCCAGCTGGAAGGCAGATTCCTTAAGTGAAGAACAGATCAAGACACTGTTTGGTGATGAGATCTCCTCCGGCGAGACAGGCACTGTTTATATCCGTTTCCTGAAGAAAATGGGACTCTTCTCATTCAATCTTACCAATCCGAAAAATACTACCAACGAGCGTTTTTTCAATACGATCGGAACAAACGTAAAGACAGTGTTCGTTGGCAAATCCGGCCAGGTCGAGAGCAAGGCTTCCGTAACCGGCGGTTCAGTCACGAACGCCGGAGAATTAAATATCGATCTTGAGACCTCAGCAGGCGTCGTAACCATAAACTTCGGTAAGAAAGCGGTACAGGTTCAGGAGCAGGAATTCGACCAGGCAACAGGCAAGGAAGTGGACGCGTCCAAGGTTTATATGGACAGTCTCCCGGTTTTCGAGCTCACCACAACAAGCATCAATAAGGACGGTGAATGGAAGACAGAGTGCGGCCTTAAGGAAGGCAACCTCTCACCTGCCCTGTCATGGAAAGCGGTTGACGGCGCAACCAAATATGCAGTCGTCATGATCGACATCACCACAACACGCTGGCTTTACTGGTACACTGTCGTCGATAAGACCGAACTTAAAGAGGGTGAATTCACTGATCCTTCTGTCTACACCGGACCTTATCCTGCAGGCACTCACACATATGAGATCCACGTAATCGCTCTTAAGTCAGAGCCCAAGGCAGGAACATTCGCCGTTGACGCCAGATCCGGCGATATCCAGTCCTTCTTCGACTACGTAAATACTGCGTCTGACGGCTCTGTCGGAAACGTAATAGCATATGGCACGATCAAAGCACCGTACACATCACCCGAGTTGTATTATGGATACAGGTAAATATTTTTGGAGGCAAACCACATGAAAAAGTTAACATCATTTCTTCTCTGCGGCGCTATGGTTCTTGCTCTGGCAGGCTGCGGCGCAAATCCCACAGAAGCACCGTCTTCATCAGAAGCTCCGGCAACTTCCGAAGCGCCTTCATCTGAGGAGTCCACGGCACCTGCTGCGCCTGACAACAGCGGCGACGAATTCGTAAGCGACTATAAAGCTTTTGCAGTTACGACAAACAGCCTGACCGATGGCTTCTGGAATGAGATCACTGCAAATACAGTTGCAGGCCAGAACCTCTCCCCTGACCTCAGCTGGGAGCCCGTTGAAGGCGCGTCCTGCTATGCGATCTACATGGTCGACCTGAACACACATTATTTCCTTCACTGGGTACAGGGCGACATCACCGAGACTGAGCTTTCTCAGGGCTATGCGGGCACCAAATACTACAAGGGCATGTACCCTCCTCCGGGCGACACACATGTTTATAACATCTATGTTTTCGCGCTGAAGAACCCGGTAACGAAGGTTAAGGGCACTGCCAATACGATCTCAGCAAAACTCCCTGATTTCATGAAAGAGCTCGACACTGACAAGGACGGCAACACAGGCAACATCATCGCTGTCGGCAAAGTCAGCGGTAAGTTTACAGGTAAGTAAGCGAGTAATTGCTCCCGGATAAGACCCGCCGGCATTAGGAATAGATGCCGGTGGGTTTTGTTTTGCAAAAAGTCCCGGCGGAATTCCAGGCGGCGCCTGAAGTTTTACCTGGAATTTGGGTGTTTTGAGGCACTTTTTCAGGCGATTTTCTGGGCGACGCCTGGAAATCCGCCTGATGTTATACCGTCGCAAGCCGCTCACACGCCCCCTTGACAACACCCATAACCAAACTTAAAATGAAACTACTTTCATTTTTATGAAGGGAGCGAAAACCAACATGCCCAAAGTCACACAGGAATACTTTGATAACAAGCGCAAAAAGATAGTCGAATGTGCCTATCAGGTTTGCTTAAGAAAGCCTGTCGAGATGGTCACGATATCAGACGTCATTGCGGAGACGGGGCTGTCGCAGGGCGGCATTTACAGGTTCTACAAAGACCTTGATGAGATCCTGTCCGACATGATCACAAACATGCGCTTGGACTATGACATCACGGGCAAACTGGATGCGGCGGTTGCTGACAAAAATGCTTCTTTCGAAGAGATCACGCGAAATATCTGCGGTGTTCTTGGCGAAGCGATGGAAGCTCATCTGATGGATATCCAGAAGATAAATTTCGACCTGACAGTGCTTGCGATAAATGAACCGGAACGCGCGGAGAAGATCATCAAAGGCATTAAGGGTAAAGGCAATATGGATCACCTCAAAAAAGTCATCTTCCCTTACCTTTTCAAAGCGAGTGCGGAACACAAGCTTGAGGCCAAACACGATCCGATGGAACTCTACCAGTTCATCTCGTCAGCATATGTAGGCATCGAAACAAACTGCATTCTGACGGCGTGCTACAGCAAGGATCAGGAAGCAGCAAGTGTGGATCCGAAGGCGATGTTCGATATTCTCGCGACAACGATAATTTTGCTTTTCGGCGGCGATGCAAACGATCTACAACACAAGAAAAGAAGCTCTCGATACCAAAGGTGATTCAATGCGCCATATTCCGGCGAGGATCTACTACCCCACTTCAAAGAACACAACAGAAGGCCTTACAAAGGCAAAATCGCTGTCCAGGAGCGAGGCTATGGGTATCAAGAAGATTTTTATGATTCCCTTAAACTACGACAAGATGGAGGCTGCGGGTGAGAACGATTCGGAGTGCTATGTCGACGCGCCGTTCATCGAAGACAAAAAGTTCCCGCTTATCGTTTTTAATCACGGATATTTCAGCTACATCGAAGGCAACTCATTCCTTCTGATCGAACTTGCTTCACAGGGCTATGTCGTGCTCACGGTCGGCCATCCGTACGAAGGCACGGGCACTGATTACGATGACGGTACTTATACGATTGCCGACAAGTCTCTCGCAAACAAGATGTACCATCCATATTGGAGAGGTATTCTGGCGGCTTATAAACTCACAAAATATAAGGGTACGCTGCAAGAGCAGGCGGAATTTTTCGAGGAATTCCAAAACAAATACTGCAAGTTCATAGGGAACCGTGTCGATGAATGGATAACCGATACGAATTTTGCTGTTGAGCATGCGAAAAAGGAATTCGCACAGATCTTAGATCTTACTAACGGCATCGGAATCGCTGGCCACTCTCAGGGTGGCGCGGTAGCGTATAAAGTGTGCCTTACTGATCCTGAATACACCTGTGGAATCAATATCGACGGCGGGCTTTTCGGCGACACACAAGGATTAACCATGAACAAGCCATTCATGCAGCTGTCATGCGAAGACAATGAGAACATCGTTACCAAGGGTTATATCAATCACACAAAGCCCGCTTACAAGGTGCTTTTCCGCGACATGAAGCATATTGGTTTTGCCGACATAAAATACGCCTTGAAGCCCGGTATGACAGCAGGAAAACTTGATGCTGATCTGGCACACAAATACACATGCAGGAGCTTTCTCGAGTTCTTTGACTGTTACCTCAGGAAGATAAAGGATAAGCCGGATCTTGTAAGCGGCGACGTCATTACAGTGACTGAATTTGAGCCTGACATAAAGTAATAATCCCAGACTGAAGTATCTGCTATTCAGGACCGTAATGGTAAAATAGCAGGCGTGGGCTTTACGGCCCATACAGGAGGGACAGAAAATGAAAACAAAGAAGATCGCAGGCCTGATCCTCGCAAGCGCAATTGCGCTGGGCGTTTGCTCATGCGACGGATATTTCACGATCAAGCCTGACGGCCCCAGGGAAGTTGAAGAAGAGACCACGTCTGAAGAGGTCACGACAACAACCACAACCGAAGAGACTACTGAAGAAACCACTGAAGAGACAACTGAAACTACGACCGAAGCAACTACTGAGGCAACTACAGAATCTACCGCCAGAAATACTACACAGGCAACAACGACCGAACCTTTGGAAGAGGATGAGGTAGAAGCAACGATTATCGTATCGTTCCAGGATATGACCGCAGAAGAGATCACAGAGAACATCATAAAGATGTCCAAGGTCACCCGTGGAACTACGGTCGATAATTATCCGGACAGCTTCACTATCTTCCCCAACAGCACTATATATAAAGACGGTGAGGTCGATAACTGCTATTATTACTGGGATCCTGTCGCACTTGGCAGTTCAGAGGGCCTCCGTCAGATAATGGTCCTTATCAAGCGCAATTCCAACGGCACGTTAAACGCCAAAAGCCGCGTGGATATAACGATAGTCGTTGAAGAAAAAGACAGGCAGGAACTGATCTATAACGCGGCCTGTGAAGCGCTCAAGACTGTTTGCGGATGCACTGAGCTCAGCAAAAGCGGCGTGGCCGGCAAAGAGAAGTCCTCGTATCTGTCATACTATGTAACCAAGCAGGATGCAGATGACGGCACATATTTACTCGTAATGAGTCTCCCGTTAAAAGAAGCTGTCCCTGAAACTCCGGCTGCGGAGTAAGAGAAGGAATTTTCGCGCTGTTATACAGTCGAAAATAAGGATTCAAAGAAAACAAAAAACTACCCGGCTGACCTGATGGCGCGCCGGGTTTTTCATTGCTGAAATGTTACGGATGTGTGCGTAATGTTACCAAAAGAATGCAGGAATCCCTTGTAGTTAGACATTTTGGTGACATCTCTCCAAATCGCTTTTATAATTGTATATACCACTCTAATATGGTCAAAGGAGGTCCCCCTCTAATTGAGGGAGAAGTGGGCGACTATATATTTTTAAGAGGTTTTACTATGATGAAGAAGAAAACCTGGAGCACTCTGCTCTCACTTATCGTAACTTTATCTGTTTTGATATCATACGCCGGAACAGTTATGGCTGATCCTGCAGATCCCGAACCGGGTGACACAACGGCTCAGACAGAACAGGCCGGTGCGGAAGATCCCGCAGCTCCGGCAGATCCTGCTGATCCTGCTGATCCGGCTGATCCTGCCGATCCTGCAGACCCTGCCGATCCTGCTGACCCTGCCGATCCTGCCGATCCTGCTGACCCTGCAGACCCTGCAAAGGTTGATGATGCTGCCGGTCAGGAAGACCAGGGCAAAGCCGGTGCGGCTAAAGCCCCTGCTGCCAGAGGCGCCGGAGATACCGGTGAAGCAGGTCAGAATGAGCCTCAGGAAACCGGAATTTCCGGAACAGGCGGAGAAGGCGGAGAGATCGCAAAAGCCGGAGAAAGCGGAACCTTTGGAAACGGTGCGTTCTCCTGGGAGTTCGACAACGGCAAACTCACTGTCACAGGCACAGGTGCTATGCCTGACTTCTCAACTCCGGAAGATCGTCCTTGGTCTTCTTTGAATAGTGATATTATAGTTAGTATCGAAATCGGTGCTGGCATCACATCAATTGGTAATAATGCATTCGCATTCTTTACTAATGCTACCGGCGTATCCTTCCCCAGCAGTGGTTTGACGACGATCGGAAATTACGCATTCATTGATTGCGGTTTTACAAGCATAAACATGCCGGACACAATAACCACTATCGGAGAGTCTGCTTTCCAGGATTGTAGACATGCATCTTCTTTACATATTTCTGATAATGCCAGTTCTATAGGAAATTATGCATTCAGAAACTGCGGTATATCATCTGTCAGTTTCCCTTATAGCTTAACAAGCATTAGTAGGGGAATGTTCTATGACTGTTCTAATCTGTCATATATTTATTTATCATCCGAGATGACGAGCATTGGAGAATCAGCTTTTGAGAGCTGTCCTAATTTACAGTCAGTATATTTAACAGAAAAATTAAAGACTATTGGTAATAAGGCATTCAAAAACACCGGACTCCAATCGATTACGCTCACCAGAAATGTTACATCTATCGGTGCTGAAGCATTCTACGGCTGCAGTAAGCTCGATCAAATATCCACATATGATAACAATAAGCTTGCCACCATTGGCGCTAATGCATTCTATGGTTGCTCCAAGGTTACTGAGATAACCCTTCCTGCTTCTGTTACATCAATCGCTGCAAATGCTTTCTCAGGCTGCAGCATTCTTGAAACTGTTACTATCAATGCTGATCCTGCCAAGCTTACCTGGGGAGCATCAGCAAATGATTTCATTCCTAATAAAGGAACTGAATGCATTGTTCCAAGCAGATATTACAATGGTTATATTTCGAAATTCAGCACATTAAATCTGCAGTTTAAATCGAGTTTTATAGCTGACGGCGTTTGCGGAGAGAATCTCACGTGGATGCTCGATGGTGACGGAACTATGGTAATATCCGGCTACGGCCCGATGTACGATTATTCCGATGGCGAGCAGCCGTGGACAGGTTATACCGATAAGATCACGAGCATTGTCTTCGATGCTGAAATAACTTCTATCGGTTCTTGTGCTTTCTATAATTGCTACAAGCTCGAAAACATCGTTGTCCCCGAAGGCGTTTATTCCATTGGTGATTATGCTTTTTACAATTGTAATGTGCTTAAAACAGCCGTTCTTCCGGGCACTTTGCATACAATTGGAGCATCTGCTTTTGAAGACTGCCGTGATCTCCAGCAAATCAATCTCCCGGAAGGTCTCGAGTCCATATATGCGTATGCTTTTAATTCCTGTGACTCATTAAAGACCATTACTATTCCCGGAGGCCTCAGCACCTGGGGAGAGTATTCATTCCAGAACTGCAGAATGCTTCAGTCAGTTACCATTCGCGATGGAATAACATCAATTCCGACTGGTGCATTCTATGAGTGTTCAAACCTTTCTGAGGTATCTTTGGCTGACTCAATAACTTCTATTGGCGAATACGCTTTCTATGTTGATTATGAATATGATTACGGAAAGATCACATCACTCATTCTACCCGGTAACCTTTCAAGCTTAGGAACGAGAGCGTTCTATGGCCAGGGGCTGCGTTCGATCACAATTCCGGGCAGTCTGGATTATATTCCGGGTGATGCATTCGAGGGATGTGGCTCCCTTAATTCAATTACCATATTAAGCGGAACTACCTGTATCGAAGACGGCGCATTCAGTATGTGCGAAATGATCAAGTCTGTAACGATCCCCAGCACAGTTACATACATTGGTTACAGGGCATTCTATGAAGGATACTATTTGGAAGATATCTACTTGTATTCTGATCCTGCCCGTCTGTCATACTTTGGTTGCGATCCCGATTACAGTAATGTCAACAGCAACACAAAGATCCATGTATTAGAGACCTATCTTGATGCTTACAAGGCCAAATTTACTAATATAGCCGATCTTTTCGTAGGTGACCTTGATCCCAGTGGCGAAGGCCAGATCGATCTCGGCACAGGCATACACCTCTACGGTTACAACTTGAGCCTTGCCGGTGATATCGGTGTTAACTTCTGGTTTAAGATCGATGAGGACTACCTTGATCCTGACAACTATATCCTGTTCACAGTAAACGGCCAGGAGCAGAAAGTAAAGATCAGCGAAGCTACAACCGACAGCGAGAGCGGCGCAAAGATTTTCCGCTGCAATGTTGTAGCTAAACAGATGTCAGATACGATCACCGCACAGCTCTATCTTGCTAACGGATTCCCTGACGGAACTGTTTATTCCTACTCTATAAAGGAATACGCTAACTACATACTTACTCACAATTACACTGATAAGCAGAAGAATATTGCTAAAACAATGTTGAACTATGGCGCTTGTGCGCAGAAATACTTCAACTACCATGCAGACTCTCCTGCAAATTCAGTCCTGCCTGTTTCAGAGCGAAATGTGGAAATCAAGAATTACACAGATATCCAGAAGAGTTCGGGCTTGCCTGTAAATATTCAGCCTGCCATTGTAAGCCTTGTTCTTAACACAAAGATTTCGCTTAAACTGTATTTCCATCCGGCAGACCTCGAAGGCCTGACGGTCAAGTACCAGGGCAAAACTTTGGAGAAAACCACTAACGGCGAATTCGTTTGTGTAAAGATCGATAATATTTATGTCGGCTCACTCACCTCTCCTGTGGGCATCCAGTTCTTTGATGCAAGCAACACATTCGTAGGTCAGACACAGTACTGTCCTTCACAGTACATCAGACTCGTTCTCAGTCAGCCTGAAGACGATCCTGTCTACACAGACGATCTGAAGCGACTCGTCAGTGCGTTGTACGATTTCAACAGCGCCATAAGAGGCTAAGTAATAATACTCGAGAGTTTAAGAAAAGAGGTAAAAGTATATGAAAAATAAGGAAACATACACACTTTTGGATATGAGTATTATTGAATTCGAGAACGCTGACGTTATCGTTACAAGCATCGATCCTGAGGATAACGAGATACCCGGTGTATCTGATTCGAACACATAATAGCTCTGACTAAAAGAGTTCTAACCGGCACCCTGTGCAGCTTGTCTGTGCAGGGTGTTTTATGTGCAGTCTTATGTTGATTCTTGTCCCACCATTCCCGCCAATCTCCTGCAACAAATAAGCTAAATTAACACCTACAGACAAAAGTATCATTTTTCGCTTTCTTATATGTAGGTTTCTGCTCTTAAAGCGCCTAATCGCACCAGACCTACAGACAATTTCACGGATCATCTTCTTATTGTCTGTAGGTTATGCACTGAACCTGATGTTTTGGGACAAAACCTACAGACAAAACCAGGTGTTTGATTCAGATCTGTCTGTAGGTGGCCTGTACACGCCTGAGTAATAGAGGCATTGCAACAGAACGCTTCGAGATCAATCATATCACGTGTTAGAAACAGCCCGTTCGTTGCCAAAAAGCTATGCTGACAAACTCCCCGCGGTTGAGCGGATGTAACAATGTTAACCGGCAAATTATCCTCAGATTCCCATTTTCGCAGCAACGGTATCGGCCTTCTGAACGTAACCGATGTTGGAATTTTCCTCCATCATTTGAGCCATCCGGATCTGGTAATCCTCATCTCCCCCATAAACACCCATGTGATAGAAAATGCACAACTTCTCTTCTTCAGTCAGCTTGATTATGTGGTCTTCAATAAGCTCGACTGACCTGTCACCGTGCCTGGTATCAGCGGGGTGTAATGATATGACCTTAGCCTCACCGTTTTTAAGCTTAAAGCCACGCTGATCGCATTTGCACATGTCGTGGAAAAGCCCGATGATGTACGGAGACTCCTCCCTTTCCCACTTGAGGCCTTCTTTCTCAGTGTATTCGAGCAGGAGTTCAGTCACCTTCACGCTGTGATCGAAATTCCCTCCGATCCAGCCGCCGTGGCACTTAAAAGATGACGGCGCGGTGAAGTAATTATTTTCGCGCAAATAAGACAAAATACCGTCGCTTCTAAGAGCCGGAAAACTCTCCACGATACGGCAGTACTTCACGATATTTTCTTCAGTTGCTTTGTTAAGTAATTCGCTAAGCATAAATCCATTTTACGCTGTCGCTATCTCTTCTAAAAGCCTCTCCCTCTTATATTCCAGATCCGTAATCTCGCTGCGGATCTTTTTTATTTCCATGTTCAAGTCATTTCTCGCTTTGTCGATTCCGCGGTTTGCTTCGCGGGCATGTTTTCTGGAGAAATAGCCGCCAATAATGTGGGTCAGCGTAAAGCAGATACTGGAGATCAGGAGGACTATCCCCTGGTCAATATAGGCCTTCAGAACAAGATCAAAAACACAGACGATTAGGAAATATGTTTGCCAAAACGCGAAAAAAGAAGCAATTATAAATGGCCAAAAATATTCCATTGCGGTATGGTCCTTCAGAGGCTCCTTCTGGCTTATTCCCGTGAGCTTGTTTGTGGATTCTTCGATTGCTTTTTCTATCTTTCTTAACTCGCTCTTTTTGAGGTTATATTCATCTTCTGTCATCGATACGGGCTTGCTTATAGCGGCATCAGAAGTTTCTCCGGAAGGCTCGCAAACAGGCTTCTCATGGAGTTCTTTAAGCTTGACCTTAAGCTCAACAAGTTTTCTCTCATTCTTTCTGATCACCGCACGCTTATTGCGCTCATCTTCTTCAAGACTGTAGTTTTTCTTGTTCCTGCAATGCGCAGCGATAATGATCCCGGCAATGATCACAACGATCAGAACAACAATTGCGAATTCATTATATGAACGCCTGAGAGCAGCTTCTGCTTCCAGCCCGGACCATATAAGAATGTCAGCCAAATCGGCATTGATAACAACATTTAAAACGATTGCGATCGACACGATAAGGAACGGCCAAAAGTATCTCATAAACCCGACTCTGCGTGTATCCAAGCCATTCCTGGCACGCTTGATCTCCTGCTCACAAGCAAGGATCTCGCCGATGATATTATCCATATCTTTATTGCCGGTCTTCTCAGAAGTCATATGCCACCCTCCTTCTCAAAGCATTTCCATCTGGTGACATAATAACATCTCTCCAACTGCTTTTCAATAGTTTTTTATCGTTATTCGATATAATTTTATGGAATAGTGATAAACAGGA
>CACZML010000078.1 GCA_902782235.1 Oscillospiraceae bacterium
TATAAGTGAAACCAACAAACAGACTGCGTATGTGATTATAAAACTGGGTTTCTTTATCTCTTTTTTACGGGTTGCCATATTATGCCTCCGTGATCTTATAACCTCTGCCGATCACTGTGCGTATCTGTCCGGAAGCTTCACCCAAAGCACTTCTGAGTCTGCTTATCGTAATGTCGACGATCCTGTCGTTGACATCAAGATTATCTCCCCATACCCTGTTCAGGATGCGTTCGCGCGATAAAGTTGCGTTCTTGTTTTCGAGCAGGAAAAGAAGAAGAAAATACTCCTTCGAATTGATCTCAGCTTCCTTGCCTTTGACGATAACAGTCATCGTAGTTCTGTTAAGTGATATGGCACCGCAGGATAATACCTCTGCGCTGTTCATGCCCTTAGCGCGCTTTAGAAGGGCAAGGCTTTTCGCGTAGAGATGGCGGATCGAGAAAGGCTTTACCATATAATCGTCGCAGCCTGTCTCATACCCTTTGATTATCTCGTTCTCGGCGCCCAAAGCCGTCAGGAATATGATCGGACAGTCACCCTTTTTGCGCGCTGCCCTGCAAATATCAAAGCCTGACGCACCCGGAAGCATTATATCGAGGATCATAAGATCGAATTCTTCAGAGTTGACCTTGCTGATCGCATCATCGCCATTCGATGAAGTAACGATCTCCCAGAGTCCTGCGCCTTCCTCGCGATAGAAAACGCTTATGGCCTCCAAAAGATCTACTGTATCTTCAACTATCAAAATCCTGTATGACATAAAATGCCTCCTTAGTTACATCCACATCATACGAGAAAGATGTATCACCAGTATTACATGATGATCTGTTTTTTGTTCAAATATCGTCTGGCATATTCAGCTTCATAATCGATAAAGCCATCGTAATCACTGTAATTCTCGTAGTCATTATAAAATATGTGACATACGGTCTCATAGTTCAAAGGGATCTTTACATCCAGTTTAATTGAACTTGTTCTGTCTTTTCCGCTGTCTATAAGGACTTTTCCTTCATCATCAAGCGAAGCGGTAATCGGATAATAAACCTTGACAATACTATTACTTAACATGCACTCTCCACCTGTAGTTTGAGCACTTCCAGCTGTTGTAGTAATTCCCATCAAGGTAACATTTGGACAGAATGATAATCTGTATGCAATAATATCTCCCCCACTGCAGCAACCGGCATTAACAAGTAAAACTACCGGAATATCCGCATACCTTCCATCGCCGGATGTTTTATAAACCTGATCGGTGTACTTTATAAAATTCTGTCCGTTATAGAAACCTTTGTACGTTACCAGTTCTTCCTTCGAAAACAGTGATATGATCTCATCACTGACAACCTGATATCCACCCTCATTTCCTCTGATATCAAGTATCAGCCTGTCCATTCCCTGTGAACGCAATTTCTCTATTTTTGAGATCAGATATTTCCTTAACTGCGGATAATCATCATTAATATCTGCCGGGTAGTCTGTGAATTCATTAAAGTGTTCCGACGTTATTCTGAGATAGCCGCAATGATCATCAAGCATAACTGTCTCTGCAAATTCTTCTGATTCTTCATCACTGACATCAACCATGCCGATATCCATAAAAGGTCCAAGAGAATGCAACAGACGCATTTCATTACTACCTTCATTTTTAACAGTCACTTCTTTTTCATTACCATAACTGTCTATAAACTTTACGCGAACTGTTTCACCACCTATACCCGAAAGATAGATAGGTTTGAAAAAATCTTCGTTTTCTGAAAAGGGCATATTACAAAAGGCTCCAGAAGCCGGACATCTGACCTTTGAAATTGCCTCATTAATCTCTTCGCCATCCCACCCTGTAATTTCACATCCATCACAGATTCCCTTTTTAAATGCATCTGACTCTTCATTTGTATGTATAGCAATAACTTTCCCATCATCCAGTCTGACCATGGTGAATCCATAGTTAAGACCGGACATAGTTTCACTATATTTACTTTGCAATTCTTCATCAGGAATTCCTATTGAAATATGAGCATCGTGGAACTCATAACACAGATTGTTAACGGCTGCCACAAAAGCCACTTCATCACCATTCTTTTCAGCTTCAGCTGCCATCGGGATATACTCCTGCCTCAGAGCATCAAAATCAATTTCTTTGTAATCCCGGAGGACATAATTCTTTTCCAGTTCATCTATAAGAGCAGCCATTGAACCGCTGTAACTCATATGGCTGAAATTACAGAAATGATTGCAGAAACACATTAAAAAGAACGCTGACCAGGCGATGACTCCCACTCCAATTATTCCGCTAAATATCTTGAGTATCTTTTTCCTTTCTTTATTCGCATAGATCAGTGAAAAAACGCAAAACGCCAAGGAAATACCGCCAAACGAGCCTAATCTAACAAGGTCTTCAAGAAGTGCTCCTTTTATATAGTTAGAAATAGAAAATACCGCGAAATTTATTACAGGGATAAATGAAAGAATGGTAAAAACGACCTTTTTTTGTTTTCTCGCGAACACGGAAAAAATAAAAAGAATTATAACCCAGCACGAGTTAAAACCTGCAATATAGAGTGTCGGAATATCTATAATTCTCAGCGTAAAGAAAAACTGGTTTATATAGTTCACAATCACAGACATCTTATATCTCCGCTTACTTATACAGCACCGTTATGCACGGGTCGCCGATCGTTCCTGCTTCTTTGAATTTGTCACCCATCTCGTCTTTTCCAAGGCGCGAAATGAGTGTGGGATCGGTTACATCGACCCACTCTTCACCGATCTTAACGAAGGATCTGCCGGGCTTGGTTTTCGCTTCATAATGAGCATCTGTCTTACGGATTGCGGTTGATACCCTGATCGTATCCGACGGGCCGCCTTCGAAGAAATACTCGCCTGCGATCTTTAAGACAACCGTGAACTTCTTAACGGATACGGGTGTATCGAGCTTTACCGTGTGATAGCCCCAGGAATCGAAGGTTCCGCTGGTGCTTGCAAGCACTTTTCCAAATTCGCCATCTAATATCTCAATGGTATAGGGCTGGTCCGGAACAGTCGTCCAGATGCCGATTGCTGCGACATTTCCCTTCTTCTCGAAAACAGTGGCAATAGTTAAGTCGTTGCTGTTAGATATGTCTTCCAGCGTGATCTTCTCAGGATCCTTCCCGCCTTCCAGCATTGCTACGACATCTGTTGATATTATCGTTCCCGCAGGGAATCTGCCGTAGGATATGGCGGAAGAATATTCTTTGGTGACACTGTAACTTATAAGATCAGGGATCGGTGTGTCGTAGGAGACCCAGTAATATCCGGCGTTGCCCCAGAAAGGGCCGAAGGAATTCTGGACGAGCCAGGCGCCGTTTCGTGATGCGGGGATCGTAAAGCAATCAGCCGGGAAATCATCGTCCCAACCTACTATCGTTGCGACGTGATCCATGTCTTCCACATTGGTCGGGTGATTCTGCGTATAAAAGCCGTTTACGATCTTGCAGTCTTTTTTGTAGTTGATGCCGAGACAGATCGCGCCGTGATTCTTGATAGCCGCTTTGACATCGTCTTCAGTTATCGTGGGAGTACCCCTAACAGCTGTATTGTAAGCGCCGAGAACAGATGTCTCAGAGATAAGGTATCCGTTCAGAGGATCTGCGCAGAGAGCACCTGTGACGCGCAGAGCATCGCCTCCGAGATCTAATGGCGAGACTGTGTCAAGGTAGAACTTCTCTCTCGGGTACTGCGGCTGGCCGTCCTTGTCTTTTTCGGGAGCTTCATAGATACGGTAGATGATGTCGATAGGATTGATGTCGATCAGCTCCCCGCTCTTCTGAAGGTAATTAGACTGCATTGAAGTTACGGCAGCGTAGCTGTAGCAGCCGCCGATCCCCTGCTCCCTTAAAGGAGCTCCATATCCTTCATTTATCGTGCAGTAGCTGTGCTCGGGATTCTGGAAAGGAACATAATAATCCTTGCCGATCGCAGCGAAGATCCCGGTCACGCTCTTTGCGGGCTCCTCAGTGACTTCAGGTATGCCCGAAGGATCTATTGCATCTTTGTTATTGCAGCCCGTTACGGCCAGCGCTGAGACCATATTTGCCAGCGCCAGAACACAGGCTATCTTCCTGATCGTTGAACTCTTCATTTCCTATTTCCCCAAATAGTTATTCCTTGTCCGCGATACCTTTGATGTCGTCGTACTCAGGCTTTACTTTGCTTACACCGAAGCCCTCAGATACCTTGAATGAGACCTCGCCGAACTTAGTCATGACCTTCTCTTCGCGCCTTGAGAGCTTGAACCTTTCCATCTCGTTAAATCTGATCCCGATCGTCGTGGTGTTCTCGAAAATAATCTTCGCGAACTTCTCCCTGTCTTCAAGCTTTACGAGCACCGTGAACAGGATACCCGGGCGGTTCTTCTTCATGTAAACAGATGTCGTGAAAACATCCAGTGCGCCGTTATCCATGAGAACGCCTGTCGCATAGCCAATCTCTTCACCGGTCATGTCATCGACGTTGAACTTCATCTCAACGACTTTATCGCTCTCATTGTCAGCTTCGCCTATAAATGTGCGGAGCATATTTGCCTTTGCAAAATCCTTCCTGCCCATGCCGTAGCCGGTCTTCTCAATTGCCATGACAGGTCTTGTTCCGAAGCTGTCAGCGAAGTGCTTTAAGAGCGCTGCACCTGTGGGTGTCAGAAGCTCGCCTTCGACATCGCCGCTGTATGTCGGAATGCCTTCAATTATGCTTGCAGTAGCGGGTGCGGGAACAGGAAGAATTCCGTGGGCGCATCTAACCTGGCCGAATCCAGTTGCCAGAGGTGATACAACGATCTTATCTGCGCCAATCTGCTCCAAAAGTACGCATACGCCGACGATATCTGCAACCGCATCCATCGTACCAACTTCGTGGAAATGAATGTCAGTAATGGGCTTGCCGTGAGCTTTGCTCTCAGCCTCAGCAATGAGGCCGTAAACAGCAAGTGCGTCTCCCTTGACCTTATCAGATACGTTAAGTCCGTTAATGATGTTCTCAATATCACTCATGTGAGTGTGATGATGGTGGTGTTCGTGAGAATGCCCGTCGTGATCGTGATCATGATGATGCTCATGAGTATGCGCATGAGCGTGCTCGTGTTCCTCATGGTGATGGTCGTGCTCATGCTCATGTTCGTGTTCATGATGATGCTCATGCATGTGCTCATCTTCTTCAACACCGTGAACCGCAACATGTGCGTGGGTGCCTTCGATACCGCATTTGACGCTCTTTTCGAACTCATATGTGACATCAGGAATGCCAAGTGAATTGAGCTTTTCCTCACAGGCTTTAACGTCGCCCGTAAGCTCTGCAAGAGATGCCAGGAGCATGTCTCCTGCTGCGCCCATATTGCATTCGATATAAAGAGTCTTCATGGGTTAACCTCCGATGTGGTTGATCATGCTGGCTGAATAGCCTGCGCCGAATCCGTTGTCGATATTAACGACGGTAACACCGCTCGCGCATGAGTTCATCATGGCAAGAAGCGCTGTAATTCCTTCAAAAGATGCGCCATATCCGACGCTCGTCGGAACAGCGATAACAGGGCAGTCAACAAGCCCTCCGATAACGCTCGCGAGAGCGCCTTCCATGCCTGCGACAGCGATAATTACACTTGCACTCATGAGCTTATCCTTCTGCGCGAGAAGACGGTGCAGACCTGATACGCCGACATCGTAAACACGCTCGACTTTATTGCCCAGAAGCTCAGCAGTAACTGCAGCTTCTTCTGCAACGGGAAGATCTGATGTGCCGCCTGTTGCGACAACTATCGTGCCCTTGGCGGAAGGCTCAGGGATCTTTCCTGCAACGCCTATGCGTGCGACATCATAGTATTTGACCGGAGTCTGAAGCTGAGACTTTTTCTCCTCGGAAAGCCTTGTAATGAGCACGGTCTCCTGACCGCCTTCAAGAAGACTCGCCGTGATCTTATCGATCTGCTCAGGAGTCTTTCCTTCACCGTAGATAACTTCCGGAACGCCCTGTCTTAAGCCTCTATGGAGGTCAGGCTTGGCAAAGCCCAGGTCAACAAAGGGCTTCATCTTCAGTTGAAGCTCTGCCTCTTCGGGAGTCATCTCGCCATTTGCAACTTTATCTAAAATGTCTCTCGCGTCGTTCATTTTACAGGACCTCATTCATGCTGCCTACGCGGTATCCGTCTATATCAATTGTTACATATTTGAAGCCCAGGCGCTTTAATTCTTCCGAGATTTCTTTGCGCGTGTGCCCGTAAGCTATAAGCTCAATGTCGGCAGGATCAGCTTCGATCCTTGCGAGGTCCCCGTGAACTCTTACGCGGATGCCTTCAAAGCCCATGTCCTTAATGATCTTCTCGGCTCTGGCAACGCGCACGAGACCTTCTTCCGTGATCTTCTCGCCGTATGCAAATCTCGAAGCAAGGCATGCTGCCGAAGGATGGTCCCACGTGGGAAGGCCGGCCTTTTTGGAAAGGACTCTGATATCGCTCTTGGTAAGGCCTGAATCCTTCAAAGGACTTGTGATTCCAAGCTCTGCGATTGCTCTCATGCCCGGCCTGTAATCACCCTGGTCGTCGACATTGCTGCCGTCAGCAACCAGGTATTCAGGTGCAACTTCTTTGATGCTGCTGAAGATCTTTTTCTTGCAGTGATAGCATCTGTCGGGCGGGTTATTTTCGAACTCAGGAACTGCAAAAACATCGAAGTCTAAAACAGTCTGCTTAATACCGTTCCTGCTGCAGAATTCAACCGTCCATTCGAACTCCTCTTTGGTAATAACCTGAGATTTGACCGTAACAGCGATCGCATCATCACCCAAAACCTCGTGAGCCTTGTAAAGAAGATACGTGGAATCCACGCCACCTGAAAAAGCGACCGCCAGTTTCCCGGCGGCCTTAATTCGCTCTGAGAGCGTTAATTCTTTATTCCTGATGTCAGATAAGTTATCCATTCATCACTTAGCGAGCATTGCCTTGACCTTGCCCTCAGGATCCTTAACGAGGAGGATAACGAACCAGATAACGAGGCCTAAAGCTACTACTGATAATCCGAGATATGCGTCGTTGATCATGTCCTTGGGAGCCTGCTCAAAGAACTCTGCGCCCATCTCGATGTACTCAACAACTGCGTCTACAAGCCACATAAGGCTTGCGCCCCAGTACATAAGAGCGAGCACGCCGAGCTTTCTGTCAACCTTTGAGTTGTACCAGAGAATGGATGTGATAACTGCTGCGAAAACTGTGATAAGTAATGTCATGTGAAGAGCCCCCCTTATGCCTTTGCCTTAGCTTGTGCCGGAGCTTTCTTCTTGGAAACGGCCTGTGCCACAAGCACCATGACCACCCACGCTAACGTGACAAGTATTGCCATTGCAACGCCGCTCGTCATCATCTCGTGGAGCATCTCAGCTGCGTCCTCCGCATTCTGTGCTGCTGTGAGGAAAGGGAACCACGGTGTTACTTCGCCGTGCCAGACGTGCTCAAAGGCAAGGAGTGCTGAACCGCCCCAGAGCATGGTGTTGAGCCAGTTCATCTTCTTGATGAAGATGTTGTCAGAACCTTTCTTGTCTGCTGCGTGCTTGATTACTGTTGTTACGATTGCCTCAGTTGTAGGTACAAGAAAACATGCCATAGGATTAATCTCCTTCTTGTTCAAATTTTCGATAATGTAATTTTATCAGACCGCTTTGATGGGTATATATCAGTTAGCTGTAAATTATTACTTCTTTTTTGACTTATTGGCCTTGCTGAATTTATCGACGTGAACGCAGATAGCTTCGAACGTCTCGTCGCTTAAGTCATGCTCGATCTTGCATGCGTCATCTTCTGCAACTTCCTCATTTACGCCGAGTGCTACGAAGAAATCAGTGAGCTTCTTGTGGCGTGTGTAGATCTTGTCAGCGATCTCCATGCCCTTCTCAGTAACAGTGATTTGTGACTCCCAAGAAAGTTGCAATATCAATGGAACGGATATAGCCGTTCTTCTCCTTAAGGATTATCATCGACTCGAGATAATCTTCAGCTGACTTTCCGATAACACCTTCATTCTTCATGTCTAATACCTCTGTTTAAAACACATTCCGGTTGGAAACTAACTTTAGTTATTCATAAGCAACTTTTGTTATTTTACTACATTTTCGCCTGCATATGCGAAAAAGCATCTGATAAAAAAGTTAGTCCCGTGACACAAATACTTCCTTTAATTTGGTATCGTATTCTTATCAAGAATTCTGAGGTGCTTATGCGGGTAGTAGAGAACCAGACAATGGACAGCGAACGCGCCCTTTACGGGAGCTGCGGCATCATGGTCAGGAACTGTAAATTTGACGGTCCCGCCGA
>CACZML010000079.1 GCA_902782235.1 Oscillospiraceae bacterium
AGGTTCTTTGCGATCCTTAAGTAGATCTCCTGTCTCGTGAGCTTTTCGAAATCATCGTTGACCTTGGAAAGTTCATTTATCTTCTGCTCGAAAACAAGACCTGAGAATGTTCTCAATACGTCAGAGTTATCGATGATCATAGCAATGAGCATAGCGCTGTAGCCTTTTCTGAAAGACCCGATAAGCTCATCTCCTTCGATCATGCCGCAGCTGTAGCCGGATACAAGATTGGAGATCTTATATGCGCCGCACCTGGATGCCATGAGGTTGAACTGCATTCTGTCTCTTAAGAAATCACTGTCAGCCTTTAATGTCTCAGCCATCTGCTTCTTTGTCTCAAGCAAAGCAGCCGCAGGCTCGAACGCTCCGTATTCCAGACCATAAACAGCATTGAGTTCATCATAAGCTGCCTTATATGCAACGGACTTGGAATTAAATGCATTTGCGGCATCAGTAACGAGCACATCACCGTTGCCTATAAGCTTGCGGAGAGCTCCTGTCGGATCGTAAGGTGCGAACTCTGCAAATACAGCATGAGCATTCTCATTTGCCGCTTCAAAATAAGCCAGATCAAATCCCGGGAAAGCAGCACCGGGGTTATAGTATTCACCCAGGTATCCTCTTCCGAGAGTTATATAGTTCATTGCATTCTGAACTGAATTCTTGTAATCGATAAGGAGCCTAAAATCCTGCTCAAGAACTTCTTTACGGTTGCCCTTGAGGTCAAATGCTCTGACCTTCTTATAAACATTGTTCTCGGCAATGCCTCTTACGAGTGCATTCTTTGCCTTTGCAGCAACGATCTCATTAAGAAGTGATGTTCCGTCGAGATCTAAGAAGCCAGGCTGATATACAGCAAGAAGCGCATCACGTCTAGCGATAGCATCCTTAGCGCTTACGATCATGTCCCTGACTGTAAGATAAGCGCTCTCCGTATCATCACAGCAGATCATTCCCTTAGGAAGATTGAGGCCCTTGATCTTAGCGATCAGTGCGCTGCATGAACTGAGGCCTGCGATCCTTCCGATCGTTAAAGGCTCACCGGGGATACGGCAGTTATTTGCAGCAAGAAGCTTATCAAATGCATCAACGGATGCAGCGAACTCATCGTAAGCCTTAACAAAAGCATCTACCAGTATAGGGAGCTTGCTCTTTGCATCCTGTGAATAATCAGAAGATTTAACGAAAGGAAGCTTTCCGTTTAAATGAGTTGAAGATGCAACGAGTTCACCTAAAGATGTCTCGATCTCCTTAACTCTGTCGGCATTGATCTCATTAACGAATCCGTCATCGAAAGCACCGCATTCAGCAGCTGCCTGATTGCTTGCATAGATGTTGATGAGCTCATATAAAGACATTCCGCAGCCGCGCTTGATGTGGAGCTCGTTAACATATTTATCGAGCTCTCTTCTCTTAGCTGCGATATCTTCCAACGCCTTATCGTAATCGCCGTCAGTCTTGGCATTAAGCCTTACTTCGCTTGCTATCTTAAGCTGGTCAAGAACATAGCTCTTACGGACTTTGTTCGAGTGGAGCTCAAGACAGAAAGGAGCGATTCCGATCTTCTCGAGACGCTTGTAAACAACGTCCAGAGCTGCCTTCTTCTCAGCCGCGAAAAGAACCTTCTTGCCATTCGCAAGACAGTTGGCGATTATGGACGTAATTGTCTGTGATTTACCTGTTCCCGGAGGGCCGTGAAGAACAAAGCTCGTGCCCTCACCTGCACGCTTGATCGCAGCGAGCTGTGATGCGTCGGCAACGATAGGAAGATATACATCTTCTTCAGGGACCTTGCCTGATGCGGAGATGTCTTCATAATCCCATTCGAGCTGGCCATTAATAAGGCTCTTTACGATCTTATTCTGGGCGATCTCATCTCTGTGGCTGTGCATGTCATTCCACATAACGAACTGTGAGAATGAGAACAGACCGAGAACACAGCTATCTATTACTTCCCAGTTCTTAAGGGGCTTTACGACTTCCCTAATCTGCTCGAAGATCTTGGGAACATCAACGCCGTTCTCATCTGTAGGAAGCTCTTTGCTGAACGAATCGAAATCGATCTTAAAATCCTGTCTCAATTTCTCGGAAACGGTAACGTTAAACTGAACGTCCTCATCTCTTCTTCTCATCGTGTACTTGATACCGAACTTCTTAACGAGTTCTACAGGGATCAGGAGGATAGGCGCATAGCACGGATCCTTTCTGTCCTTCTCATACCACTTTAAGAATCCGCATGCGAGGAACAGAGTATTGGCGCCGTTCTCTTCCATTGAAGTTTTGGCACCTCTGTAAAGTGTCTTGATGTTCTTATCAAGAGCTGCACTCGTAAGAGATGAGACGAGCACACCCTTCTCATACTGCTTCTCGATGTATTCCTGGAATTCGGTGATCTTCGGAAGATCTTCGATAGCATAATCTTTTGCAGGGATCTTCTTGTTAATTTTCTTCCTGGCAGGAGCCTTAGCCGCAGCTGCTTCAGTTGTAGCTTCCTGTACAGGCTTATCTTCAGGAGCTGCTTCAGAAGTCTCTTCAGGCTTTGCTTCTTCTGTTGCCTCAGCCTTCGCTTCCTGTTTCTCCGCTTCAGCTGCCATAGCCTCTAAGGGCGCAGGCTCTTCTTTAGCTTCAGTTTCTTCTACAGGCTTTATCGCATCAGGGACTTCTTTTGCTTCAGTCTCTTCTGAAGCTTCTTCCTCTTCGATCTCTTCCTCGTCACCTCTCGAGATAATGGAGAAATTCTTCTCCTGCGCAATATAGTCTTCGATCTTTGCGCATCCCGGCACGAACAGCGGAATGCTGTTGCCTTTGATCCTCAGATTAAGAAGTGAATTACGTGTACTTAAGTCAAGGAGTTTACGCTCCCACAAATCGAATTTGACATTGCTTCGTTCGAGATTGAGTTCACCCATAAGTGATGCCTCCTGATAAGCCTTATATCAAATAATTATAACAAAATTTTATTAATATGGCTTTGGGAATTACTTGTTATTAAGCCTTTTCCTGAGTTCTTTGTAATCCGGAACGATCTCGGCAACTATTGCCCAGAATCTGCTTGAATGATTGGGTTCTATGAAGTGTGCAAACTCGTGAACGACGACGTATCTTATGACCGCCCTGTCCTTCTCGAAAAGTCTGTAACTGAATTTGAGCTCGCCTCTTTTTGCAAAGCACTCACCCCAGAATGACTTATATTCACCAAGGGTTATCTTCTTCGGCATGGCGACACCGCGCCTCTCGAACAAGGGGTACATCTCGCCGCAAAGATCAACGATTATGCTCTTAATGCAGCGCCTTCTCCACTTCTCGTAGGTCATGTATCTTGTGCGGTAATCGGACGGATCTTTTACTTCCAAAGTGATAACGCCGTCTTCAGCGCGGCATGTGTTTTTCGCGCCCTCTAAAACCTTAAGAACATAAGGGTTCCCGAGCACGGTAAAAACCTCGCCGTCAATGAAGCGCCTTGAAAGACTCTTGGTCTTCTCCTCGCTTACAACATTGTCAATGGACTTAAGAAGATAATCCTGCTTGGATACGATAAAATCCTCAGCTTCCTTCACGGATGCATAGTAAGGGAGCGAACAGTATAAAGTGCCGTCACGCCTTACGCGGACGTTGATATTCCTGATCCTCTTGCGCTCGAATTCGACTGTGACTTCACGTGACCCGAGAACGAGTTTACGGACAGACGGCATAGGGTTCCTTTAATTAGCTTTGATCAGCTTATCGAAGTTCTTGCCGTTTACAGCGGTCATTGTATAACCTAACTCGGCAAGGCGGGATTCGATATGCTCCTGCTCCTTGGGACGCTTGATCTTAAGTGTCGTTGTCTTGATCATGTCTTCTTCGGAGAAGACATAATTGCGGACGATCTTATACTGAGGCATCTTGTGGTTGGCCTCATGCATCTTATCATTCAGATATGTCTCGATCTGGCTGTCTTCAGCCTCTGTAGGAAGGCCCATCTCAGCGCCGATCACTTTACGGTTGATGAGAAGCTTGGCACAGATATCGATCGCGTCACGCTCATTCCTGTTGCCCCAGACAAATGCCTCAGCAACACCTTTGATCTCAGTAAGAACTGCCTCGATCTCTTCAGGGAAAGCCTTCTTACCGTTCGTGAGAACGATCATGGACTTAACACGGCCTGTGATGTGGATAGAACCTGTCTTGTCGATAAAGCCCATGTCACCTGTGTGGAACCAGCCGTTCTCATCGATCGCTTCCTTGGTTGCCTCTTCATTCTCGTAATAACCGAGCATGACACAGTCAGACTTCGTAAGGATCTCACCTACAGCCTTGGGACCTTTGCCCTCAGCATCGATAGCTGCTGTAATGCCAGCCATAGGACGGCCGACAGAGCCGTGAACATTGCATACTTCGTTGGTAACTGAAATAACCGGCGATGTCTCAGTAAGGCCGTAACCCATATAGAACTGGAGACCGAAATCCGTGAAAGCATCAATATATCTCTTGTCGATTCCGGCGCCGCCGATTACTACCATGCGGAGATTGCCGCCGAGCTTGTCGATGATGTCCTTGAAGACATTACGTCTGACATCAAGACCGCACTTTTTAAGGAATCTCGTAACAGGTCTTGCGATGGAAATGACTCTTTCCTTACCGGAGGCCTTGATACCATCTTCGATCTTAGAGTAGATGTTCTCGAAAAGGAGCGGAACAGAGATACAAACATCCGGCTTCCACTCTTCCATATTCTTAACGATATAGCGGAGACCGTCGCACATACAGATACATGCACCGCATGAAAGGATAAAGAAGTCGCATGTATTCTCAAATGTGTGATGCAGAGGCAGTATCGAGAAAGCACGGTCGCCGCGTCTTACATCAAGAGTCTGGGTAATAGAATAAACATTCGAAGTAATATTATTGTGTGAGAGCAGAACGCCCTTACTCATTGAAGTCGTGCCGGATGTAAAGAGAATGATCTTGGTCTCATTCGGATCGATCTCTGTATCTTCGAACTTGGTATCTCCTGCTTCTCTCAGGAAATTGCCTTCCCTGATAAGATCGTAGATATCAACAAATCTCTTGTCATCCTCAGGCCATGTGTCATCAGGTGTCTTGCCTGTAAGACCTTCCTTGTAGAAGATTACGAAAGTATCAAGCGGGATATCGAGCTCGCCGGACTTGATCTTCTTGGCGATCGACAGCATCATCTTGTGGTGCTTGTGATGGTAGAAGATCATCTTCGATTTTGATCTTACAAGGAGCTGGATGAGTTCTTCTTCAGGAAGCATTCTGTCCAAAGGGACTCCGACAGCACCGGATGAAAGGATCGCATTATAAGATACAAACCACTCATATGCATTCTCGCCTACTACGGCAAGTCTGTCACCGGCATGTTTGCTGTTGAGGATGTAAGTGGCAAGACCTTTGATGTCATGACCATATTCGAAAAAGCTTCTGTGTACTTCAGAAAGCTTGGGTGAACGTCTGAAAATGAACGCATCAAGCTCAGAGTACTTATCGCAAGTGCGGACAACAAGATCCCTTAAGTCCGTGAACTTCTCAGCTGTATATACAGGTGTGCCCTGAACAGGATTCATACTATTACCTCCATGTGCTTTGTCTTAGCTAAAGCTAAAAGTCAAGCGCAACTGAAAATATAACATACTTTGGAATTATTTTACAATAATTCGCAAAATTGCCTTTTTTGAGTTATATTAGTCGCGTATTTATGACAGAGACCATTCAGGAGTATATATGTCTGAAGAAGAAAAAGTAATTAAAGCGGATACGGCAGCTCAGGAATCAACTCCTAAGATGTCCAAGGCTGACCATCACAAGCACCTTGACGAGAAGTACCCTACCAAGAGAGGATTCTGGGACGTAGTAGCCAAGGACGGCTTCCTTCTCCTCACCCATATCCTCTGCGATATGAAGTGTATCGGCCGTGAGAATTTTCCTAAGAACAATCCTTATGTCGTCGCATCCAACCACCAGAGTTATCCTGACGGAGTTCTCATCATCGACTATCTTCCCAGAGGTCACTTCAAGTGGATGTGCTGCCTTGCAGCTTCAGACCTTGAGACTAACCACGGCAAATTAGGCCGCCTCATCATGCGTGTCGGCAGAGGCATCGCCGTTGACCGTTACGGCAACCCCGTAAGAGGTCTTATCAAAGCAAAGAAGGAAGTTGAGAACGGAAATATCTGCTTCGTCTTCCCTGAAGGCACAAGATCCCATACCGGCAAGCTCGCTGAGATGAAGGACGGCGCCGCATACCTCGCTATCAAGGCCGGCGTTCCCATGGTTCCCGTCTACATTGCAGGCGCATATCAGATCTGGCCCAGAACTTCTAAAAAGCCCCATCCGTTAAACGGCTTCCACCGCCGCAAGATCAGGATCTATGTCGGCG
The DNA here is from genome assembly GCA_902782235.1 of Oscillospiraceae bacterium. Lineage (GTDB taxonomy): Bacteria > Bacillota > Clostridia > Saccharofermentanales > Saccharofermentanaceae > Saccharofermentans. The sequence continues at coordinate 6,380 of CACZML010000079.1, forward strand.
AACCTCTCCACGGTGAAGACTTCGACAACGATGCTCACAAGATGACAGAAGCTCTTTCCGCTTGGATGCACAAACACGAAGATCTCTACTGGGATCCGGAAACAAATTTCGAAGCTAAGTAATAATTCAGGGCTGCCTCATAAGAGACAGCCCTTTGTCTTTCTAAATGAGACAATTGATTATTTCTTCCAATTTATTCCGGCATCGGAAAGAGATGTGTCAGCTACCTGTGACATTCCGTAATCAATGCTCTCGAGAATCCTTGAATGATCATTCCAGAACTTGTCGATGATCTGATCCTTGGTGTAGTATGTGCAGCCCTCATCTTCAAACATCTTTTTGAGTTCCTCATCACCCGTATTGAACCACACTTCGTGGTATGAATTCTTACCATCAAGAACGCCAAGCATCAGCCAGCAATTATCCGCAAAAGCTTCCTTCGATTCAAACACTTTATCGAATTCGCCGGGAGCAATATCGATACTGAGCTTATACAAAAACTTATAATCTCCTGTACCGTCTTCCCACTGATTCCAGCCTTCCTCAAACACGAAATCGATGCCGGCCTTCATTTTTCCGCCGTTGTTCCCGACACCCAACGTGCAGCTCTCTCGGTTAGACTTCTCATCAAGATGCCTGTAGTCAACTCTCGATGTATTATCATTAATTGCCGTGAATTGAATACTGTCTCCAGCTCCAAGCATCGAATCACTGGCCGGGCCATAGACAGAATGCAATTCACCCTGTTCCGAATACGTATCAAGCTTACCGAGGGATTCATAAAAATATAGAGACCAGAGCTTCCCGCTTTCTTTGCACACACCTTTTTCGAAAGAGTATATGTTCTTGATATCGCTCTTGGAATCGATCCTGACAACCATAGACTCTGTTGCTGAAGGCACTGTTACTGCCTCTGTCGTAGCCGCAGCAGTTGATGAATCTGAAGCAGACGTACTTTCCGTCTGCTTAACAGTATTGCTGCACGATGCCGCCTGAACCAGCACAGCAATTGTAATTACGACCGATGTGATCTTTGAGATTTTCCTGATATTCATAGCCCTGTCTTAACCTCCGCACTCACACATTCATAGAAAGCACATTTTTCGCTGGTTTATTCTTGTAAACCAATTTTAGTTTACTCTTATAAACCAGCGCTGTCAAGAATATTTGAAAGGTCAATTCGGGATGGGATCAAACAGTTTTTCGCGGACATGTCACGATGAAGCCTGACTATAATGCAGGCCCCTTTTTAGAGGGCAACAATTATATATAAACGCCATTTTATATAATTGCCTGCTATTTTGAGACCCCCTGTATTACAGTGATTCTCAATCTGAAGCGATTAAGCCCCTGCCCTCTTTACAAAGCCTACCTCTTCTAATTTTTTCATGTATACACTGAGGCGCTCATATAAGGGCTCTGCTTCATCGCCGAACTTTTCCTTAACGAGCTGGCCAATATCGTAGACAGACCGCTTGCCGTCTACGCACAGGAAG
>CACZML010000080.1:0-8301 GCA_902782235.1 Oscillospiraceae bacterium
GTACCAGTATTCTCCTGAATCATGAATGAAGTAAACAAGACACTCTGCATACCTTCGCCGGTGAGGGCTTGATGCCCGGCAATAAAATATGCGCTTGATAAAATAGGTAATATGTTACATAATATCGGTAACATATTACCTATCTTGGAGTGAGCTATGAAGATTCAGGAAGTTATTCAGAACGATCTGGTCGATTTCAGCAACATACCGCCGAGCTACTATCTGCTCGGGCTATTAAGTGCATTCGAGAACCGTTTTCAGGCAATGGCGGATAAAGATATGGGCGAGATCAGCTGGAAGCAGTTTTTCGCGATAATCTGCATTGATAAATGCAAGCAGCCGCCTACATTAAATGAGCTGTCAGAGATATTGGGAAGTTCGCACCAGAACGTTAAGCAGATCCTTCTAAAGCTTGAGAAGAAGGGGTTCATTGTTTTCGAGCCTGATAAGAACGATAAGCGCAAACAGCGGATAAAGATAACAGATTACTGCAGGAAATTCTGCGAGAAGAACGATGACATGAGCAGGGCGATCATGGGAAGGATGTTTGCCGGCGTCAGCGAGAAAGAGATCAATACGACTATCCAAACGATCATGATGAAGATAGAAAACAATATTAAGGAGTAAGGGAAATGTGTGGAATCATCATTTACAAGTCGAAGTACGGTTCGACCAGAAAGTATGCGGAGTGGCTCAAAGAGGCTACAGGCTTTGAGATGGCAGAAGCAGATAAGATAAAGATCGGTGAGGCCTTAAAGTACGACACCATAATCTTCGGAGGCGGTATCTACGCAGGTGGCATTGCGGGCATCTCATTCCTTAAGAAAAACATCGGAATGCTTAAGGGAAAGAAGATAGTAGCCTTCTGCTGCGGTGCATCTCCATTTGATGCGGATTTCATGAAGGCATTAAAAGAACGCAATCTTTCAGGTGAACTGGCAGGTGTCCCTCTTTACTACTGCAGGGGCGGATGTGACATAGCAAATATGCATTTCGCAGACAAAACACTTTGCAAGATGCTGGTTAAGGCGGTTGCAAAGAAGGACCCTGCACAGCGGGAAGTATGGGAGACGGCACTGGTTGACGCATCTGCATCTGCATGCGACTGGACTGACAAGTCGTATATCGGGCCGATCCTTGAAGAGTGCAAAACAGCTTGAAAAAAGACAAAAAATCCTATACAGGACGTGATTTAAGGCATAGTTTTCATTAAAGAAAGTTGATATAATAGCAGGACGATATTTTCCTTATTTATTTACGAGAGAGGGATGACCTATGATTAGTATCAACTTTCCCGGGAAGCTTACCCTTGGAATGAAGATCATTTATGGGATAGTTGCAGTCGGCATTATCGGCACGATTATCGCTGTAATTGCGTTTAACCGCAGTTCATATCTGGCAAACACCATGAGACTCGTCCGCACACAGGGCGATGTAAGGATCGTATCAGCGGGCGGTGGTTCGAAGGCGGCTGCCAAGAATAAGAGATTTGAATCCGGCGATGTTCTGGTAACAGGCGTTAATGACAGCCTCGCATCTGTAAGTCTTGACGATTCCAAGATTGTTACGCTTCAGGCTGACAGTAAGGCAGAATTCGTTAAGAAGAACAAGCAGATCGAATTGAAGCTCACAAAGGGCGCCCTGTTTTTTGAAGTAGTAAAGAAGCTCAATGCTGATGAGACTTACGAGATCAAGACATCCACGCTCACAGCAGGTATCAGAGGCACATCCGGTTATATCTATTATGACGAACAGGGAAGGGATTCACTGACCGTTACAGACGGTACAGTTATCGTAACTGCAGTTAATCCTGATACAGGCGAGAGAAAGTATGCTGAGGTAAAAGGCGGACAGAGGATCACCGTAACCCTTTATTCTGACCGCACGACGGACAGCATCGAGTTTGAGATTGAAGATCTCAAGGAAGAAGATCTCAATGATTTCACTCTTAAGATGCTCGTCGAAAATGATAAGCTCCTGGACAAGGTCTGCAATGAAACAGGCTGGGACAAGCAGAAGCTTAAGGATCTTATGAATGCGATCCTCAACAGTCAGATCCAGGGAACAGAAGTAACTCCCACACCTACCGAAGAAGAGACAGAACCTGCAGATACATCTGAATCTGAGACAGAGACTGAAAAGGAAACAGAGAACACTTCTGAATCCGCTACACCTACACCTGAAGAAACCAAGGCAAACGCTACTAATACGCCGAAGCCTAAGGCAACAAATACTCCCAAGCCGAAGGCAACTAACACACCTAAGCCTAAGAGCACAACGAAGCCTACGTCATCTTCGTCATCATCTTCCAGCAGCTCCAGTTCTTCTGAAACACAGGGATCCTCTTCCGGTGGAGGTTCATCCAGCGGCGGTGGTAGCGAAAGCCAAGGCGGTGGCGGCAGTGAAAGCCAGGGAGGCGGCTCATCCGGTGGTGGTGGTGAAACCAGCGGCGGTGGCGGTAGCTCTTCCGGCGGTGGTAGTGGCACTGGTGGTGGCGGCGGCACTCCGACAAGCGGCGACAACGGCGGCGGATCTGACAATAACGTTGATCCTTAATTTCGCCAATAGCACCATATAGAGATTAATAAATACCCGTTACTTCATTTAAAAGTGGCGGGTATTTTCATGCTCAGAAAACGGGTTGACTCTTATTGCAAACTGCACAAAAAACTTTATGGTGATTTGGGTAGAACGCTATCGGCCTTTTTGATAAACTGTGCGGGTATGAAAAAATACCGCTCAAAATTACCGTAAAGGAAAGGCGGATTTCATATGGGACTTATCGACAATAAAAAGTCAATGTCTCTTAAAATGAAGATCGAATCTTCAGTCGCTGTTGTTGCGATCATTGTTTCCGTAATTTTCTTTTTAGTATTACGTAATGGCTGCCTCGTTGCTGCTAATCTGCATTCCAATTCCGGTAATGCTTTGAGCACCGGTTCTGACAGACGTGTGTCTGCAGAACTTAATAACACTCAGACTGTCAAGCTCCAGAATGATAGTAGCAGAGCTGAGTTCCAGAAGACAGGAAAGCGACTGGAACTCAAGCTCGCAAAAAACGAGTTAAACATAGCCATCAAGGGTCTTGATTATGACAAGGATCAGGATCCGTCCGAGACACCTACACCGGTGCCGGCTGAGGAGACGACCGAGGAAGTTCAAACTCCAATGCCGACACCGGTAACCTCTCCGGCTGATGCGCTGACTCCTGTTACGGAGTGGTCATCAGATGCAGAGGTGACAAAGGAACCGGCCAATAATCCGGAACCTGTGCCCAGGTCATCATATACTTCTACACCAATAAGTTCAGTGGCGTCAACCCCGCCTAATATAATTACACCAATTCCTGCCCTGGATTGCTCAGGAAATACGGGTACATCGGTCCGGGATGTGACTTCGTAGGCGGCAAGTAAAAAGAATCACCAACATATATAAATTTTCGATACCGGTGCTGACAGGTCTGCTTCGGCATGCCTTGTTGATACAAAAATCCAAACCCCAGAACGGTAGCGGAGCTGAGTTCCAGAAAATAGGAAAGCAACTGGAACTCAGGCTCGCTATCAGCCCTACAGTTACAGCAGTCACTTTGGAAACCGTACTTCAGCACAGCGGAAAGAAGAGAATCCCTTAATATGATATAATTATAAAAGCTCATCAAACCACGCATGTCGGGGAGGTATCTTATGAGTATTACCGATAAGTTTAAGAATCTCACTCGTGAAAAGAAGATAATTATCGCTGTTTCAGCGACGGTTGTAGTTGCAGCCGTCGTTGTTGTTTGCGTGATCCTCTCACGCAATAATTATCTTGCATCAACAATGAGACTCCTTCGCGTTGAAGGAACAGTAAACATTGAAGATTCCAAGGGCGGCTCCAAGCCTGTTGCCACGAATCTTCGTTTCCAGTCAGGCGATGCTCTGAATACCGGAAGTGACGGACTTGCTTCAGTAGGTCTTGATGATACGAAAATCGTCACGCTGCAGAATGACAGCCGTGCCGAATTCCTGAAGAAGGGCAAGCAGTTAGAGCTTAAGCTTACAAAGGGAGCTGTATTCTTCAATGTAACGGAGAAGCTTAAGGCTGATGAGACATTCGAGATCAAGACATCCACAATGACCGCAGGTATCCGCGGAACATCCGGTGTCGTTTATTTCGATGAGAAAGATGATAACAGAGAGTCAATAATCGTTACTGACGGTGCAGTTGAGATCTCTGCTACAAATACTAAGACCGGTGTTACCAAGACTGCAAGGATCGAAGCAGGCGAGATAGCAAAGGTCTATCTTTTCGATGACAAGGATCCTGACAAGAGCGTCCAGTTCAAACTTGATAAAGTACCGCTCGATGAGCTCGGTAACTTTAATTTCGGAGCTCTGGCTGACGACGATGCTCTCATGAAGAGGATCAGCGAGCACACAGGCTGGGACGTTGAAGACCTCAAAAAGGTATTAAGAGGTCTTGGCAGCAGTGCTGCTCCTACAATTACACCTACTCCTACGACTGAAGAGGAGCCCACACCGTCTCCGACAGTAACGGATACACCGACGCCTGAACCGACGGTGCCGCCTACAAATACTCCAAAACCGACAAGTACGCCAAGGCCGACAAATACACCTAAGCCTAAGCCGAAGCCGACAGCAACTACCAAGCCTACATCAGGCAGTTCTGACAGTTCTTCTGAGAACTCATCAGACGGATCATCTGATAACTCATCTGATAGTTCATCAAATAACTCTTCCAGTGATTCATCCAAGCCTGTTTCAGAAGAGCCTGAAGTACCGGGCGATTTCGATAAGGTCATCTGGGGCAAGACATATAATAATAAGAAGGTCTATATCGTCGGCATTGACAACGAAGAGTTCATGACATGGAACGGCAGTGAATGGATTGGTGCTTATAACGATTATGATGAAGCTACTGAGACTATTATCTACTACGACGAGGATGGAAACGTCATCTATAAGCAGCGCATTCAAACTACCAATTAATTGTGGTGAGACTTACTTAAGCACTTTTATATGCATTTGAACGAACGGACACGTAATATACTCCTGGCGGTACTGCTGGCTACAGCGGTTACGTGGTTATGCACAACTAAGCTCCTTCGAAGCTTTGACTTGTGGCTCGAGGATAAGTTATACCAGCGTGAGGTCTATGTTAATTCCGATATCGTAATTATTGGTATCGATGACAGTGACATCGAAGAATTCGGACCCTACAGTTCGTGGGACAGATCGGTCATGGCTAAAGCACTGGAGAATCTTGGTTCAGATCCTGCCAAGGCTCCCGCTGTTGTAGCTATCGATATCCAGTATTCAGGTTATGTTAATGAGGAAGGTGACTTAAGGCTTGCAAAGGCTGCAGAGAACCTGGGCAATGTAGTTACTGCAACGACAGCAAGTTACGGAGTTAAGACGACCTTCGGAAGCGGCACGGTCATTATGGAAGACCATTCCGTTTTAAGTTATGAAGAGCCTTACGATGAACTTAAGGCAGTGACCACCCAGGGCAGCATCAACACAATGTACGATACTGACGGCGTGCTCCGTCATGCGATCCTTTACATCGAACCAGAGGAAGGTAAACGCATTTATTCAATGCAGTATGAGGCTGCAAGGCTTTATGCTGAGAAGAATGGTTTTACGTTGCAGGAACCGGAAACTGACGGCAGAGGTCATTACTATGTCAGCTATTCCAAAAAGCCCGGTGGTTTCTACGATGGTGCAACATTGAAAGATCTCGTTAAAGGCGAGCTTGATCCGAACTACTATGCCGGAAAGATCGTCCTGATCGGACCTTATACTCCGGGTCTTCAGGATTCATTCGTTACCCCGATCGAGAAGGCCAAGATGATGTACGGCGTCGAATACCAGGCCAACGTTATCCAGTGCCTTCTGGACGGAAACTTCAAGCATGAGGCGCCTGATTATATCCAGATCGGAATCCTCTGGATCTTAAGCCTTGCATTCTTCATATTCTGCAATAATAGAAAACTCAGGATCACAATTCCGGTGCTTATTGCCGGCGTGCTCGTATCTGTCGGAATAAGTATCTGGTTATTCTCTTTGGGATACATCATTCACGCACTCTGGAACCCGTTTGCTATCTTTGTAATGTTCGTCATTGCGGTAACGGAGAACTATATCCGCGCTGCAATTGCAAAGCAGAATGTCACCAAGACTTTCGAGAGATATGTTGCTCCGAACGTCGTAAACGAGATCCTCAAGGAAGGCACAGAGAGCCTGAAGCTCGGAGGCAAGACGGTGGATATCGCAGTGCTTTTCGTAGACATAAGAGGATTTACGACGATGTCCGAGAGACTGTCGCCTGAAGAGGTCGTTTATATCCTTAACCAGTATCTTTCAATGACGAGTGCCTGCGTAGACAGATATCAGGGCACATTGGACAAGTTCATAGGTGACGCTACGATGGCATTCTGGGGCGCGCCGATCGCTGATGACGATGCGGTATATCACGCATGCATGGCTGCATTGGATATCGTCAAAGGTGCGGATGAACTGTCTGCAAAGCTCAAGGCCGATATCAACGAAGAGATCCATGTAGGCGTCGGCGTTAACTACGGACCTGCAGTCGTCGGCAACATGGGTTCCGAGAGGCGAATGGACTATACGGCGATCGGTGATACGGTAAACACTTCCGCAAGACTTGAAGCAAATGCTCCGGGCGGCATGGTCTATGTCAGCCGTTCGGTAATCGATAAATTGAATGGCCGTATGAAGTACGAGCCGCTCGAAAAGCCAATCAAACTGAAGGGTAAGGCGGACGGATTTGAGATCTTACGTCTTATCGGACCGGAGGAATAAAGATGCTTACTTTTCTTGGCAGAGGTTCTGCATTCGCAGACGAGCATAACAGTGCTTTTTTTATCCATGATGGCAATCTGATCCTTATCGATTGTCCGATGAGTTCTTTCGAGAAGCTCAACGACATGAATCTCACGCTTTTCGACCACATCTATCTGCTGGTCACACATACACACGGAGATCATGTGAGCGGTATCGGAATGCTCGTTGATCTTTTGCAGTTCTCGGTAAGGACGCCGATCACTGTCGTCGCGCCTTCCAAGGAAGTCGAGGGCGATCTTTTCTATCTGCTCTCGAGGATCGAAGGCTGCAACGAATCCTGGTATGAACTGATCAATACCGAAGAGCTTGATACGGACTGGTTCGTCTGCTCGATCCAGACTTCGCACACAGAAGAACTGGCAGGAAAGTGCTTCGGTTACTGCCTTACGGTTGAAGGCAACAGAGTGGTTTATACCGGCGATACAAATACGCTCGTACCATACGAGAAATATATCTCTGACGGCGCTTATCTTTACACGGAAGTATCTGCTTATAAATCACCCGTCCATCTATACTGCGCTGATATCCACGATAAGATCAAGGCTTACATCGAGCGTGGCGTTCATGTCTATCTCATGCACATGGATGATGAGAAGAGGATCGGAGAAGTGTTGAGCGATACAGGCGCCGAGTTTGCGCCTCTCGAAAAGCGTGCCTTCATGGTGCAGGATACATCAAGGCTTTTGGACGGCATCTTTACGATCTCCGACTGCCTTTATAAAGATACATGCATGAATAACAACACGGACCACCATCTGTTGTTCTCATATCTTACCGACCTTGGTAAGACGATAGTTGATGCCGACAGGGCAAGCTTCTGGAAGTGGGACAAGAGAAAGAAGCAGCTCTGGACGATGTCTGCGACAGGTGTCGACAAGATCGTTATCCCCGATGACTCCGGTCTTGTCGGAAAGGCATTGAGAAACAAGGCTACGGTCATTACGAATGATCCTTATAACGATCCTGATTTCAATAACGAGGTTGATATCCAGACTGGCTACAAGACCAATTCTGTTCTTGTTCTGCCCGTGGCTGATGTTAACGGCGATTTTATAGGCGCACTGCAGCTCATCAACAAAAATGACGAGAATGGTTTTGATGAAGATGAAGATCCAAAGAGGCTCTCTCTTGCAGCCCTCGTATGCGGCATCGCTTTAGAGTCAGAGACATTCCTTGAAGACTCCCATCACGACAGGCTCACGGGCCTTAGGAACAGAATGGGTTTCTACTACGATTTTGCAAAGCGCTTCAAAGAATACATGATCCCCGCAGCAGGCAAGACGATGTCTGTATTCATCTGTGATATCGACAAGTTCAAGAACGTTAACGATACATACGGACATAATGCAGGAGACGACGTTCTTAAGTTTACGTCAGGCCTTTTGGAGTCATTCTGCAGTGAGACTGACAGTGTATACAGATGGGGCGGCGAGGA
>CACZML010000080.1:8321-12489 GCA_902782235.1 Oscillospiraceae bacterium
AAAGAGACGGGAAGAAACAAGGTCTGCTGGGAGTAAAATTTATTGTAAATAGAATTTTATTACTGTATTATTTAAACATTATGAGAAACCTGTGCATCGGCGCAGGTTTTTCTAAAAAAATAAGGGTAGATCTATAAGGAGGTTGTTTATGGAATTTTGCAAAAAATGCGGAACCGTTCTGGCTTTTGCCGGTATGGCTTGTCCCCGTTGCGGAAATTTCAAAGGTACAGATGCTGATAATGCAGCAACAGGTAAGATCTCGCTGATCAGGACTCTGGAAAAGTTCAGAGATCTTTTGGGCGAGACGGAAGAGCTCAGGGGTATGATCAAGCCTCAGAGCGAGTTCCCGATGTCAAATGAGCAGATCTATAAGAAGAGATCTTTCATGCATTTCTTCTGGCCTTTCCTGGTCGGAGGAATCGGAGCAGGTACTCTCATTTACATCATCTCAACTGTTATCTCTGTTTTCTCGCTTGCCGACAGTGTCCAGTATTATTCATCAGACATGGATTCTTTGTCGACGCGTATGGTAGGTGACGTTTACGCCGGTTACTTCGCAGGATTGATCATTGCGGTAATAATCATCATCGTCGGTACTAAGATCGCGAAAAGGAAAAGAGATGACATTAACCGCAATGCCGATCTCATGAACCAGATCGCAACAGAGAGATATCAGCAGGGTGTAAGGAACCAGAAGATGATCGACCTCTATCAGGAGAATCTCAATAACATCCGTAAGTATGAGAATCTTGTTCCTGAAGAGTTCCAGACATTTGACAAGGTCAATCAGATCATTGAGCTTCTTAAGGAAGACAAGGCAAATACTATCGAAGAAGCCTGCGCGCAGCTCAGCTGAGAAAACTGAATAATCAAGAACAATATTATGGGGGCGGCAAGCCCCCATAATTATAGTTCCGTTTAGAAAAAGCAGCGCATTAAAAACTGCACAAAAAGAAATTATGGAATTGTTCAAACGAATTAGCACTCTCGTGTTGACAGTGCTAATTTCCGGACTATAATCGGAGTTGGAACAAAGGAACGAAGATCAATAGATCAGACCTCCGCTCTAATGCTCGGATAACAACATTCAAAGGAGATGATTATTATGTTGATGTCCGGATTATTTGGAGAAGATTTGTTTGATGATTTCTGGGGTTTCCCTACACACGAACTGGCTAACATCGATAAGCGTCTGTATGGCAAGAACGCCCGCCACATGATGGCGACCGACGTTAACGAGAACGAGACCGATTACGAGCTCGAGATGAACCTTCCGGGCTTTAAGAAAGACCAGATCAGCGTTAAGCTCGAAGACGGTTACATGACTATCAGTGCCTCTAAAGACCACGACCAGGAGAAGAAGGATAAGCATGGCAGGATCATCCGTCAGGAGAGATACGCAGGTTCCATGCAGCGTAGCTTCTACGTAGGTGAGGGTGTCAAGACGGAGGATGTTAAGGCGAAGTTTGAAGACGGAGTTCTGAAGCTCTCCATCCCGAAGAAAGAGCTTAAAGCATTGCCGGGAAATAACACCATAGCCATTGAGGGCTGACGGCTATAAAGGAACAATTACATAAATAATCCATGAGGTTGTCCATTTATTTTGGGCAACCTCTTTTTTGTGGTTGCAGTAAAATTTTTGCGGTAAAGTGCAACATTTCATAAAGCACATCTGTATTAATGGCATAAACCAAAACAAAACGGAGATGATTAACATGAAGAACATCACAACAAAGCTTTTAACTCTCGGAATTTCAGCAGTCCTTCTCACTGGCTCCATCACAGCCTGCAAGGTTACCAACAACAGCAAGATCAACGCTACTGTTAAGGTCAACGGAGAAGAGATCATCAATACTCAGATCGGTGTCGGTGCCGGATCATGGAAAGCTGCGGAGTCTAACGCTATGACAGATGAACTTAAGAAATATTTTGATGAGGCAATCAGCAAGATCGACGGATATTCCCATACACCTGTCCTGCTCCTTGGAACACAGGTAGTTGCAGGAACAAATTACTGCTTCCTTACAACATCCACGATCCAGGCTCAGAACGCAGCTAAGGAAATGAGACTTACATATATCAACGTAGATCCTTCCGGCAGCGCTACATTCCTTAAGGATGATGTTTTGAAGCTCCCCGGCGTTGATGACAAAGGCGATAAGGTAGGCGGCTGGGCATATGCTGAATCAACAGAGATCACAGCTGACATCAAGAAGGTTGTCGAGAAGGCTACAGAGACTCTCACAGGCGCTACATATGAGCCTATTGCTTACATCGGTTCACAGGTAGTTGCAGGAACAAATCATGCGATCCTCTGCAAGAGCACTCCTTCAGTAGCTGAGCTGAACGGCGCTACAACTTACGTTCTCATCTATGTCTACGAAGACCTCCAGGGCAACTGCGAGATCACAGAGACAACAGACGTTGTTTTAAGCATTGACTAATAGATACCCCTATTAAGCAGACTCCCGAAAAGAAAGCCCCTGTACCATTACGGTGCAGGGGCTTCTCATTGTGTGTAGTGATTATCTCATCAGTTCAGCTTCGGCTTGGTGCCGTATGTGTATTCTGAACCAGCCTTGGTAAGCTTGAGATACTGTATGCCTGTGTAGTCTCTGTTATTTGCCTTGATGATGACACTCATGACAACAGTTATCTGTTCTCCGGTGTCATTGTCGGTAAGATAGCCTTTATAGCCTACTTCTTTAACGTCGTTGTGCCATGAGGAGCCTGTTGCTTTGATGGTTTTGAAATCGGTATCCTCAAGCATTCCGCATATCTCTCGGGCATCTTCACGTGTCAGTTCATCACCGGAATAGCTTTCCTTTGCAAACAGGTCATAAAGATCGTCGCTGTCCTCATCCTCAAGTGCTGCTTCAATGTCCGCTACATAACCCTTAGCCGTATCGCTTGAAACAAAAGTGGCAGAGTAGCCGCCTACCATGAAGAGCATTCCGATAAACAGTCCTGCGAAGAAACCGGTGACGGTCATTATGGCGCCGACTACGATTCCGCCGATCTTCTTTTTGCCTTTTACCGTCTTAAGTATCGAGATGACAAGGAGTATGATTCCTCCAATGCAAAGCAGAATGGAAAAGATCAGTAAAACCAGTCCGATGCCTGCCACAAACTGTATTCCGTCCATATTAATCTCCCTTATCTTTATTGGGGTTCCAATCCCTGAAAGTGATTCTACCACAATAAAAAAAGGCTGTCCTTTTTGTGAAGTGACAGCCTTTGAGTTTTGATTCTGATAAAACTTACTCGGTGATGTATTCGCTGTAAGCTTTCTTGATGATGTCCCAGTCGAGATCGAATCTGGACATGTGCTTTGCAAATGCTGCCTCGACTGCATCCTTGTCATGAGCTGCAATGGCATCAGCGATCGCCATGTGGTCAGATACGAGCTTCTGGTCCTTGATCGTCTTAAGTGAGAGCGATCTTACGCGGTCGAAATGAAGGCTCATGAGAGATACCATGTAGAAGCAGTTGAGCTTGTTGCAGGCAACATAGATATCCTTGTGGAATTCGTTATCGAGGTCTAAGAACTTCGGAGGATCGTTCTCGATGTAGAACTGCTGAAGCTTGATGTTGGCATAAAGCTTCTGGATGTCTTCCTCAGTAGCAACGTCGCATGCTTCCTTAAGAAGTGCGGTCTCTACTGCGATACGAAGGAATCTGGATTCCTTAATGAGTTCATAGTCGATCAGTGAAACGCTGCAGCCCTTCTGGGGAAGGATGTTTACGATCTTGGACTTGGATAATTCCAGGAATGCTTCATGAACAGGTGTTCTTGAGATTCCGAGCTGTGTTGCGATCTCCTGTTCGCCGATAAGAGAACCGGGCTTGATCTCCATGTTGATGATGTTGTCTTTAACAATGCGGAGAGCATATTCGCGGTTCGGCTCAAAAGTGTTCTTAGGAGTAATGATCATTATAGAAATCCCCTTTAATAACGAATAACTATAAAGAAACTAACATAAAAAGATTTTTATGTCTACTGCTTACATACTAATTGGCAACGGCAGCGTGAAGCACTTCTCTGACAGCGCCTTTTTCCTTAATAAGATCGTCCAGATAACTCTCGATAACAGGTGTTAATCCCGTCTTGTTTATGTCGACTCCGAAAACCGTCTCGTTGGAAAGAATTCCCGTAAGTCTGCCTTTA
>CACZML010000081.1 GCA_902782235.1 Oscillospiraceae bacterium
GCATTTATCGAATCTGAGATACCAAGAACAACGCCGGGCATCTTTAAGACAGTCTTGGGATCCACGTCCCAGCCGTATCTTCTCTTATACCAGCTGGCAAGCGCTTTATCGTAGGATTCATCTGCTTCAGAATATCCGAACACGCCTCTTTTGGCCTGCTCAACAAGAGCTTCAACGACTTCATCAGGTGCTCTGAAGTCCATATCAGCGACCCACATCGGAATAAGATCATCTATGCCCTCAATCTTTGCATGCTTAAGATCTTCCGGTGTGTTCCTGTTTATTATTTCATCAAAATTAATCATTCTATTTAACCCCAAATTTAATCAAAGATAAGCAATTAATATATTCAAACGAATGAGTTATTTGCGTAAGCAAATACTGTTCGAAATTCGTGAATATATTAATTGCGCCTTAGTAACCAGCCAAAAAGGCTTTTGTTCTCTCCTGCTTAGGGTTTGTAACGAGATCGTATGCGGGGCCTTCCTCAACTATGACGCCGCCGTCCATGAATACGATGCGGTCTGCAACGTCTCTTGCAAAGCTCATCTCGTGTGTAACGATAACCATCGTCATCTCTTCCAATGCGAGATCCTTGATAACGGTCAGGACACCCTTGGTAAGCTCAGGATCCAATGCGGATGTGGGCTCGTCGAAGAACAGGATCTCAGGACTTGTTGCAAGTGCTCTTGCGATAGATACTCTCTGCTGCTGGCCGCCTGAAAGATTGCACGGATAAGCGTCAGCTTTTTCGACGAGGTCCATCTTTAAAAGCAGTTCATCGCAGATGATGTCTGCTTCGAGCTTGGTCTTCTTATGAACGTGGATAAGAGCTTCCGTGATATTTCTTCTGACTGAGAAGTGCGGGAAAAGATTGAAGTTCTGGAAGACAAGTCCGAACTTGGATTTGATCTCGCCCATCATCTTCTTGTCGCAGTAATGGATCTTATCATCCTTTGTATCGCAGAGAACGTCACCGCCTATGACGATCTTGCCGGAATCGATCCTCTCAAGGATCGTAGCGCAGCGCAAAAGCGTTGATTTGCCGCCGCCTGAAGGACCGATCACTGCAACGACTTCGCCTTTTGCGACAGTAAGATCGATACCCTTGAGGACTTCAAGGTCATTATAAGATTTATGTATGTCATGCATCTCAAGAATATTCATTTTATGTCCTCACGAGTAATAGTTCATTGATTTCTCGATCAAGCCCAAAAGGAGCTCTATTATGAAGTTCATGATGTAATAGAACAGACCTGCAACGATAAAAGGCATTACTGATACCTGTGCCGAAGCAAGCGCTGACGCCTGCGTGAACATCTCGGTAACGGCAAGAACCTGTGCAAGTGATGTATCTTTTACGAGTGTGATTACTTCGTTTCCTACTGAAGGAAGAACTCTCTTTACCACCTGAGGCAGTATGATCTTGAAGTATGTCTGAGACTTCGAGAAGCCAAGCACCTGGGCAGCTTCGTACTGGCCCTTAGGCATTGACTGGATACCGCCTCTGAAGATCTCTGCAAAGTATGCTGCATAGTTTAAAGAGAAACCGATGATCGAAGCTATGAATCTGTAGTTGAAAGGTCCGATCTGGATATTTCCCGTTGTGATACCGAACAGATAGTAAGGTCCGAAATAGACCAGAAGGAGCTGGAGCATAAGAGGCGTTCCGCGGAGGATCGAGACATATGCTTTGAAGAATGCAGAGATGGTCTTTATTTTCGACATCTTGCCTGCAGCAACTAAAAGGCCTAAAGGAAGCGAGAATATGATCGTAAAGAAGAAGATTCCGAATGAGAAACCGAAGCCCTGTCCTAAGAGCTTCATTGTGGAGAAGAATGTTTCCTTGTCGCCTGTTACGAGATTAAACAGTTTATAGATAACTGTGACCAAAAGCGGAACCGCCAGGATTCCTGCTGCGGCAAGCAAAAGAACCACTGCTGCAGGCTTCTTGATCTTAGCGCCTTCAGGATAGTGCTTCTTCTTGGAGTTCATTATTACTTCTGACACGATAAGACATGCGACTGCCAGAATAATGGAGCAGCCGGTCAACGTGCCAAATATGTTACTTTCAAGAAATGATATTATGGGACTCATACAACGGATTATAGCACACTAAAGCCCCGCTCGGCATCGTCTCGAACGGGGCTTTATGTTAATTAACGGTTGATAAAATTACTTGCCGATGGTTGTGATGTCAGCACCAAACCACTTCTCAGAGATCTTAGCCATTGTGCCGTCCTTAGCCATCTCTTCCAATGTCTTCTGGACCTTGTCTCTGAGATCCTTATTTCCCTTAAGGAAACCTACGCCGTACTCCTCAGCAGAAACTGCTTCATCGATAACAACGAAAGGCTTGCCGGATGTCTGGATCTCATAACGTGCAACGATCTCATCCATTACGATCGCATCTACACTGCCGGACTCAAGTTCCATAAGTGCGTTGAGGTAAGAATCTACCTGAACAAGTTCACTGAATGTAGCTGTAAGCTCAGGCTTGCCTTCGAGAGCTGCAAGTCCTGAAGAATCCTTCTGAACGCAAACCTTAAGGCCTGCAAGATCAGCAAGGGACTTAACAGAAGAATCGTTCTTAACAACAACTACCTGCTGGTTCTTCATGTAAGGATCAGACCACTCGTAAGCGTCCTTTCTCTCCTCAGTGATAGTGAAGCCATTCCAGATGCAGCTGATGTTGCCGGACTTAAGCTCCTGGTCCTTGGAATCCCAAGCGATAGGCTGAGCTACGAACTCCATGTCCAGTCTCTTAGCAACTTCCTTAGCAAGATCGAGATCGAAGCCTGCATAAGAACCGTCCTTCTCAACAAAGCCCATCGGCGGGAATTCGGAATCGAATCCTACAACGAACTTCTTCTGAGCAGAAGAACCGCAAGATGTAAGCGGCATTAAGAGCATGACTGATGTAAGGCATGCTGCAATAACTTTAGATAATTTCATAATCATTTACCTCCAAATTGGTCGCCGTAAAACGGCAACGGCAATTATATCACGAATTACTTTGTACCGAAGATCCTATCGCCGGCATCACCCAGGCCGGGAAGAATATAAGCGTTTTCGTTAAGTTCTCTGTCTACATTTCCGACATAAATGTCGATGTCGGGATGAGCCTTTGCAAGTCTCTCGATACCAACGGGAGCAGCGATGATGCACATGAACTTGATCTGCTTGCCGCCGTGAGCCTTGATTGAATTGATGGCGTCAACAGCTGAACCGCCTGTAGCGAGCATAGGATCTACGACAACGATAAGACGCTGGTCGATAGGATCCGGAAGCTTGCAATAATAATCGTGGGGCTCATGTGTCTCAGGATCTCTGTAAAGTCCGATATGACCGACCTTTGCAAGAGGTGTTAATGCCTGAACGCCGGGAACCATTCCGAGACCTGCACGGAGGATAGGAACAATAGCAAGCTTCTTACCGTCGATCATGGGAGCCATTGTCTTCTCAAGAGGTGTCTGAACTTCAACATCCTTAAGGGGAAGATCTCTTAAAGCCTCATAGCCTTCAAGAGTAGCGATCTCTTCTACGAGATGTCTGAACTCATAAGTACCTGTCTCGATCTTTCTCAGAAGAGAGATCTTGTGCTTGATGAGCGGATGCTCCATAACATGAACGTTCTTAAAATCTTTGTACTGCATATTCCGTCTCCTTTACCGCATAGTGAAATAAGGGTATAAGCAACCTCTTGAATATTTTAGTTGAATCAGTTTTTAAGTCAATAAAACAAATTGCGGCATCCGAAAATTATTACAGACAAATGTCAAATTCGTTGCTTGATTTTTACATAAGAGTGCTATTATAAATTAAATTCCATAAACAACGGAGGGCTTGTTATGAGTAAATCCAGTATTCAGGATGGAGCGGTTTACGACGCGAAATCACTAGGTGCCGGTCGTGTTATCATGCTCGGTTTCCAGCACATGTTCGCCATGTTCGGATCGACTGTCCTTGTTCCTGCTCTCACCGGATTATCGGTGTCAGCTACACTTCTTTTCGCAGGTTTGGGAACTATCCTTTTCCACCTTCTTTCCAAGAGAAAGGTTCCTGCATTCTTAGGTTCATCTTTCGCTTTCCTTGCAGGTTATTTTGCTATCGCACCTAACGGCGAGAAAGAGCTCCTGCCTTATGCATGCTTCGGTGTTGCTTTAGCCGGTCTTGTATACCTCATTCTTGCAGGTCTTATCAAGATCTTCGGCGTTAACCGTGTAATGAAATTCTTCCCGCCTATCGTAACAGGTCCTATCATCATCGCTATCGGTCTCTGCCTTTCCGGTACAGCTATCAACAGCTGCTCCACGAACTGGCTCGTAGCTATCGTTGCAATCCTTATCATCGTTATCTGCAACATCTGGGGCAAGGGCATGATCAAGATCATCCCTATCCTCCTCGGTGTTGTCGGCGCATGCGTCTTCTGCATTGCACTTACACTTGCTTTAGGAGTACCTGTTGAAGGATATTATACGATCAATGGCAATGCAAACTTCCAGCTCTTCTCTCAAGCAAGCATCGAGAACATCAAGAACGCTGCATGGATCGGACTTCCTTTCAAGTATGAGGATACAGTCTTCTCCATCTTCTCAGGCGGCAACCTTGATACAGGTCTTCTTGTAACAGCTATCGTTACTATCGTTCCTATCTCTCTTGCTACTATCGTTGAGCACATCGGTGATATCTCAGCTATCTCTTCCACAGTTGGCGACAACTTCATCAAGGATCCGGGACTTCACAGAACACTCATGGGTGACGGTCTTGCAACAACATTGGCTTCCCTCTTCGGTGCTCCGGCTAATACAACATACGGCGAGAACACAGGCGTTCTTACACTCTCCAAGGTATTCGATCCTAAGGTAGTAAGACTTGCAGCTGTTTTCGCAATGTGCTTCTCAATCTCACCTAAGCTCGCTGCTTGCATCGCTGCTATCCCTACACCTGTTGTAGGCGGTATCTCCCTCGTTCTTTACGGAATGATCTCCGCTGTCGGTGTAAGAAATATCGTTGAGAACCAGATCGACTTCGGTAAGTCAAGAAACGTAATCATCGCTGCTCTCATCCTCGTTCTCTCGATTGGTGTTACATACAGCGCAGCTGGTGCTATCGTAATTCCTTGCGGCTCAGTCGTTATCTCCCTCTCCGGTCTTGCAATCGGTTCCCTCGTAGGAATCATCCTCAATGCAGTACTGCCCGGTAAGGACTACGTCTTCGAGGACAAGCAGTCAGCTGCTTCCTCAAAGGAAGGAATTATCCAGTCTGAACCTGTTAAGTCTGAGAAAAAGAAGAAATAATCAGAATTGATCACGATTCAAAAAGGGCTGTCTCAAGTGAGGCAGCCCTTATTCGTTGTTATAATTTTTCGAAAAAGATTAAAGCGCAATAAGCAGCGCTATTCCTGCGGTCTCCAGGATAACGACTACGCCCAAAAGTAGCACATACATGCGGAGTCTTGCGATATCAACAATCTGGGCTGACTTCTTTTCGCGCTTTTCCTCCGTCTCAACTCCGCTGAACGCATCGGCAATAAAATCTGATGAAGCAGCCTTATCTTCTTCGGCGATATAGATCTCAGGTTCGGGTTCCTGCTTTAAGGGAACACGTTTCTTCATCGTCTGCTTTACTTCCGAAGTATCCAGTTCAGGAACGAAGATCTTGCTCTCGAGCTTCGGAGCATTCTTCCTGACACCGACGACCTTAGGCTTGATATCACCGCTTAAGAGCGCGGTATCTTCGAAAGGATCCATTGCATTGACGGAAAGATCTGTAAATTCAGGTGAATCGGAATCCTTTAAGAATCCCTTTTTCTCATCAGCGTAGTGAACATTAACATCCACCCTGTCCGTTCTGGTCAGGGGCACATGACGGTCAGGATTAAGTCTTCCGGGCCGTTCGTAAAGAGGCAACTCACTTGCACTCTTGTTCAAAGATATATTGTTCAGTTCTTCACCCATCCACCGAATTATACCATATTGGTAAAATTACTCTGTTCCTTTGACAAAACCGTCATCATCCAAAGTCAGGAGTTCCTGGTTGATGCAGTAATCCACAGCTTTCTTGCCGAGTCTGTAATTGTCCGAATCAACAGGAGCTCTCGAAAGACCCATCGCTTTTGCTGTCTCAACTATAAGGCTGTCATAAGGCATTCCGTACTGCGATACGGCGAGATATCTTGCTGCACATGCAGCTTCCTGGACAGGAATGTCACAGGCTCTTCTGGCCTTTTCGCCTTCAGCGGGAATGCGGTAATAATCCATTACCTTTCCGATCTCTGTGCCGTCTTTCCAAAGGAAGATAGCCGTCTCAGGTTCATCTGCCGCAGGATCAAGCACCTGGTTGGTGATGTGGATCTTATTCTTTATGCTTCTGACAAGATATGTGCAGCGCTCACGGAGCTTGGGAGTCATCTTGGCGATGCCTGCAGCTGCGATCAGCTCCTTGGAAAGGACATCTGAGCTCAAAGGCGATTCCTGTTCAACAATAGATTCCACCCAAGCCTGAAGAGCCTTGGTATTTCTGGCATCGCAGAAATCAGCGCCCGTCATGATCCTGGGCTTCAGATCGGCAGTCTTATAAAGAATCTCAGGTGTTCCTGACGCTATATCGTCAGTTTTTTTTTGAGCCTGATCTTCCGATCCGTCTGTTTCCTCTTCCGGTGTGACTCCGTAGATCGTCACCTGCGGTTCAGGTTTTCCTGTATCTTCTGCTGCGGGTTCTTCCGTTTCAGAAGGCGCTTCCGCTGTCTCAGGAGCCTTATCTTCAGGGACTTCCTCCGCAGGCTTTTCTTCTTCCTTCTTTGCGTTCTCGATTATCGCAACGAGCTTCTCGAAAACCTTATCCGGATTCTCCCACCATTCAAGAGACCAGATCCTTACGATGTTCCAGCCAAAGCCCTTGAGCATTGAGATCTGAGATACTTCTCTTGATGTTGTAGTACCGGAAGCCGCATAAACAGGGCCGTCTAAAAGGATACCAAGGCAGTATGTGCCGTCCTTCTCAGGCGATACTACACCGATATCGATCTTGAATCCTGACTTGCCTACGCCCTTGTCTGTATCGTATCCGATAGCCTTGAACCTTGCGCAGATATCGTCAGCGATACCTGTGAAAGCAGCATTCCTGTCGATAAGAGGCGTGCCTGAATTATCAGAAGAACTGCCTGTATTTGCGATGTCCTGATCCCAGATCGTGCTTCCTGATGCATACTGCAGGAATCTCTTAAATGCTTTCACGCCTTCAGATGCCGTGTCATTGATACGGATCTCTTCAGGTGAGATCGACGAGAATACTTTCATCTCGATCCTGGATCTCGTAACGGCTACGTTAAGTCTTCTCCAGCCGCCGTCTCTGTTGAGCGGACCGAAGTTCATTATAAGCTTGCCTGTCTCATCCTTGCCGTAGCCGACTGAGAACAGGATAACATCACGCTCATCACCCTGAACGTTCTCCAAATTCTTTACGAAGATCGGCTCTTCACTTCCGAATGCCCATTTCTCAAGCTCAGGATCCTTGCTTGCTGCTTCATCAAGAAGGTCTTCGATGAGGGACTGCTGCTGGATATTAAATGTAACTACGCCGACCCTGAGCTTCGACCTTATTGGTTCTGGTCTTGCCTGAATCAAATGAACCGCCGCAGTCGATAAGTGTGACCTTGGACTGCCTGTCATCAGGAGACGGGAATGTGTAAAGTCTTCCGTCGTAGAATGACTTGTTGGAGAAAGTGATAAGACTCTCGTGGCGGCTTCTGTAGTGCCATGCGAGGAACATCTGAGGCATGGAGATAGCGAGGCAGTCGTCGAGAATGCTCTCCAGGTCATCTGTCTCATAGTTATCGTCACCGTCATCTACCTGCTCCATGAAGAAAGACGTAGGCGGCATCTGCTTGGGGTCGCCGACGATAACAGCTTCCTTACCTCTTGCGATTACGCCGATTGCCTTACAGGTGGGAAGCTGTGATGCCTCGTCGAAAACAACGATATCGAACATTCCGCACTTATCAGGA
>CACZML010000082.1 GCA_902782235.1 Oscillospiraceae bacterium
CCTTTTGAGGCTTTCTACCAGCCTTTCCTGATCCTCCTGGGCATAGTTCTCTTTGTCCTCTGCGTCGGCATCGCCCTGCTTACGGCGATCAGGCCTTACAGCCAGTATAAGAAAGCTTACGAGAACAATATCTTCAAGAATAATCTCATCGATTCTCTTGCGCATAACATGAAGACTCCTTTGCAGATCCTCGGAGGCTATGCAGAGAACCTCAAAGATGTTGATGGAGATGAGAAGGACCGCTATGCCGACCAGATCCTTGAGAAGACAGGTGAGATGAACAGGGACATCGAAGCGATCCTTAAGACCGCCGAGAAGTCTGACAGAAAGTTTGCCAAGGCTTCCGTAAAGGCATGCATCGAGGATGTTGCGGCAAAGCTCGGCGCTGACATTGATATCAAGGGCGACACTGAGATCAAGATGGATAAGGATTACTTCAAGACGGCGCTCAGCTGCCTGATAGATAATGCAAACAAGTATAAGGATGCTGATTCGAAGATCGAAGTGGCCATAACCGGCAAGGATTTCACGATAACGAATAAGACAGATTCGGGCAAGTTCACTCCCGGCACGGGTCTTGCGATTGCCGGAAGGATCTTGGAGCAGCATAAGCTCTACCTTGGGACAACGCTGAAGGACGGGGTTTTCGAAGCCAGGATATCCAAAAAGCCGGGCAGGAAGTAAAGCCTGAGCCGGCAGGTAACAATAAGTTCACGCCTGTAAGGTTGATTTTGGGGCTTCTTATGAATATCCTTTTGTTGAAGTTCTTAATAAGATTTCGGAGGAATAAACAATGGGAAGCTTGAAAGAAGATTGGAAAGAGACCGGCAAAGACTTAGGCGGCGCGTTCAAGCAGCTTGGCAAGTCCATCGTTAAGTCCGGTGCTACGGTAGTCAACAAGGCCAATGACTGGGCTGAAAGAGATGACGCCAAGGAAGCAGCCAGGAAAGAGGCTGAAGTAGAGAAGGCCAAGGAAGAGAAGGCTGCAAATACGGTCATCTGCTCCAAGTGCGGTGCTGAGATCACCGATCCTGAGGCTGTTTTCTGCCTTAAGTGCGGCGAGAAGCTCGAGAAATAAGTCTTTTGATAATATCAGGCTAAACGGCAGGGTGCTACAAGCGGCGCCCTGCTTTTATATTGTCAAAAGTTAGCCGCAATTAACCCGTTTTTGGACGTAGCGAAAATCATTTGACAAAAAAGCCCCCTTTTATATGGAAATCTTCTGTTAATTAAGGACACTTTCCCCTATTTTGCGGTTGAGTTTTGACAAAAAGATTGTAATATAAGTACGTCAAGACAAAATTCGTTAGGAGGATATATATATGTCTTTAGTAACAACGACTGAGATGTTCAAGAAGGCTTATGACGGCGGTTATGCTGTTGGTGCTTTCAACGTAAACAACATGGAAATCGTTCAGGGAATCACAGAAGCAGCAGGCGAGCTCAAGAGCCCTGTTATCCTTCAGGTTTCCAAGGGCGCAAGAGCTTACGCTAACCACACATATCTCGTAAAGCTCGTTGAGGCAGCTGTCATCGAGAATCCTGAGATCCCGATCGCTCTTCACCTTGACCACGGTGATACATTCGAGCTTTGTAAGTCATGCATCGACGGTGGCTTCACATCCGTAATGATCGACGCTTCTTCCAAGTCTTTCGAGGAGAACATCGCTCTCACAAAGCAGGTTGTTGAGTATGCTCACGACCACGGCGTAGTTGTTGAGGCTGAGCTCGGAACACTCGCCGGTATCGAGGATGAGGTTGTCGTAGAGTCAGGCCACGAGAGCTACACAAGACCTGAAGAGGTTGAGGAATTCGTTTCCAGAACAGGATGCGACTCACTCGCTATCGCTATCGGTACTTCTCACGGTGCTTACAAGTTCACAGCAGCTCAGTGCACAAGAAATGCAGATGGCATCCTTGTACCTCCTCCGCTCCGCTTCGACGTTCTCGAAGAGTGCATCAAGAGACTCCCCGGCTTCCCTATCGTTCTCCACGGTTCTTCTTCCGTACCTCAGGAGTTCGTTAAGATGGTTAACCAGTACGGCGGAAATATGCCTGATGCAGTTGGTATCCCTGAGGAGCAGCTCCGTAAGGCAGCTACACTCGCTGTATGCAAGATCAACATCGACTCCGATATCCGTCTTGCTATGACAGCTAACATCCGTAAGTACTTCGTTGAGCACCCTGATCACTTCGATCCCCGTCAGTACCTTAAGCCCGCTCGTCAGGCAGTTAAGGACATGGTTGCTCACAAGATTAAGTACGTTCTCGGTTCAGACGGTAAGGCTTGATCTTAGCACTATATTACTAACGCTTTATTTGACCGCTCCGGATGATTCCGGGGCGGTTTTTTATTGTAGTGACGTGAAGTGACACGTTTTGACACTGTATTCGTGTCACTTTTTGGCAATTTACGCGATATTGCTGCAGAGTGACACATTCTGACCATCAAAACGTGTCACTTTGAAGCAATCGGCTTTTCAAACCTCGAGAAATTCCCCGTGCAACATTTTCGCCCCCTTAAATGTATAGATTGGTATAATAGCTCTTGTGCGGAGGAAGCGAAAATGAGCAAAAAGATTATGGCGGCGGTACTGGTTTTAGCTAATGTTCTTTCATTGGCTTCCTGTTCTATGTTCACAACACCCACGTTCCCTGAAGATGATGACGATCCCGATGATACGGTTGCCTCTAAGAGCACCAAGGACCAGATCTACGATACGATCGGCAAGATCAGCAAGGCACTGGCAGACTGCGATTATCAGAAATTCACGGAATACAGCGAGGAATGCCGTGATCTTGAGAGCGCCATGCCTTCAATAAAGAAAGACGATGACGATGACTACACGACTCCCAAGGTAACAGATTCCTGGAAGGTTAAGAACATGATCGCCGGGACGATCACCTATGAGATCGATGACGACTCATATAAGGGCGGCATCTGGGGCAGCAAGTGCGAGGTTGACGTTACTTTCTCCTATAAGGATTACCACGAGGTAATCGGCATGAGAGAAGAGTTCTTAGGCCCTGCCGATTTTAATACCCTTCTTTACGATGTCGAGAAAACGATAGATAAAAAGATCACGCTCATATTCAAGAAGACCGGTGACGGATACCAGCTCTATAATCCTGCTGAGTTTATCTGCCTCTATAATTACGAGAACCTTGAGACGTTGAAGTTCATGAAAAACATCTTCGACATGGTCAAAAACGTCTACATGACAGGCCCCGGCTGGGACGAAGCGTCTGAGAGCTATACGGACACCAATGAGTTTACGATAGTTTTCGAGCTTGACGACCGCGCGAAGACTTATGTCTGGAGATATAAATACGCGGTAGCCGAAGGAAGGGGCTTCGACTGGGATTATACCTTCATATCGGACACGATAAACGATGAGAATCCCACGGAGATCCGCATTACGTATAAACAGGACGAGAACTTCAAGACCGGCTTCTACCATTTCATCTTATACGATCCCCAGACAAAGACCCTTTACGGTCTTGAATACGACGTTTATAACACCAAGGATGGCGGCGCGCCCACGACAACAACAACGGAGTCCACGGCTGAGACTACCACATAAGCAAACTTAAAAATTTCAGAAACGGCGGTTACTTGTCCTGAACAGCAGGCTGACTGCCGTTTTCTTTCGCCCATTTTTTCTCGATTTTCGCGAAAAGATAACGGCCGATAAACATTCCTGCGATGCCTGCGGCAGCCCACGCAAACGGGTCTGATGCTACGGCGATGTAGTAGTTATGGACGTAGATCGAGTAAAAGGATGTGATCATTCTCGCGCCAAGCTCGACAAAGCCCAGGATCATTGCGATGTGTGCAAAGCCTACTGACTGGATCGAGTGTCTGTAGATGAAGATCATGGCGAGGAAGAAATAGCATACCGCGCACTCAATGATGTAGGGCATGGCCCACGGGATATAAAGCGAGACGTCGACGTCTGAATCGAAGAAGATCCAGAGTATCTTCGGCACAGCGAGGATAGCAAAGACTGCTGCAGCGGCAGAATAGACGATATAGATCTTCAGTGCGCTCTTTACTCCCTGTCTGATCCTCTTCATGTTGCGTGCGCCGTAGTTCTGGCCTGCGTAAGCTGCCATTGTCTGGCCGACGGAGAACATGCCCATCGTGATGATTCCCTGGAACTTGCTTGCGGCCGTGATAGCGCCGACTGCGATGTAGTCGAAAGTATTGAATGCGCTCTGCATGATGACCGTTCCGGACGCCGTGATGCCGTACTGGATAGCCATCGGAATGCCCAGTTTGAGCTGTTCTTTGATGATGGCGGGATTAAGCTTCCAATCTTCCTTTGAAGGTCTTAAGGCCGGCATTTTCGCATATATGAAGATAACGCAGGGGATAACTGCAAGACCCTGTGCAATGACAGTTGCAAGAGCTGCGCCGAATGTTCCCATCCTAAGTCCGACGATGAACCAGATGTCCAAGCCGACATTTGTAGCCGCAGAGCAGATAAGGAAGATCAAAGGCATTAAGCTGTTTCCGACCGCCCTCATGAGCGAAGCGCAGTAGTTATAAAGGATTACGCAGACGATGCCTGCGCAGATAGTCGAGATATATGTCAGGGCGTAATCGAAGATCTGCTCGGGCGTATTCATGAGAACGAGCAAAGGGCGCATGAATGCAAGGCCGGCAACCGTGATGAGGGCAGCGATGATCAGGGACAGATAAAGGCCGTTGGTAACGGATGCCTTTACGCCCCTCTCGTCACCAGCGCCGTATCTCTGGCTCGTAACGATCGAGAAGCCTGACACCATACCGTTCGATGTGCCGAACATGAGAAACATGATGGTACCTGTGGAGCCGACTGCCGCAAGCGCCAAAGGATCGACACTTCTGCCTACGATGATCGTATCGGCAATGTTATAGAGCTGCTGGGCAACATTTCCCAACAGGAGCATCAGTGTGAACTTTAATATGATCGACATCGGAGTCATGTCTGTATCGGTTCTTCTGCCTGCCATAAACGCCTTTTTAGTAAGTAAAGTTTCCACATTATAGGTCTGCAATATTGTATTTAATATCAGATAGATTGCAAATTTATAAATTAATCAACGGTAAAAACGCAGTGTTTCCGCGTCTTTGCTTACAACGCAAGAAATGAATAATAAAAGCGGGTAAAATACAATCGGGCGTCATTGAAATACTGTATATTCAATGCACAGAGTTACTTTAAGTTTGTTTATATCGGGATATGGCAGGAGGTATTATCAATGAATGAGATAACCCTTAACTGGAATGAATATACAGAATCTGCGATCAAGACTGCCGCAGAAGGCATCGTCATGATCGAGAACAGGGATAAGGTCCTTCCTTTGAAGACCGGCGCGCACGTCGCTCTTTTCGGAAGGATGCAGACTCACTACTACAAGTCCGGAACAGGTTCCGGCGGTATGGTAAACGTTCATCACGTAACCGACATCAGGGAAGGTCTCAATGACTGCTCCGGCATCACTCTGGATGCCGAGCTCATGGACATATACGACAAATGGGATGCAGAAAATCCCATCGACACAGGACTCGGCTGGGGCAAGGAGGCATGGTCTCAGGCCGAGATGCCTGTGTCCTCAGAATTAGCTGAGACACTGGCTTCCCGCAACGATTATGCGGTAGTCATCATTGCAAGAACTGCAGGCGAGGACAGGGACAATTCCGCAGAGAAGGGCGCTTACTACTTAAGCGACAGTGAAGAGGAGCTCTTAAAGAACGTTACGGCAGCTTTCACCAACGTCATCGTTCTCCTCAACGTCGGCAACATCATCGACATGTCCTTCGTAAAGAAGTACAACGTCAAGGGCGTTCTCTATGTCTGGCAGGCCGGCATGATCGGCGGCATCAGCGTCGCCAGAGTCCTTTCAGGCAGGGAGAATCCGTCAGGATGCCTTCCTGACACGATCGCAGAGAAGCTCGAAGACTACGCTTCCGACGCGAACTTCCTCAAGGATCCGAAGGAAGATGTCTACCAGGAAGACATTTTCGTTGGCTACAGATATTTCTCAACATTCGCAAATGACAAGGTCCTCTACCCCTTCGGCTATGGCCTTTCCTATACAACATTCAATCTTACCGATCCTTCCTTCGTGTTCGAAAATGATACGGTCACAGTAAGCGTTACAGTAAAGAACACAGGCGAAGCTTCAGGCAAGAAAGCGGTCATGCTCTACTGCAAAGCACCTGACGGAAAGCTCTCCAAGCCTTCCAGAGTCCTTGCAGGCTTTACCAAGACAGGCAATATTCCCGCAGGCTGCGAAGAGCGCGTAACGATCACTGCACCCGTAAGAAGGTTCGCTTCTTTTGATGACGACGGCAGAACGGGCTTCGGCACGACAGGCTTCGTCCTTGAGCAGGGCACATATGAGTTCTTCTTAGGAAGCGATTTTATAAGTGCATCACCTGTCGGAACTTTCGAGCTCTCAGAAGGTAAGCTCCTCGAAGCGCTCGAGAATGCGCTCCTTCCGCATAAGGCTTATAAGCGTCTTACTGCTGTTCCTAACGGCGACGGTACATATTCAAAGGGCGAAGAGGACACACCTCTTCAGACGGTCGACCACCTCGCAACGAGAATGGACAGAGTCCCTGCTGAGATCCCTCAGACAGGCGACAAGGGCATCAAGTTGACAGACGTTAAGAGCGGCAAAAATACGATGGACGAATTTGTAGCACAGCTCACCGACGAGGATCTCTGCCTCATTATCAGAGGCGAGGGCATGGGAAGCCCCAAGGTTACGATCGGTACGGCTGCTGCATTCGGAGGTATTACCAAAGAGCTTAAAGCGATGGGCGTTCCGACCCTCTGCTGCACAGACGGTCCTTCAGGCATGCGTCTTGATTCCGGCAAGAAGGCATTCTCGCTTCCTAACGGAACATGCCTTGCATCCACATTCAATGTAGAGATCGTTGAAGAGCTTTATTCCTACCTCGGAATCGAGATGGTATCCAATAAGATCGACGCTCTCTTAGGCCCCGGAATCAACATCCACAGACATCCCCTGAACGGCCGCAACTTCGAGTATTTCTCCGAAGATCCGCTCCTTACGGGCCTTATGGCTGCAGCTCAGGTCAAGGCACTTGAGAAGTCCGGCGTAACACCCGTTATCAAGCACTTCTGCGCCAACAACCGTGAGACCAACAGACGTGAGATGAGCTCCCGTGTATCTTCACGTGCTCTTAGAGAGATCTATCTTCCTGCCTTTGAGATCGCGATCAGGGAAGGCGGCGCAAGATGCGTCATGACAAGCTATAACCGCATCAATGACACATACAGCGCAAACCACTACGACCAGAACACCATGATCCTCCGTGAGCAGTGGGGCTTCACAGGCCTTGTCATGACCGACTGGTGGGCATATATCAACAAGGAAGTAAGCGTTGCAGACAAGTATTCATTAGAAGACCACTCCGTTATGGCAAGATCCCAGAACGATGTTTACATGGTCTGCACAAGCGTCGAAAAGGAGAACCTCTTAGAAGCTGACACCTATAAGGAACTTACAGAAGGCGACGGCTCCAATATCACAAGAGCAGAGCTCCAGAGAAATGCGAAGAACATCCTGAACTTTGCCATGAACACACCTGCAATGGACAGGGTAGAGGGCAAGGAAGTAACGATCAACCACATCGACAGCCCGTTCGGCGATGACGATGTCGAAGTAGATACAGACGTTTACTACACAATGACGGATGAGATCGAGATCGAGTGCAAGACCAAGACCTCCAGGGGCAAGGACTTCGTATTCGGCATCACATGCGATAAGCAGGGTTATTACTCGCTCGAATTCACAGGCTATTCCAATCTGGGTGAACTCGCGCAGATCCCCATGACATGCTACATCACGAGCATTCCTTTCGCGGTCATCACATGGAACGGCACGGGCGGAGAGCTCGTAAAGAAGGATGCCGAGTGCATGATGTATGCCAAGAACTGCGTATTCCGCATTCATTTCGCATCCGGCGGCGTAACGCTCAAATCGGTCAAGCTCAAGTACTTAAGGCCGATAGAATAAGGCAAAAATCCGCAAATGTTTTATAAACAAAGTATTTTGTATTAAAATAGGGTCGGCTCTTTTTAGAGCCGCCTTATTAAATTGCAAGGGGATATATGAGAAGAGACTACTTCACATGCGTATTCTTGGGACTCATCGCGGGCGCTTTGGCATTCGTGTTCTTTTCGCCGCTCTACTTCACATATGAAGGCATAGTCCCCAGAGACTTCACGATTTTCGAGCGCTGCATGAGCTTCCTTTATGCAGTCTTCTTCGTGCTCTTCCTGCCTTGCTATGCGGCATTCAAGAAAAAAGAATGGATCAACTGGGGCCTTGCAGCCTACGGTATCCTTATTTATCTGCCTTTGTGGTTCTATCCGACGGAAAAGCTCGCTTCCGAAGATCCCGGTCTTCTTACCAAGCTCGGTGCGTTCTGCCTCAGGACCATCTATAACGTCATGGAAGCGCCTTTTGCAGCGCTCTCAAAGCTTTTGGGAAATACGGCAGCACCCAGGGTCGTTTACTGGATCCTGCCTCTCGCCATCTTCTGGCCGATCATATTCAGGATCGTAAGATTCTACAGACTCGCTTATCTTTCCGAGCAGCTCAACCCCATGACTCCCGATCAGGCAGCTCCTTCCAAGAAGGTTCCTGAAGTGCACGGCAAGCCTGAGGTATTGGGCACAGTTATCAGCGCGCCTGTTACTGCACAGACACCCGCTGACATTACACGTAAGAACATTCCTTCATTTAACGGCGAAGAGACAGCAAAGCTCCCGCCCGTTCCGGCTCCCGAGAAGCCCGCTATGCGCGAAGGTCCCAAGGCCAAGCCCAGAGCAGGTGTAAGAGCACCCGTAAGACCCGTCCATCTTGGTGTTGAAGCACCTGAGAAAGAGGCGGTTGCTGCGATCGGAGCAGGTGAGGTTAAGAAGGAAGCTAAGCCTAAGAGCGATGAACCGATCGAGCTTGGCGCACCTAAGCCGAAGTCAGATGAGGCGATACCGATGCCTCCTCCGAAGCCTAAGGCCGACGAAGCGATCCAGTTAGGAGCTCCCGCAAAGAAACCTGATGACGTTATCGTTTTAGGCGCACCTGACCCGGAGAACAGCGGAGATTAAAGCCTCCTTCGGCGTTTATGTTGAAAACATACCGTTCACCTTGTAAAATGTATCAGTTGACTAATAGTATGGAGAATAGGAACGATGGCTAAGAACAAAAAATACTGGAAAACATTGCTTGCCAGCAGCGCTGATAAGAAGCATGCAGCAACAACCGGTGAAGACCCGCTCGAAGAAGGTCTTAAGCAGCTTACATGGTTTGAGAGTTCAAAGCAGGCCGTAAGAAGAGGCATCAACAAGACCTATGAGACTTTCGGTGAGGAAGTCGGCAACTCCATCACATCAGGCGTTGTGGTTCTTTACCTTCTGGGACTTCTTCCTTTCGCAGCGATCAACACATATTTAAGAGTTACAGCCGTGGACAGCACAACGCAGGCTCATGTCGTTATGTCTGTCATCGCTATATCGGCTTTCATCATCACCTTGATCTTAGCGCTCATCATGTCTACGGTTTACCACCTCATGAAGCACGGCACTCCTCACAAGAGAGTAATGAACAAGGTCAACAGAAGCGTTGCTTACTTTGCTATCCTTGGTGCTTACACGCCTATCTGCATCAATATCTTAAGCCCTATCTCAGGCGCAGTCCTCTGGGCTCTGGAAGCTGCATGTGCGTTAGCAGGCGTTCTCGTTACCGCACTTGCTTATCACACAAAGGTCGGCAAGGGATTCACTTATTTCATCTATGCATTGATGGGCTGGGGAATCATCTTCAGGATCATCGAGTTCTACAGAAACACTTCAACAGTTACTTTCTGGCTCCTTTTGTCCGGTGCGATCGTTTACACAGTAGGAATCTTTTTCGCGCCTTCCAAGAGAAGATTCAAGTTCTCCCACATGGTATGGCACTTCTTCTGCATCGCAGGTGTTGTCCTCCACGTACTGGGCTTCGTATACTTCTTTAAATAAATCAGAAACTTATCTATAGGAACAATTCACCCGCTCCAAAACCGGAGCGGGTTTTCTTTTGAACCGCTCTAAGGTCTTGTATAGTTGCATCACAGCGTTTTTGGGTCTTGAAATTGTTGAAAAATATTAAACCCGCACAACCGGGGATATTCCAAATTATTCAAGTGTACAAATCGGATTTGCCCCGATACGATTTTTCTTGACCGGGGGTACCCGTATTGTAAAATATCTTTAGCAATATCTTATGCATCCCCGTGCCGTACATGATTCGGTGTGGGGTTTTTTAAGAATAAGGAGGATATGGAAAATGCCAGATTTTTTAACAGGCCCTATCGTTGCAGCAGTAATCATTGCGATCGTTGTGATCATCATCATTATCTGCAGCTATGTAAAGGCACCGCCGGACAAAGCTTATATCATCTCGGGTCTTCGTAGAAACCCTAAGATCCTGATCGGTAGAGCAGGACTCAAGATGCCCTTCTTCGAGAGAAAGGACGAGCTCCTCATCAAGCAGATCTCGATCGATATCAAGACAGACGGATATGTACCTACAGCAGACTTCATCGGTGTTAACATCGACGCAGTTGCTAAGGTAAGAGTAATGAGCGAAGGCGAAGGCGTTAAGCTCGCCATGAAGAACTTCCTCAATATGAAAGAGCAGCAGATCGCTGATTCCCTCGTTGATTCCCTCCAGGGTAACATGAGAGAGATCATCGGTACGATCACACTGAAGGACCTCTGCAACGACAGAAAGAAGTTCGGTGACGAGGTTCAGCAGAAGGCTCAGGAAGACATGAAGCGTCTCGGTATCGAGATCATCTCCTGCAACGTTCAGCACGTAACAGATGAGAAGGATCTCATCAACGCGTTGGGTCAGGACAACATGGCTAAGATCCAGAAGGATGCTTCCATCGCTAAGGCACAGGCTGACAGAGACGTAGCTATCGCTCAGGCACAGGCTCAGAAGGAAGCTAACGACGCTAAGGTCGCAGCAGATACTGAGATCGCTGTAAAGCAGAACGAACTCGCTATCAAGAGAGCTGAGCTCAAGACAGTCGAAGATTCAAAGCAGGCTGAGGCTGACGCAGCTTACGAGATTCAGAAAGAGAATCAGCGTAAGACGATCGAGGTAACAAAGACCAATGCTGACATCGCACGTCAGGAGAAGGAAGTTGACCTCAAGAGAAAGGAAGCTGAAGTTAAAGAGCAGGCTCTCGACGCTGAAGTCAAGAAGAAGGCTGAAGCTGAGAAGTTCGCAAAGCAGCAGGCAGCTGACGCATCTCTTTATGAGAGACAGAGAAAGGCTGAAGCTGAGAAGTTCGAACTCGAGAAGCAGGCTGAGGCTCGTAAAGTACAGGCTGAGGCAGATCTCTACGCTAAGGCTCAGGAAGCTGAAGGTATCCGTAAGGTCGGTGAAGCTGAAGCTGCAGCTATCGCTGCTAAGGGTTTAGCTGAGGCTGAAGCACTCGAGAAGAAGGCTGAAGCTATGAAGAAGTACGGCCAGGCAGCTATGATGGAAATGATCGTTAAGGCACTTCCTGAGATGGCAGCTGAGATCGCAAAGCCTCTGTCCACGATCGACAAGGTAACGATCATCGATTCAGGCAACGGCGACACAGGTGTAAACTCCATGGGATCCTATGTTCCTTCCGTCCTTGCACAGACAATTGAGTCCGTAAAGGAAACAACAGGAATCGACATCAGAGAGATCATGAGAGCCAATACTTATGACGCTAAGGTCAACAAGAACATCACAGTATCCGGCCTTGAGAATGTCCAGACACTGAACGTCTCAACCGGCGAAGCAGAGTCAGTAAGCGGCGCTCCTGCAGCACCTGCTGCACCCACAACGCCGACGACATAAGCCCGGCTTCAAGCTGTGAACTGATTAACAAAACCTATACATACCGCCCCTTCGGAAGGATCCCTTCCGGAGGGGTTTTTGATTCCGTCCATACACTTCGTCGAATGCTTTTGCCAAAATTTTTGATAAAACAGGGGAGATGTGGCTTCAAGGTGCGTATGTCTACGGTCGAATGCTTTTGCCAAATTTTTGCTAAAAAAGGGGTCAAATTGGCAAGGATTTTAGCAAAACGTTTGAGTTTTGCTATTTTTTTGCCAAAAACGGGTCTAAAATGGCAAAAAATTAGCAATAGTTATATGAAGCAATTACATCATGCGGCACATGCATTATTGTGTGTCCATAAATGGCGGTATTAAGTTTTGCATACAGATATCTGATATCAAACGGCATGTCTTCCACATCATGTGTGAAAAGAATATCCAGTTCAGGGATCAGTCCCGCATTTGTGTAATTACCATATTTGACCTTAGT
>CACZML010000083.1 GCA_902782235.1 Oscillospiraceae bacterium
GGCAAGATCGATCTGACAGAAAAGGAATTAAAAGATCTCTTAAGCAACGGTGATGTAACTATTACGCTAAGTCTTGATTAGATCGTATATATCAGGAATATAACGAGCCAGGAGTAATCCCGGCTCGTATTGTATAATAGAACAGTAAATCATCAGGAAACGCAACTATGGATATTAGACTTGTACCTTTAACGGAAGATGACAGAGAACAGTTTATTCTGGATAATCAGGAGGCTTTCAATTACGGAGCTCTTCAGGAATTTGGATGCCGTGATGATCATTTTGAGGAAGACGGGGAGATCATTTCCAGAAAGACCATCGAAGATTCAATCGATGCAGGTGAAGCATACCGGATCGTTCAGGACGGCGAGAAAGTAGGCGGTGTAATCTTAAAGGTCGAAGGAGACAGAGGTGATCTTGAGATACTGTTTGTTTCTCCGAAAGTTCACAGCAAAGGTATCGGATATGCTGCCTGGTGCGAAGTGGAAAAGATGCATCCTGAGGTTAAGATATGGGAGACAGTTACACCATATTTTGAGCCACTTCTATGTGAACCGTTGCGGATTCCATATTGTAGAGTTCTTTAACAGCCATCATCCGGATCCTAATGATCCCGATGAAAGGGACATTCCCGTTGATGATCAATTCCCAGACGGCATGTTCAGGTTTGAGAAAAAGCTATAAAACCATCAGAATAAAAGGCTAAGAATACAAGGAAACAGATAAGACAGGAATGATGTATATGAAAAAGAAAAAAGCCGGACTTTCGATCAGCGTTGTCATGCTCATGGCTTTGTGTATCGCTATGGTGAGTGGCTGTTCTATATATGATAAGATCACCAACAGATGGAAATTTGATCGTGGAGAAGTGGCGGGGGCAATAGCTGAAAAGGATGCCGGAGATCTTTATGAATTCATGTCTCCTTACATGCTGGAAGAAAACGATCTGACCGAAGACGACCTTCAGGATTTTCTTGACAGATGTGACATAGAAAATCATTCATCCAAAGACATGGAAAGATATACTGCATTTGAATTTCTGGGCGAACCTTTCGATCCTGAGGGAAACCAATACAGGCCGGACGGAAATAAATTTACATACACGATGTACTACGTTAACGATAAAGGTGCCCGTATTTTTGTCAGCGGTATTCTCGCTGATTCCAAAGACAAAGACAAAGTCGGGATCTATTACATAGAGTACCTGGAAAAAGATCCTGACAGCGGCAAGTATAAGACCGTGGAAGAATTTGGAGAACGGGAGAGCTAGCTCCGGACTTATAGTAATAAGAGTTGATCTGACAAAACTCCGCAAACCGGGAAATGTGCCTTTTACGAATTCCGCCAGGTTCTGGAGGATCTTTTGGACAGCAAGATATGCTCTGTTGGCTGTTTTCGGGAACTGAATGGTGCTGAAAACTGGTGCGGCTCATCTATCGAGTTCAGAGAGAATATTCCTCGACATCTTTCCAAGGCGTATGAAATGGGTTTAGAATTTTGAGACGCTCAAAACTTTCAGTTTGTCGGGATGAAGCGATAGTAAGTTATATAGACAGCAAATCTTACCATAGAAACTATAAGAACAAGGCATGATATAATGACCTTGATCAAGGGTTGGGGAATAATATGGGAATTTATATTTTGGGAGAGTAGTGAAATGATCACGGATTCATTTGATAACAAAACTGAAGAAATATTAAAGCCTTGGAAAAAGGAAGATGCCAAAAAGGTTGATGCCTGTATCCTGACTTTTTCCAATGAGATCCTTCAGTATGTTCTGGAAGCTTACGATTGCACAAAGATCGGAGATATTTATTCTTCGAACGGAGCCAAACCGATATACGGCTTTACTTATAAAGATAAAGAATTTGCCATATACATGTCTTTTGTCGGTGCTCCGGGCTGCGTAGGCGATATAGAAGATTCAATGTCTGTTATTAAGACTGACAAGTATATAGAGTTCGGCGGCTGCGGCTGTCTGAATAAAGAAATAGCCAGAGGAAAAGTAATGGTCCCTACAGAAGCTTACCGTGATGAGGGAACGTCATATCACTATGCGCCTGCATCTGATTACATTACGGTGAAAAACAGCGGAAAAGTTGCTGAGTTTATGGACTGGGCAGGTCTTCCTTATGTGAAGGGGAAAACATGGACTACAGATGCTGTATACCGTGAGACCAGAGGAAACTTCGATAAAAGAAAGAATGACGGCTGCATTTCGGTAGAAATGGAATGTGCTGCGATTCAGGCCATGTGTGATTTCAGGGGATTGGATGCTTATTTCTTCTTTACCAGCGGCGATCTTCTTGATGCTCCGAAGTGGGATTCACGGATGGAAAAGAACCAGAAGAAAAACACGCAGCATGATCCGGGACATTTCGAAATAGCGCTTGAACTTGCGTGTTATGTTACAGGTTAATCATTAGGGTTTGCAGGGAGAATCATTTTGAGAAAAGGGATACGCGTCTTATATTTTATTACGGTGATAACTAGTGCTTTAGTTGGACTATGGCATTTCTTTGTACCATGGATGTTTCAATGGTACGATTATCTCCCGACACAATATGAGAATCTTATAGTGGGGATAGATTATACAAATTACTGCTTTTCAGCGCTGCTCTTTGGACTAAGCCTTATGCTTACATTTTTAGGTAAAAAAGCATTAGCCATGAATCGCGAAGTGATTTATTTCTATTTTTTCCTCACGGTGGTTTGGATATTTAGAGCTTGTCTTGCGAGCTTTATTGAACCATGGCCACTACAGCCAATTCCGGCAGCTGCGATAGGCCAGTTAGTTGCTTCGGATGTATTGGCAGTAATGATGGTAGTGGTTAGTGTGTATTTTATTAAAGGCTTAGCAAGACAGCGTCATGAACGAAGATAAAACAATATGAGTTTCCGTGTTTTCGAGATGAGACGTGACAGCAAAGAGATTCCTCCGGTAGAGATCTCTTGTGTTCCATTTGATGAACAGTATCTGGAACAATATAAGTCTATGTACAATGCCGCTTTCCGTCCTATGAGAGAGGCTCTGAATATCAGCCCTTATGATTGGTATCACGACAGCAGTAAGATATTGGATAAGGCATCAGATATTTATATCTTGGTTGCTGAAAAAGAACTGATAGGTTCTGTTGCCTGTTACAGGAATGAGATTGATGATCTGTTTGTCAATGGTTCGTTCAGGCACAAAGGATATGGCAAAAAGCTTTTAATGTGGGCAATGAATCACATATCCTCATGCGGATACAATGAAATGATGATCCATGTTGCTGAATGGAATCAGAGTGCTGTTCAAATGTATAAGAATGCAGGTTTTAAAATCGTCAAAACAGAAGATGTGTCTGTATAGATTTTTCTGAATATAATTAACTGACAGCACTTATTATTTTCAGCTAATAAGATAATTTATATGGATATTTGCAGGGGGATAAAACATGAATAAGGATGTCGCTAAGAACAGAAAAATAATTATTCTCTATTTAGTTATAACGATCGCATTAACATGGCTGCTGCAGTTTATGCCGTTGATCATGGGATTGGATATTGAGAACACATCAATATCGTCGTTTGATTTTGCTTCACTGTTTTTCGGGATCGGAGGCGTAATACCAACCCTGACAGGCATTATTTTCGTGCTCGTCTTTTATACGAAGGACGGGATAAAGGATTTTCTGAAAAGATGCTTTGTTCCCAATAAGGCATGTATCGTTGCAATCCTGATCTCGCTTGGATTAATCTGCGCAGAAGTATTTGTGACGCAGATGATCTCGCGAGGACTTGGCGCTGAGAAGCTCGGTTTTGAGGGATTAAAGCTGATCGCACAGAACCCGTTGTATTTCTTTTACTTTCTGTTTTGGGGAATAATCTCCGGACCGTTTTCTGAAGAATTTGGATGGAGAGGTTTCCTGACAGACCGCTTGTACAGAAAAGACAAGCTACTTCAGGCATCCTTGTTTATCGGTTTTATCTGGGGAATCTGGCACCTGCCGTTATACTTTTATCCGGCACAGATCCAGCATGACTGGTTTATGATCAATCCGTTTCTGGGATTGCTCTTTATTGTAAGCTGTATGTCGGCGGCACTTGTTTATATGACAATATATGTGACAGCAAATAGAAAGGTATTTCCAATCTTCTTTTTGCACATGTTTAAGAACATTATTTTGACAGGAGCGATGATCTATCCGTTCTCAGATACTTACAGCGTAGTTGTTGTTTTCGTTGAGATTGTAATGGATGTATTGTTCTATGTTATATTTACGAGGACGCCTCTTTATAAAAAAGCTTTGGAAAAGACGGTGGAATCCGATTATTTGAAGCAGGCAAAATAATACACGCAACTCGTGAAAAAACTAAAAGTGGGATGGTATGAATTATGCTGATCAAAGATGTTAAGGGAAATGAATTGCTGGATCTGGTTAAAACGGATGAGGATAAGGCTGATGCTGAATTTCAGCCTGTTACTCATTGCCTTGCGGTGGTTAAGGTCGGTGACGATTATCTTCTCGGCTGGAACAAATACCGTCAGGAGTGGGAGATCTTCGGCGGATGCAGGGAAGAAGGCGAGACGATCCGCGGGTGCATTGTACGTGAGTGTGAAGAAGAGCTTGGTATCAAAGACGGCAATTACTCATTTCTGGGTCTTACGTATCTCCATCTTGCTCCGGGATACTTCAATCCCGAGTGGCACAACGAATATGGCGGACTCTATGGCATCACGCTTCCTTCAGATTCTCTTAAGTCCATTGAAGCGTTCAGAACGGATAAAGAGGAAGTCGAGAAGCTGGCCTTCTATCGTGATGTAAAAGGCAAGGACAAGATCGCTCCTATCGATGAATATCTGCTCCGTTTCTGGGCATGATCATTTACCGCTATGAATATTTCCTGCGCTATACTACGAAAACCTGACAAGCAGGATAATTAATACTACTGAAGCTGCAAACGACAAAAGAGTGCCTGCCAAAGGTCCGGATAAGTAGTTGCCCATGCC
This sequence comes from Oscillospiraceae bacterium, assembly GCA_902782235.1. Taxonomy (GTDB): domain Bacteria; phylum Bacillota; class Clostridia; order Saccharofermentanales; family Saccharofermentanaceae; genus Saccharofermentans. Next base: position 4,994 of record CACZML010000083.1, read on the forward strand.
GCCGAAGATCAGGCTGGGAGAATCCGGATTAATCTTTATTTTGCTTGTTGAACCTACCGGGATATTGCCGTCTGTGCCCTCGAGCGGAAGATCATAGAAAGACTGATATTTCTCACCTTCGTAATAGTACTCGAAAACCGGTGAATAGACGGGATTTTCCTGGTTGCATGCCTCGCTCGTTACAAGCGTATAGTATGACCTCACATAACCGATGCATGTTGCTTCAACTTCTTTGGAATAAACACTCTTGGGGGCGTTTTTGTATCCGATCAGCTTGACCAGCATGGCAAGGAAAACCACGACCGCGATCTCACATGCCAGAGCCATCGCATATAACGTCATATTGTCCTTGGGATAAATAACGCTGACCGCAAAAAGACCTATTCCTCCAAGCAGTGAGATCACGCCTCCTATACGCTGGAAGGTCACGTTCTCGGCAAACCCGGCCGCCTTTTTGGTATCCGGTGTTACGATCATTAGCACACCTACAAACAGCATGAGACCACCGGCGAACCAGGGTATCAGATCATAACGTTTGACCGGAATGCAGAGAATCGCTGCTGCAATACACGCAATAAAAGCGAAGCTGCAAATAAATCCCGCTACCGTTCTTAAGGTGCTTGTATTGCCGTCAGCATCCTTCATCATATTCCTGGTCCATGTACCGAGGTGAGCTAAGCTGTCCTGCTGATAGGCCTTAAAGTGATCATAACTCGCACGGGTCTCGGCCTCGTCAGGAACCATTACCGTACTGAAATAATACTCATTGTCTTCCGGATCGTATCTCATATTAAACTCCCTGATTCCTTACCTCTAATACGACCTAACAATATCAGTATATCAGAAGGGTTATACAATCGAATGTTATAATTACCATATTTGAGAGGAGACTACTTGTATGAAGGCTATTGTTTTCGATATTGGCCAAACACTTACTTACTATCCGGTACCGCTCAACTGGTCTAAGCTCTACAGACCGGCCTTCGGAAGCGTGGCTGAGAAGCTCGGCATTCAGTTTACAGAGGAAGAGTACACACATTTCGGTGAAGTGCTCACCAAGTACAATACAAGGATCAACCCAAGGGATAAGGAATACTCGTCGGATACGATCTTTACGGAGATCCTCGAAAATACCACCGTTGATAAGTCTCTTATGCAGGATATAAAGAGGGAATTCTATTCATACTTCAGGGTTGATACCAATGTTTATCCTGAAGCAGAGGATGCATTAAAGAAGATAAAGGAGATGGGTATTCTTACCGCGACCCTTTCTGATGTTCCTTACGGCATGGATAATGAGCTTGCGCTGGGAGATATAGGCCCTCTTATCAAGTATATAGACCTGCCCTATACATCCAACGATACCGGCTACAGGAAGCCCTGTAAGGAAGGCCTTTTGATGATCGCTTATAAGCTTGGTATCGATCCTTCAGAGATGGCCTTCGTTGGAGATGAGAGCAAGGATATGGAATGCGCCCGTAACGCAGGCGTTAAGGCCATTCTGATAAACAGGACAGATGAGAAAAAGGACTTCGGTCAGGATATCGTGATAAGTGATCTGAATGAGCTTATCAGGTACCTGTGACAGCCTGTTAAGAGGAGTACACATGTTGGAATATAAGTGTGCAGATAAAAGTGATGCGGATATATTGATAGAGATCTATAATTCCGCATTCTATGATGATTTCATCCGTTATGGACAATGTCAGGCATATGGCAGATCCCGCGAAAACATGGAACAATCTGTGCAGGATTACCCGAAGATCATTGCTTACGATGAGGGAAAGCCGGTAGGAGTTATCTCTTATAAATCTGAAGGACCGGGAAAGTATTACATCGGCTGCCTGGCAGTAATTAAGGAAGAACAAGGCCACGGAACAGGAACGTTGTTGCTGAAGCATTTTATGAGTGAACATCCTGACTGGAATGAACTCACTTTGGTAACACCAAAAGATAACGAACGCAACATCAGGTTTTATACAGAACGCTTTGGCTTCGATATCGTCGGAGAAGAGGTTGACGGGGCAGTAACGGTTCTTTTATTCAAGCTCAACAGATAAAATAAATAAGTCAAAACAGATATTTGAAAGGCCAGGAAAAAGAAGAACTCCACCTTAATGCGGAAAAGCAATCCAATAAATACTCCAATAGTGCATTTTCAATTGTAGAAAAAGTTTTCGATGCCGCTTGTAAGAAAAAGGTGTTCTGATACGTCTTATAGGTGAGATCTCAAATAACACCGGAGGCAGAAATTTTGAAAAACGAAGATGTAGTCAGATTATTTGATGCTTATGCAGATGATCTATACAGATTTGCCGTCTATTATTCGGGTTCAAAACACGATGCTGAAGACATAGTTCAGGATGTGTTTTTAAAACTCCTCGGCGATCATGTCGAAATCAAACCAAGTAAGGAGAAGACTTATCTCTTTACCATGACGGCCAACAGATGTAGGGATTATCTCAGGTCAGCATCCCGTAAGACAGGCGTTGATCTTGAGTCTTGTGAAAATGAACTGCAGTATTTCGATGATTTCGACGAGAGAAACAGGGCAGTCTTTGATGAATTGATGAACCTGGACGGCCAGTTCAGGATGCCTATCTATCTGCACTATTATGCAGGTTACTCGTACAAGGACATCGCCGGAATACTGAAGATATCTGAGTCAGCAGTTGCCGTAAGGATCAACAGAGGCAAGGCTTTGATGAAGATTGGATTGGAGGAATATTTATGAGAGATACCTCAGATAAGATAAAAATGGATGTATCAAGAAAGAATGAAATGCGCGAGATGCTCTTGGCTTCTCCCGCTGTAACAACAGAATTACCTAAGCACAATGTTAAGAAGAAAGCTGTAACGATCCTTCTGGTTGCGGCTGTAGTATCGGCGATGGGAATCACGGCCTATGCAGCAATCACCGGCGGAATCGGACCTTTATCTTTCGGAAGAAGT
>CACZML010000084.1 GCA_902782235.1 Oscillospiraceae bacterium
CGCGCTGGAAGCGGTCCCAGTCTTCGATTCCGATCGATTCGACCAGACCGTCGTGGATCGAATCCAGAACGGTCTTCTTATATTCGGGAGTCTTCCCTTTAAGCATTGAAACTTTAACTACCGGCATACGAGTCCTTTCTGCGCAGACTTTATGATTAAGTCTGAAATACCGTGATAGAAGTATCCACCAGATCACTGCCCTTATCAGGAGCTTCTGTCAGATCGCGGACACTCACAATGTAAACTATTTTATCCGTTTTATATCTGTTCGAATAAGATTCTTTACTGCCCTCAAATAACGGTTCAGTGTAATCCGGTTTTCCAACCTTAGCCTGAACAGCTTTATTCATCGCTTTGCCAAGATCCTTTATCTCACTTTTCTTTCCTGAAGAAGTATCGTATTCCTTTTTAGCGGTATCAAGATTATTGCTGTTCATTTCAACAGAATAAACCGTCTCGGCAAATACATCTTCCATAATCACCAGGCTGGTAAATGTGACACCGTCTTTAGTAAGATCTGTATCGTAAAAATAGCTTTGAATAGGCCTTTGGTCACTGCCTGACTTCAGTGCCTCGACACCTTCCAGTTCAACACCAAAGTAATCTTCAAATAATTTTTCTGCATCAGCCCTGCTTTTACCGATTGAATCTTCCATCAATCCTATGACCGGTTCTACTGCATTTTTCGAATCAGCCTTATTGCAGGAACAAACTGACAACATCAATACGGCGCTCATTACCGTCGCCAAAAGCTTTACTGTTTTCTTCATGATTTTATTCTCCCTTTATCCCTAAATAAGTATGGGAAAACAGAGGTATGCCAATACCCCTAAAATCCCCATCTGGAAATAATTATATCAGTTTAGTGATTACACGAAAATATTTTTTCGATGCATTTCGCTGCCGTTAAGCATCCAGAAGGTCCTGCACGTCAGCATAGACGATATTCATCTTCAAAAGACCGTTGCCGCCTTCTTCTGTGAAATCACGGATCTCAACATAAGCAAAACATTCATCAGATACCTGGTATATGAAAAAGAATGAATCTTCATCATATATCTTGCCGGTCTTGATCTCTTTGCCGTATGACAGCTGAAGTCTGTCTTTTACGCCACTGTATTGCTTTTTGATCTCTTCCCTGAATTCAGGGGTGTCATCGATCTTGTAAGCGTTGTAAGCATCATTGACCAGTATGAATTCCACCCTGCGGACACGTCCGTCTTCCTTATCTGTCCAGATCTCCATCTCGTTGAACCTTACAGAGTCTTTGACGAGAAGTTTATTGTATACATGAACTACCGTAACAATGCCGTTTCGCTCATCGGTCATAATACCGCCAAGGAGATCTTCTAATTCAACACCGAAGAAATCTCCGATCATCTTCTCCGCTGCAGCCTGATCTTTGCCGATCACACCGCTCATAAGATTAAAGATCTGGTCGTATACAGCATCCGCGGAATCTGCCTGAGTGGTGGTCTCTTCCTGTGTTGTTGTCTCTTCCTTTGTTTCAGGCTTTTCGGATGTCTCAGTCTCAATGTCCGTACCTTTTTCAGATGATTTCTTTTTACTGTTCTTATCCGAGCAAGAACAGAACGAGATCATCATCACTGCCGCCAGTGCCAATGCCATTAACTTAACTGTCTTTTTCATAATAGTTCTCCCTTATTCTATAAGCTTGGATTCTGCTCAATATGCCAGTATTTATTGAAGTTATAAACGCCTGTTACATCAAACCAGCGCGTAAGATTATCCACATACCATTTCTGGGTTTTATTATCATATTTAAGCCAATGGAGGCCCTCCTGCTGAAGATCTTCAAACCAATACACCCAATAGCCTCTGCCGGTGTATGTTTCATAGTAAAAATGACATTTGGTCTCGCGGTCATAATAACAGCCCGATTCTTCATCGAAATAGCAATAACGCTTGATCTCATCGACATAGATCCGGCTTCGGTCATTGTATTTACCGTTATTCGGACCGGGCAAATGCCAGAGTTTTGACGCATCGTATTTGTCAGGAAGTTTTATCCAGTTGTTCTCTGCCGCCTCTATATACCACTTGCTGTCTCTAAAGTTATATTCCATCCAGCCATAATCTCCGAACTGGGATGAGATTCCATCATAATAGTACTGCCATTCCGCCGGAGAACGCTTATCGTTAAAACGGAAGGTACAGCCCGTTTCTGCGTCATAGTAGGTAGGAAACTTGTTAGTATTTTTGTTATCTTTAACACACTCTCTGCCCAATTCTTCCACATACAGCCTGTCAGTGAAAGATTCCTTTGGATAAAACTTAACACAGTATCCGGGGATCTCTGTAGGCTTAGGTGTGGGCGTAGGAGTATGAGTTGCCGTGGCCATGCGTTCAGCATAAGAAGCCTGTTCTTCCGGTGACATTGTCGCCCATGTAGCACTTCTATTGTTTTTATAACTATAGGTTTTGTCCTCTCCCGAATTAGCTATGACGATAATAAATCCAACAATACAAAATAGAACGATAATGATAGCAAAAGGATAAAAATCAGCATATGAATGTGAAGGACTCTCATATCTTCCACCTGTAAAAACCGTGTTATTGCCTTTATATTCGGTTTTGTGCCCGTAGAATTTGTCATCTGGATTTGGTTTGTTCACGCGTGTAGTCTTTACAACAGGCTGGAGCTCTTCTTCAATAACAACACCATCGATATTCTCGTGAATGGCAGCACCACAAGCCGGGCAGGTAGGAAGCGCGCCTTCATTCCACTTAAGTTTTAATTCCGTTCCGCAGAAACTGCATGCTGCACGTGTCTCGTAACGGTTGCCTTTTCTTATGATGACGTTCTCATAGTAAACGCCTTTTTCATCATAGTAACCCCTCTTGAACTTCTTTTGGGTGCTCTCATCAGTCCAATCAACAGGATAGTACACATAATCATGATTCACACTGCGCATCATGGGCGTAGTGGTTTTCATTCCCCTGTATCCTGTCGGCTGATTGGTACGTGGCCTCAGAGCCGGCATGGAATACTTACTCTTCGTTCTCGGTGCACCGTAAAACGAATCATTGGGTTTCGAATTAAAATCGTTTGCCTGCGTCATCTCATGATTCCCCTTACAAACTATCCCTTGTTCTATTTTATTCCTTAGGCACTATTATTGCCTTGTAAGCATATACTGTCATATCCGAGAATTTCCCGTCAATCTCATCTATTTCAGATACCAATAATCCGTTCCTGTATCCATATGTGGTCGTAGCAACAAAGGTATCCTCCTTTCCTTCAAGGATATACCAGAATTCACGCGTTTCCGTCTGCTTGTCGCCGCTATCATTATATGTGTAGGATGTTTTTACTTTATCGTGAAGGACTCCGCCGTCATAACGTTCGTTATATATCTGGTCACCCTGGTCGTTATATTCCCATTTCTCGATCACTGAACCGTCTTTATCTAATTCTTCGGTAAGATCACCTTTGGCATTATGCTTAACTGTATGTCCCCATTCATCCACATAGTACCAGCCTGTAAGGCCTGATCCGTTGTACTCAAAATATTTAACGCGCTCACTATATTCATACTGCTCTGTAAGAACCTTTTCGAAAGTGTCATCCGAATAAGTGCGCTTGCAGATCTTAACATCTGATTGATACCCATCGATAATGTCATCGCTTACTACTGCGCAGTAATCATAGTATTCTGACTCTGTACTATAGGTATAATCCTTTCCATCGTTATAATCTGTATGAACCAGATGTCCATTTTCATATTTGAATTCGAATGTCTTTTTTTGTCCTCTGTCTAAAGAATACGAAAATGAGACCAGCTGCTTCTTTTCGTTGTATTCATAATCAGCATCATAGTCAGGTCCGGCAGGTGCGGAACCATTAGCTTTGAGTGATCTGTATTCTCTGTGCGCTATTGTCCCGTTATCGTTATAAACTAACTTCCATTCATCGGTATAGGCGTTACTGTCACTTTTATAATAGGTTAAACGCCCTGCTGTATCGTAATCGTAAAGCTTGATATTCCGGCTTCTGTCGTCCCTGTAAATCTCCTTTACAAGAACATACTTTACTTCCATTCCATCAGGAACCGTACCAGTCCATTTGGTCACGGAAATCTCATTTACAAGATCTCCCGTAACTTCGTCCCTAAGCATTTCCGCAGATTTATTATCAATGGCTGAATCCACCGCACGTCTGACAAGAAAACATCCGGACATGGAAAGCAGATAAAATACCGCACATAAAATACAAGCTGACTTCTTAATGGTAAAACGCATGGCACTCCCCTCTCAGATTCATTCCTTAGGCACAAGGATCGCTTTGTATGCATATACTGTCATATCCATAAAACTACCGTCTATCTCACTTACTTCGGATACCCTCAAGCCAATCCGGTAGTCGTAGGTAGTCGTAGCAGTATACGATCTATCTTTTTCGTTATCCTTGTATTGGTTTTCGCTCGTTTCCGTCAGTTTGTTGCCGTCTGTATCATAAGTAAAAGTGGTCGTTATCTTTTCTCTGGAACTTTCATATAATATTTCGTCGCCGTCTTCGTTATATTCACGTTTAACGGTCACAGTGCCATATTGATCCAACTCTTCAATCGTGTTGCCTTTAGCATCGCACTTATATGTGTGGTCCGGGTTACTACACACAATACTCCAGCCGGTAAGGCCTGATTCGTCGTACTCATAATAGGTAATGCTGTGTTCATATTCATACTGCTCTGTTAGAACCCGTTCGAAAGTATCATCTGAATAAGTGCGCTTACAGATCCTTACATCAGATTGATGACCATCAACGATCTTATTACTTACCACTACACGGTAATCATAACATTCCGGTTCCGAACCATAGGTATATTTATTTTCGCCGTAATAGTTTGAATGAACCAGATGACCATTCTCATATTCAAATTTGTAATCAAGTGTCAGGCCATTCGAATCCGAATAAGAATAAGAAACTAACAGCTTCTCATCGTTATATCCATATTCAATAACATAGTCCGGGTCTCTGTCAGAAACGCGCCCATGAATCGATCTGTATTCTCTGCGCGCTAATGTCCCATCGTCGTTATACTCTAACTTCCATTCATCGGTAGAGGCGCGGGTTTCTTTTTTGTAATAAGTTAACCTGCCCACGTTGTCGTAATCGTAATACTCGGTATTCCTGCTTCGTTCGTTCCTGTAAACCTCTTTTACAACGACATACTTTACTTCCATTCCATCAGGAACCGAACCATTCCAGGTCTTTATTGAGATTTCACTTGTAAGATCTTTTGTGACTTCGTACCTGAGATTTTTGTTTTCTTCTTCAGAACTGAGCGTCGTGGTCGGAGTTACCACATTTTTCACAGCACGTCTGACAAGAAAGCATCCGGACATGGAGAACAGATAAAAAACTGCACACAAAAAACAAGCTGACTTTTTAATGGTATAACGCATAGCACACACCCCCTCAGATCAGTGCATAACGCCAGATATGTCCCCCCAACTTCAACATGTAAATTATAACATTTTTTTGACTGGAAATAATCCCCTGCAAAAACACACCGGCCGGATCCATAACGGGTCCGGCCGGCTAGTGCTGTGTATGTGTGTTGAGATAATATGCTGATTACTTGTCTGCTTTATCTTCCTTGGACTTGGAGATCGCCTTGTAAGCAAGAGCTGCAACAGCGCCGCCGATGAAAGGTCCGACGATGAATACCCAGAGGTCCTTGAGAGCCTGGCCGCCAACGAAGAGAGCAGGTCCGATGGAACGTGCAGGGTTTACTGATGTGCCTGTGAAAGCGATGCCGAGGATGTGTACAAGAACGAGTGCAAGACCGATAACGATGCCTGCGAATGAACCGTGCTTGAACTTAGCATCTGTAACACCAAGGATGCAGAGGACGAAGATGAATGTGAGAACCGCTTCAACGATAAGTCCTGTAACAACATTTCCGTTAACGCCTGCAAGGCCGTTTGCACCAAGACCCCATGCGGTCATTTTCTGTGCTTCAGCATCATAGACGCCTGTCATGTCGATCTTTCCGGACTGCTTGAAAATGTACTGGAGAAGTCCTGCACCTGCAGTTGCACCAAGAACCTGGAATACGACATAGCCCCAGAAATCAGAAGCTGTCATCTTCTTGGAGATGAGCATTGCAAGTGATACTGCAGGGTTAATGTGGCAGCCGGAGATGTTGCCGATGGAATAAGCCATAGCTACGATAACAAGACCGAAAGCAAATGCTGTGAGGATGTATCCGCCGCCGTTTACAGAGTCACAGCCAACTGCCATTGCAGTACCGCAGCCTAAGAAAACGAGTGTGAATGTGCCGATGAATTCTGCAGTGAACTTCTGAACGGTTGCAATGGTGTTGTCCTTTTCGGAAGAAGGGATAACCATGTAAAGTGCAACGAGAACGACTGCAAGAATAGCAAGGTCAACCAGGAGGAATGATCCGTTGTAGACCATGGAGTAAACGAGTGCGTTGTCGTATCCTGCTTCTGCTGCGTAATCAGCATAGAAGATGACGCCTGAAGCAACTGAGCCGAGCCATCTTACGATGTAAGCAATTACTGAGAATCCAAGGATCTTGAGGATCGATGCACCTCTGAATTTATTAAGTGCACCGGGAACCTTTGCACGTGCATCTGCCTTGAGAGCAGCAAAGCCTGCAATGCCAAGAGCTGTGTAACCGATCGTGTAGTCAAGGAAGACCTGGAAAGGTGTAACGAGCCAGCCGCCGATGAGCTGCAGAAGGCTGAAGATGAATGCGATAACGAAGCCCCAGAAAGGTCCGAATGCAACGCCGTAAACGATGATGGGCAGTGATGAAGCAGGTGTAACAGATCCGCCCATGGGCATCTCGAAAAGCTTCAGCTGCGACAAAACGAATGCCAGTGCAAGGCAGACGCCGCCCGTGGAAATTCTTAAGATGTTCTCACGGTTCGAATTAAGTGATTGTTTTGACATAAAAAAATCCTCCATCTAAGAACCCGGGGCGATTCGCATTACCCGAAGGTTAACTACAGACAAGAGGAAGATAAATATATATAAGGTTCCCTACGCCGGCATTATCCGTCAGGTTCAGCGGGTCGGATGTCTGATCCCTCTCAGCTTCTTACAGCTCCCCGATTTCCGTTTGTCGCCCAAAATATACTACTTGATCTGAGTGATTACAATTATAAAACTGCCCAAAAAATCAGGCCTTCGTACTGTACTTTTTCGCAGGGCGCTTTATGAGCAGAAGGATTCCGATCGCCACAGCGTTCACGCCGAGGCTCAAAGGATATACCGCCATGATGCTCGTGAACGATCTGAAGTGCTCGAAAACTGTATATATCCAGATGATCCTTATACCGCAGATGCAGCACATTGTAACGAGCGCAGGAGAAAGCGAAATGCCGTAACCTCTCATGTAGCCGCTCATTACATCGTAGAAGAGCGACAGCAGATGCGCGGTCGTGATGAACATAACGCGGATATAACCGATCTCTACGAGCTCGGGATTGGGCGTGAAGATCGAGATCAGGTCTCTTCCGAAGAACAGCAGGCAGGATACCATGATACCCTCTATTACAATACCTTCAATAAGGCAGAGCTTAAGAGATCTCTTACATCTGTCGAACTTCCTCGCGCCGTAGTTCTGGCCCGTAAAAGTCGTGCATGCCTGGCCGAAGCTGTTAAGCACATAGTAAGAGAATATCTCGATATTGAATGCAGCTGAAGATGCAGCAGCGACAAGGGTTCCGAGGCTGTTGATCGCAGACTGGATGATGATGTTTGCAGAAGAGAAAACGCAGGACTGGAGGCACGCGGGAACGCCGATCTTAAGGATCCTCTTGAGTACTGAACCACTGATCCTGAGCTTCTTCTCATCGAACCTGGCTGCAGTTTTCGATTTTCGCAAAAAGAGCAGAAGAACGATTCCGCTGATCATGTTGGAGATGACCGTTGCGGTCGCAACACCGTCGACGGTCCTGCCCATGAATACTACGAAGAAAACGTTTAATCCGACATTGATAAGGCCTGATATTACAAGCGCTATAAACGGTATCCTGGTGTTGCCTATGCCTCTGAATATCGCGGCTTCAAAGTTATAGAGAAGTATTACCGGAGTGCCCGCGATGTAGATACGGAAATAAAGAAGTGCCATTGGGAACGCTTCATCAGAAATGTTCTGCAGCCTGAAGAGTGGTCCTGCAATAAGCTCTCCTAACAAAGCAACGAGGATGCCTCCTATTACGGCAACGATCATGGAAGTGTGCACGGCCTTCTGGACAGTCTCGTCGTCCTTGCTTCCTACAGCATTAGCAATAACGACATTTGTACCCAGCGAGATGCCGAGAAATCCATTGATTATGAAATTGATAATAGGAGTATTCGCGCCAACCGCAGCCATGCAGGCCTCACCGAGTTCGCCCGTGAAGTTTCCGACGACTGCAATATCAGCCGC
>CACZML010000085.1 GCA_902782235.1 Oscillospiraceae bacterium
CAGTGCTTGGAGGTATTTAATTATGGATTTTATGAAGGCTTATGAGTTATGGTCGACAGATCCTTTTTTCGATGAGGGCACAAGAAATGAGCTCATCGCTATAAAGGATGACACAAAAGAGATCGAAGACAGATTCTACAGGGATCTTGAATTTGGTACAGCAGGTTTAAGAGGCGTTCTCGGTGCGGGAACAAACAGAATGAACGTCTACACGGTTGCAAAGGCTTCCGAAGGCCTTGCAAAATACATCCTTTCAGAGGGTGAAGAGGCAATTAAGAGAGGCGTTGTAATCTCCTACGATTCAAGACACTTCTCACCTGAGTTCGCACAGATCACAGCTCAGGTACTGGCTGCAAACGGAATCCCTTCAAGGCTCTCCGACGAGTTAAGACCTGTTCCTGTTCTTTCATTCTCAGTAAGATATTTCAAGGCTTTTGCAGGTGTCATGATCACAGCTTCCCACAATCCGTCAAAGTACAACGGATATAAGGTTTACGGTGAGGACGGCGGACAGGTACCGCCTGAAGCAGCTGATGCAGTCCTCTCAAATATTGAAGCTATTTCCGATATCAGAAGCGTTAAGCTCATGGACTTCGAGGAAGCTAAGGCAAAGGGTCTTGTAACTTCCTTCGGACCTGAGATCGACGAGGCATTCACAAATATGTTAAAAAGCTCGTAGTTGACCAGCAGGCAATCGATAAGCAGGCTGACATGAGCATCGTTTATACACCTTTGCACGGTTCAGGCAATAAGCCCGTAAGAAGGATCCTTGAGGCAGTAGGATTTAAGAACATCCACATCGTTAAGGAGCAGGAGCTTCCTGACGGCGCATTCCCCACGGTAAGCCTTCCTAACCCTGAGAACCCTGAGGCTCTTTCAATGGCGATCGAACTTGCCAAGAAGACAGACGCTTCTCTTGTTTTCGGCACAGACCCTGACTCAGACCGTATCGGTGCTGCTGCAAAGGTTGTTGAGAACGGCGAAGTCAAGTACAAGTGCTTCTCCGGCAACCAGATGGGCCTCATGCTCTTAGACTACATCCTTGATTCCAAAAAGCAGCTCGGCACACTTCCCGAGAAGTCTTTCGCTGTTACGACCATCGTATCCTCAAAGCTCGTTAAGAGCATCTGCGACTACTATGGCGTTGAGCTTCAGGAGACTTTGACAGGATTCAAGTTCATCGGCGAGAGGATCAAGCTTGACGATGAGTTCGGTGACAAGCACTTCCAGTTCGGCTTCGAGGAGAGCTACGGCTATCTCTCCGGCGTTGACGTCCGTGACAAGGACGCAGTCGTTGCCGCAATGCTCATCTGCAACATGGCTGCAGCTTCATTCGAGAAGGGCGAGACACTTGCAGACAGACTTGACCACCTCTATGAGAAGTACGGCTACGGCATCGAGCAGACGATCAGCTGCACACTCGAGGGCAAAGAGGGAATCGAGAAGATCGGCAAGTGCATGGTTGAGCTCAGGGAAGAGCTCGCAGGCTGCAAGAACCTTGCTGAGGCAAAGAACCTCTTAGGCGGCGCTACAGTTATGGCTGTCCGCGACTACAAGGAATCCAAGCGCTATGACTTCACTGAAGACGGCGTAAAGGTATCTGACATCACACTTCCCAAGTCCAATGTTCTCCTCTATGAGCTCGGCGGCAACAAGGGAATCGACTGGGCATGCGCCAGACCTTCAGGTACAGAGCCCAAGCTCAAGATCTACATGGGCGTTTACGATTCTGACAAGGCAGCAGCAGAGAAGTCCTTTGAGACGATCAGGGGACAGGTCGAGGATTACGTTAAGTCAAAGCTTAACTGAACGAATTTACCAACGGGATAACATATTCATAGACAGCCTTGGCAAAGCCGAGGCTGTCATAATTTGCAGTGATATATGAGGCGGCAGCCTTGACGCCCTCAGACGCATTTCCCATGGCGATGCCGTATCCGGCGGATTCGATCATGGAGATATCGTTGTCGCTGTCGCCGATCGCGAAAGTATTCTCCCTGGGAATACCCAGGTAATCAGCCAGGCTCAGCAGGGCATTGCCCTTGGTGGCGCCTTTCCGCATGACATCGAAAAGGTTGGGAGCCGATGATATGACCTCAAGTTCCTTGTCGGAGGAGAGTGTGTCGACAAGCTCCTTATCTGCGCTGATCAGAAGGATCTTGTTGAAGTTCGGGAGCTTCTCATTTTCGAGAAAATCCATATCAATATCGATCATGGGGGACTGCTTGGCGGGCTCGAGCCCCTCATTGTAGGAATTTACAAACGCCCTTCTGGTCGAAGCGGGCGTGAAAAAGATTCCCTCGTCAGAATAGAGGGTCGCATCAGCGGACCTGCTCATGAGAAATCTTAAGAGGTCCCTGATCTTGGAGTCCTCAAAATCCATGGAATCGAACTGTTTTCTGGCAGAAGCGTCGAAAAGTGAGCCGCCGTTGCTCGTCATTATGGGGACATCGATCCCAAGGTCCTCTGCAAATTTACCGACGAGGAAAGAGGAACGGCCCGTGGCTATGGTGAATGCGACAGACGATTCCTTAAGGGTTCTTATGGCCTCTTTGTTGCCTTCGGGGATGTCCTTGCCGGGGGCAAGAAGCGTAAAATCCATATCCGCGGCTAATAATGCTTTATACTTTTTTGTCATATTTCAGTTTTACTCCACGAGGATTATAAACGATTTTACAAGAATGAATGACAAATATACCTTATTTTTCTTTCAATCTGTGGGTTTACTGTGGTTGAAAGTTGTAATAACTATGTATATTATTGTGCTTGGATTCAAAGGATACCTTTGTTAACAAAGTGGGGTTAGTTAAATTTTATGAAAAGAAAAGCCGGACAGGCACCTAGCGTTAGATCCGCAGAGGTCAGGAGCAATGCTCTTGCACCCGTTAGAAGCGGCGAATCAAACAGACCTGCACCCATCAGGGTGGAAGCTTCCAGAGCTCCTGCTCATACCGGAAGCGCAACAAGAAGCGCGGCAACAAAGACCGCAGCTAAGAACGGCAGTTCCAAGACTGCATCCAAGGCCGCTCCCAAGCGTGTTAAGGCTAAGAAAAAGAGCCATGCTGGCGTAGTTATCGCCATAATCGTGCTCGTTCTTCTCCTCGGCGCAGGCGGATATTACGGATATCTTTATTCCACTGGTTACTTCAAACCGCATGTAGAAGTCACAAATTCTGACGGTACAGTAGCAAACCTCATGGCTGAGGAAGTTTATGCTGAGCTTAGCCAGGATGTAAACGTTTTCTACCCCGGCACATTCATCAATGATGTTGATGTAAGCGGAATGACAGCTGACCAGGCTTTTGAAGCTGTTAATAAGGATCTTAGCGATGCGGGAGACCCCGTCAGCGTAAAGTACACACTTAAGCTCGACGGTAAGGAATATCCCCTTGATTTCTCTGATGCCAAGTTCGAATACAACACCAGAGAGATCATTGATGCTACTATCGGCCTCAACAAGGTTTCTGATCCTGAAGACTACACAAAGCTCATTGAGTGCTACAACTACAAGCAGTCACTCAAGAATACTCCCGCAAAGTATGAGACATCTTATACAGTTGCTATCGACGGCGTTTCCGAGAAGGTTCACACTATCTTAGATCCTCTCATTGACCAGTATTCAACCGTAAAGGATGCTGAGATCGGCGATTTTAACCCCTCAACAAAGGAATTCACGATCACACCTGAAGAAACAGGTATGACGATCGATATTGATGCTGCTGTTGACAAGGTCAAGGAACTCTTCGACAACAAGGAATACACAGGTTCTGTCGTAGTTCCTTCCGTTGTTAAGGAGCCTGAGGTCACAACTGAGAAGCTCAAGGCAAACTTCGGTCTCCGCGGCGAGCACACAACAAAGGCATCCAACAACGCAAACCGTAACACTAACCTCTCCCAGGCATGCAAGAAGATCAACGGTACGATCCTTAAGCCCGGCCAGGAATTCTCTTTCAATAAAGTTGTAGGAAAGAGAACAAGAGAGGCAGGCTTCAAGGAAGCAACGGTTATCATGGGCGGTCAGTATGAGCAGGGCCTTGGCGGCGGTGTCTGCCAGGTCAGCAGCACGCTTTACGATGCCGTTTTGAAGTCTGACCTTAAGATTACTGATCGTCATCCGCACGCATGGCCTTCTGATTATGTTCTTGAAGGTCTCGATGCTACTGTTGACTACGGTTCATTGGACTTCAAGTTCAAGAATAATACCGATTACCAGATCATCATCGTCATGTGGTTCGATTCCAGCAAGAGAGAAGTTCATGCCCAGATCTACGGAAAGAGATTCCCTGATGAGCAGAAGATCGTTCTCAGAAGTGAAGTTGTTTCCACAAGCGGCTACGGCAAGACAGAATATGTTGAAGATAAGACCATGGAAGCCGGAAAGACAAAGACAAACAGAGAGGCTCACCAGGGCAAAACGGTAAAGACTTTCAAGATCTGGCAGGATAAGGACGGCAAGGAGATCAAGCGCGAGACCATCGGCACAACAACATACCAGGCTTTCGGCAAGAGAATCGCCGTAGGAACAAAAAACGCTGACGGTACGTACAATTCGGTTGACCCCAAGACAGGCCAATTGAAGAACGCCACACCTTCACCGGCACCTACAAAGGCCGCTGAGCCTACAAAGTCAGGAAATCCGACACCTACGAAGCAGGCTCAGACGACAACAACTGCACCGCAGCCGACTGCAACAAAGGCACCTGATCCGACAAAGGCACCGGATCCGACGAAGGCACCTGATCCGACAAAGGCACCTGATCCTACAACACCTCCTCCGCCGCCGGAAAACAATGAGGGCGGCTAATACCCTCGAAAACCTTTCGAAATAAATCAAAACCAACAAGAGCTCTCTTCAGATCTGAAGGGAGCTCTTTTAATAAAAAATAAATATATATTTTTTCGCTTTTATATCCCCATTCTGGACTAAATGGGTTTATAATTATTCAGTCATTATTAGAGGACTCTCTCTCCGGTGAGGGGACTCGCAAAGAATTTTCCAAAGGAGATCAAGTTTATGGCAGAACTGACAAAGAAAACCATGGACGGTAACGAGGCTGCTGCGTATACTTCGTATGCATTTACTGAGAACGCTGCAATCTATCCTATTACACCGTCCTCGCCTATGGCTGACCACACAGATCAATGGGCTCAGCAGGGCAGAAAGAATATTTTCGGACAGACGGTTAACATCGTCGAGATGGAGTCTGAGGGAGGCGCTTCCGGTGCTGTTCACGGCTCACTCGCTACAGGTGCTTTAACCACTACTTACACCGCATCACAGGGTCTCCTTTTGATGATTCCTAACATGTACAAGATCGCAGGCGAGCTTCTCCCTTGCGTATTCCATGTTTCTGCAAGAGCTCTTGCTGCTCACGCACTCAACATTTTCGGTGACCACGCAGACGTTTACGCTTGCCGCCAGACAGGTTTCGCAATGCTTTGCGCTAACTCCGTTCAGGAAGTTGCAGACCTCGCTGCAGTAGCTCACCTTTCTTCAATCAAGACAAGAGTTCCTTTCCTCCACTTCTTCGATGGTTTCCGTACATCACACGAGATCCAGAAGATCGAGGTTATCGACTACGATACACTCGGATCATTGGTTGACTACGATGCAATCAAGGCTTTCCGTAAGAGAGCTCTTTCACCTAACCACCCGACACTCCGTGGTACAGCTCAGAACCCTGATATCTACTTCCAGGGCAGAGAAGCTTCCAACCCCTTCTATCTTGCAGTACCTGATCAGGTTCAGTACTACATGGATAAGATCAACGAGATCCGTGGCACAGATTACAAGCTCTTCAACTACTATGGTGCAGCTGATGCAGACCGCGTAATCATCGCTATGGGTTCTGTCTGCGAGACAGCTGAAGAAGTTATCGACTTCCTCAACGCTCACGGCGAGAAGGTTGGTCTTGTTAAGGTTCACCTCTATCGTCCTTTCTCAGCTGAGAAGCTCCTCGAGGCAATCCCTTCAACAGTTAAGGCTATCGCAGTTCTCGACAGAACAAAGGAGCCCGGTTCTTATGCAGAGCCTCTCTTCCTCGACGTTGCTGCTGCTTATGTTGGCAAGAATGCTCCTAAGCTCATCGGCGGCCGTTATGGTATGGGTTCCAAGGATACAACACCTGAGTGCGTACTCGCTGTTTATAAGGAACTCAAGAAGGATCAGCCTAAGGAAAGATTCACAATCGGTATCGATGATGACGTTACATTCCTTTCACTCGATTGCTCCGAGTCTATCGAAGTTGCCGGTGAAGGCGTTGTTCAGGCTAGATTCTGGGGTCTCGGCGCAGACGGTACAGTTGGTGCTAACAAGAACTCCATCAAGATCATCGGTGACCACACAGACAAGTACGCTCAGGCTTACTTCTCTTATGACTCCAAGAAGTCCGGTGGTATCACAATCTCTGACTTGAGATTCGGTGACACACCTATCCGTTCCACATACCTCATCAACAAGGCTGACTTCGTAGCTTGCCACAACCAGTCTTATGTTTATGAGTACGATATGCTCTCCACACTGAAGCCGGGCGGAACATTCCTCCTCAACACACAGTGGACAAGAGAAGAACTCGAGGACAGACTCCCCGGTTCAATGAAGAGATATATCGCTAACAACAACATCAAATTCTATACAATTGACGCTGTTGCTAAGGCTAAGGAAATCGGCCTCGGCGGAAGAATCAACACAATCTGCCAGTCCGCATTCTTCAAGCTTTCCGGAATCCTTCCTGTTGACCAGGCAGTTGACTACATGAAGAAGGCTGCTCTTAAGTCTTACGGTAAGAAGGGTGACGATATCGTTCAGATGAACTATGCTGCTATCGACGCAGGTGTTGATGCAGTTGTTGCAGTTGACATTCCTGATTCCTGGAAGACAGCTGAGGATAAGCCGGTTGAGAAGAAGGCTGTTCCTGAGTTCATCGAGAAGGTTGTTAACGTAATGAACAGACAGGAAGGTAACAAGCTCCCTGTATCTACATTCGTAGGTATGGAAGATGGTACATTCCCTCAGGGTACAGCAGCTTACGAGAAGCGTGGTACAGCTGTAGACATTCCGGTTTGGGATGCTTCAAAGTGTATTCAGTGTAACCAGTGCTCCATCGTTTGCCCTCACGCTGCTATCCGTCCTTTCCTCCTCACAGAGGAAGAGGCTGCAAATGCACCTTTCGAGACAAAGGCAGGCATGAAGCCTTACGACAACTACAAGTTCAGAATCCAGGTTTCCGCTATGGACTGTCTCTCTTGCGGTGTTTGCGTTGAGTCTTGTATCGCTAAGGAGAAGGCAATCACTATGGCTCCTCTTAAGGATAACCTTAAGGAAGCTGAGAACTGGGATTACTGTGTTGCTCTCTCTCACAAGGACAACCCGATGGCTAAGGCTAACGTCAAGGGTTCACAGTTCGAGCAGCCGCTCCTTGAATTCTCCGGCGCTTGCGCAGGCTGCGGTGAGACACCTTATGCTAAGCTCTTAACACAGCTCTTCGGCGACAGAATGCAGATCTCCAACGCTACAGGTTGTTCTTCAATCTGGGGTGGTTCTGCTCCTTCTATGCCTTACACAACAAACTACAGAGGTTTCGGTCCTGCATGGGGCAACTCACTCTTCGAAGATAACGCTGAGCACGGTCTCGGTATGTATCTCGGTTACAAGCAGCTCAGATCAAGAGCTAAGATGCTTGTTGAAGAGACAGTAGCTAATACAGCATCTGAAGATCTCAAGGCTGCAGCTCAGGCTTGGATCGACGGTTACAATTCTGCTGACAACACACGTGAGATCGCAGAGAAGCTCGCTGAAGCTCTTAAGGCTGAGGGTTCTGATTCTGCTAAGAAGGCTCTCGATTATGAGGACTTCTTCATGAAGAGATCACAGTGGATCATCGGTGGTGACGGATGGGCTTACGATATCGGTTACGGCGGACTTGACCACGTTCTC